>NZ_JBSHHY010000045.1:33877-42762 GCF_053618675.1 Streptomyces sp. NPDC055632 | reverse complement strand
GTCCCGGACGGTGACCGTCCGGGACACGGCACGAGCGCTTTCGTCGATTCCGCTCACCGGGCTCACCAGGGGCTCACCAGCGGTACCAGCGGCCGCTGCCGCTCCGCATGAAGAAGCCGAGCACCCAGAGCACGAGCAGGGCGATGGCGATGTACCAGAGCACCTCGATCGCGAAGCCCGCGCCGAACAGGACCAGGATCACCAGGAGGACGAGGAGAAGGGGGACCATGACGTCACCTCCGTCGTTCACGGTGGCGTCCGGCGCTCGTCCGCCCGGACAGCCGCTACCCGGCCCCTGCCCGTTTCCCCCGCCGCCATGCGCCGCCGCGCGTTCCCGCGAACGCGTTCCTACGACCCGGGCCGGTGCTCCACCACGCCCCGGGCGATCCCGAGGTCGACGAGGTCGCGCGGCCGCAGCCGCAGCGCGTCGGCCGTCGCACCGGCCTCTCCGGGCGCGCGCTTGAGGATGGCCGCGGCGGCCTCGGGCGCGATGACGGAGAAGTACGCGTCCGGGGTGACCCAGGTGTTCCCCGGGGCGGCGAGCGCGAGCGCCCCGCCCGAGCCGCCCTCCCCGACGAGCAGCGAGGTCAGCGGGGTCCGCGCGCCCGCGACGGCGGCGAACAGGTCCGCGATCGCGCTGCCCGCGCCCGAACGCTCCGCCTCCGCGTCGTTGGCGGCCCCCGGGGTGTCGATCAGGGTGAGCACCGGGACGCCGAGGCGGCCGGCGAGGCGCACCAGCCGGGCGGCGGTGCGGAAGCCGGCCGGGCGGGTCGCGGTGCCGCACTGCGCGGCGTAGGCGACGGTGCGCCCGTCGGGGAGCCGCCCGAAGCCGCACCGCACGCCCGGGTCGACACCGCCGCAGCGGTCGCCGGAGATCTCCTCGCGGAGGGTGAAATGGGCGTCGAGGTACGCGTCGGCCCGGGGCCGTTCGGGGTGTCGGGCCCGCGCCACGGCCTCCCGGCCGCTCGCCGTGGGCGCCGCGCCGGGGTCGCCGAGCGCGTACGGCGGCGGGACCGGGCCCTCGGCCGGGCGGGTGAGCAGGGACAGCCAGCGCCCGAGGACGCCGCGCAGCGCCTCCGGCGGCACGATCGCGTCGACGTGCCCGTGCGCGAGCTGCGCCTCGGCGGTGTACGCGGCGGGGTCCGCGTCCGGCGGCCGCACCCGGGAACCGGCGAAGGCGACCTGCGCGCCCGGCAGGGCCAGGACGACGTCCGAACCCGCGCCGAGCGTGGCCCAGCCGCCCCCGGTCGTCGGATCCCGCAGGACCGCCACCTGCGGCAGCCCGGCGGCCCGGGTCAGCTCCGACTCGCGGGCCAGGTGCTGGAGCTGGAGCAGGGCCCGCATGCCCTCGTGCATCCGGCTGCCGCCGGTGGCCGGCAGGACCACCACGGGCAGCCGCCGCTCCCGGGCCAGGGCGTGGGCCGCGACGGCCCGCGCCCCCGTCCGCTCCCCGAGGGAACCGCCGAGGAACCGGAACTCGAAGGAGATCAGCACCACCTCCACCCCGCCCACCGTGCCCGTCCCGCAGACCACCGACTCGGTCTCGCCGGTCCGGGCGGCGGCGCGGGCGTGCGCGGCGGAGTAGCCGGACCAGCCGATCGGCCCGTCACCGGTCAAGGGGCCTTCGTCGAAGGGAAGTTCGGTGAACTCGTCGGCCACCAGGGCGAGCGCCCCGCGTGCCGTCGTCGGGTCGGTCATGCGGGCCTCACAGCCGGTCGCGGGTACGGGGACGCGTACGGGTGGATCAGCGGTGCGCCCCACCGTACCGCCCGGTCCCGCACCGCCCCGGGGCGGCTCCGCGGACCGGCCTCAGGCCATGATCCCGCTGCCGTGCGGGGCGTACAGGTCCAGGAGCCGGACCCGGGTCACCTGGAGGCGGTGCGCCAGGATCGAGCCCAGCCAGAACAGGACCGAGGCGCCGAACTCCGGATCGGAGCGGCACATCGACCGGACGGCCGGGGCGTTGAACTCGTACGCCCGCACCGGTGTCATCGCCTCGGCCCCCGACTGGCACAGGTACGGCGGGAACATCCAGGAGAGGCCGACCAGCTCGCCGTGGTGCAGGGTCTCGATCACGGGCGACCCGCGCCCCGGCACCCGCGCGTCGAGCGTCACCGCGCCCGTCTTCACGATCCAGAAGCGATCGGCGTGCTGCTGCTCCTCGAAGAGGCGGTGGCCGGACTCGAAGTACACGTCCTCGGCGAAGGCCATCAGGCGCTCCCGGTGCTCCGGGGGCAACGTGCTGACCTTGGGCGTGGCACTGCTCATGGCGGACCCTCCTCGCACACTCGACTCCCACCCCCAGTGTCGGCCAAGGAGCCGCCGCGCGCGCAGGCTCGGACCGCCGGTCACGCCCCGGCGAACGCCTCCTCACCCTCCGTGCGCCCCCGCCCGGCGAGGGCGGGTCCGGCGTGCGCGGGTCCTGCGGAGGGCGGAGCATGAACGTGAGGAGGGAGCCGCCGAGCGGGGGTGGTGCGACCCGGAACGGGGGGCGTGACCCGAAGCGGGGGCGTGACCCAGGAGGGTGCCATGCCCGTCCCGGACGGCGGCGACGCGCTCGTGGTGCTGCGCGGGGTCGACAAGCACTTCGGCACCCTGCACGTCCTGCGCTCCATCGACCTCACGGTCCACCGGGGCGAGGTCGTCGTGGTCGTCGGCCCCTCCGGCTCCGGCAAGTCGACGCTGTGCCGCGCGATCAACCGCCTGGAGACCGTCGACGCGGGCGAGATCGTCGTCGACGGACGGCCCCTGCCGGCCGAGGGGCGCGAACTGGCGGCCCTCAGGGCCGACGTCGGCATGGTCTTCCAGTCCTTCAACCTCTTCGCGCACAAGACCGTCCTCGGCAACGTCACCCTGGGGCAGATCAAGGTCCGCAAGAAGGACCGGAAGGAGGCCGAGGAACGGGCCCGCGCCCTCCTCGACCGGGTCGGGGTCGCCTCGCAGGCGGACAAGTACCCCGCCCAGCTCTCCGGGGGCCAGCAGCAGCGCGTGGCCATCGCCCGCGCCCTCGCCATGGATCCGAAGGTGATGCTCTTCGACGAGCCGACCTCCGCGCTCGACCCCGAGATGATCAACGAGGTCCTGGAGGTCATGCGGCAACTGGCCCGGGACGGCATGACGATGGTGGTCGTCACCCACGAGATGGGTTTCGCCCGCTCCGCCGCCCACCGGGTCGTCTTCATGGACGACGGGAGCATCGTCGAGGCGACGACCCCGGACGAGTTCTTCGGCGCCCCGCGCAGCGAGCGCGCCAAGGACTTCCTCTCCAAGATCCTCCACCACTGAGCAAGCACCGGGCCGAGGCCCGGCCGAAAGACCCCCTGGGGTGATCCTCATGAACCCGCTCAGGACCGGCAGGTCCCTCACGGCCGCCGCCGCGGCCGTCGTCCTCTCCCTCACCTCCGCCGGATTCGCGAACGCCGCCGTCCCCCGCGACCACGGGGAGGACGAGATCACCGTCGGCATCAAGTTCGACCAGCCCGGCATCGGCCTGAAGACCCCCGACGGCACGTACACCGGCTTCGACGTCGACGTGGCGACCTACGTCGCCAGGGAACTCGGCCACGACCCGTCGACCATCGTGTGGAAGGAGGCCAAGAGCGCCGACCGCGAGACGCTGCTCCAGCGCGGCGACGTGGACTTCATCGCGGCCTCGTACTCGATCAACGACGAACGGGCGCAGAAGGTCGACTTCGCCGGCCCCTACCTCCTCGCCCACCAGGACGTCCTGACCCGCGCCGACGACGACTCGATCAAGCAGCCGTCCGACCTCAACGACAAGAAGCTCTGCTCGGTCACCGGCTCCACCTCCGCGCAGAACGTCAAGACGAAACTCGCCCCCGACGCCCAGCTCCAGGAGTACGGCGGCTACTCCGAGTGCCTGACCGGCCTGGAGAACGGCGTCATCGACGCCGTCACCACCGACGACTCGATCCTCGCCGGGTACGCCTCGCAGAGCGAGTTCAAGGACAAGTTCAAGCTCGGCGGCTTCAAGATGAGCAACGAGAACTACGGCATCGGCGTCCAGAAGGGCAGCGACCTCAAGGAGAAGATCAACACGGCCCTGGAGAAGATGGTCGCCGACGGCTCCTGGGACGCGGCGGTGGAGAAGAACTTCGGCCCGGCCGGCTACCGGAACGAACCCGCCCCGAAGATCGGCGTCGTCGTGAAGTGAGCGGGCCGCCGTGTTCGACTTCCTCCAGGGGTACGACCTGCTCGGAGCCTTCTGGGTGACGGTGCGGCTCACCGTCTACTCCGCGATCGGCTCCCTGGTCTGGGGGACGCTGCTGGCCGCCATGCGGGTCAGCCCCGTCCCCCTCATGCGGGGCTTCGGCACCGTCTACGTCAACGTCGTCCGCAACATCCCGCTCACCGTCATCATCGTCTTCACCTCGCTCGGCCTCTTCCAGACCCTCGGGGTCGACATGGGCGCCGAACGGTTCACCACCATCAACTTCCGCCTCGCCGTCCTCGGACTCACCGTCTACACCAGCGCGTTCGTCTGCGAGGCGCTCCGCTCCGGCATCAACACCGTGCCCCTCGGACAGGTCGAGGCCGCCCGCGCCATCGGCCTGAACTTCCCCCAGGTCCTGCGCATCATCGTGCTCCCGCAGGCCTTCCGCTCCGTCGTCGGCCCGCTCGCCAACGTCCTCATCGCCCTCACCAAGAACACCACCGTGGCCGCCGCCATCGGCGTCGCCGAAGCGGCCCTGCTGATGCGGGAGATGATCGAGAACGAGGCCCAGCTCATCCTGGTCTCGGCGATCTTCGCCGTCGGCTTCCTCTGCCTCACCCTGCCCACCGGCCTGTTCCTCGGCTGGGTGGCCAAGAAGGCGGCGGTGAAGCGATGAGGGGCCGGAGCGGGCGGGGACGGCCGCGGAAGGACAGCCCCACCGTCCTCTACGACGCCCCCGGGCCGCGCGCCCGCCGCCGCAACCTCCTGTGGACCCTGCTCTTCCTGGCCGCGCTCGCCGCCGTGGCGTGGTGGGTGGCCGCGGGCCTCGCCGACAAGAACCAGCTCGCGTGGTCCAAGTGGGCGCCCTTCTTCACGGACGCCCGCGTCTGGGAGACGTACGTCCTGCCCGCCCTGAAGAACACCGTGATCGCCGCCGCGCTCTCCATGGCGATCGCCCTGCCCCTCGGCGCCCTCCTCGGCGTCCTCCGCCTCTCCGACCACCGCGCCGTGCGCGGCGCGGCCGGCACCGTCGTCGAGTTCTTCCGGGCGATCCCCGTCCTCATCCTGATGCTCTTCGCGAACGCCGCCTACTCCGAGTTCACCGGCATCAGCCCGGACACCCGGCCCCTCTACGCCGTCGTCACCGGCCTCGTCCTCTACAACGCCTCGGTCCTCGCGGAGGTCGTCCGCGCCGGCATCCTCTCCCTCCCCGCCGGCCAGACCGACGCGGCCGAGGCCATCGGCATGCGCAAGGGCCAGACCATGGCGTACGTCCTCCTGCCGCAGTCGGTCACCGCCATGCTGCCCGCCCTCGTCAGCCAGCTCGTCGTCATCGTCAAGGACACCGCGCTCGGCGGCGCGATGCTCGGCTTCTCCGAACTCCTCGCCTCGGTCCGCCCGATGAGCGCCAACTACGGGGCCAACACGATCGCCTGCTTCACCGTCGTCGCCGTGATCTTCGTGATCCTCAACTTCGCGCTCACCACCTTCGCCTCCCGGCTCGAAGGACGCCTGCGGCGCGGCAAGAGGTCCTCGGGCGCGGTCGTCGGCGCCGACGCGGTGGAGGAACTGGCCGTGCCGGGCGAGCACGGGGACCGCCCGGGGAACCCCTGAGGCGGCGGGGCGGCACGGGCCCTCAGCGCCGGGCGAGCGCCAGCACGCTCAGACCGAACATCAGGACCCCCAGCGGGACGTGGACCGCCGGGACGTGCGCGATGCCGACCACCACCTGGACCGAGGCGAGGACGAGGAAGCCCGACGCGTGCCACACGGGCCGGAGCGGGCCGCCGCCCGGCTTCCACGCCAGCACCGCCGCGAGCACGTACAGCATCGACGCCCCGTACATGACCCGGGAACCGACGTCGTGCAGCGTCCCTCCGTGGGACGAGGTCAGCAGCAGCCCGGCGGAGACCGCCTGGAGGAAGAGCGTCAGGGTCTGCAGGAGGATCGCGGTCCTCAGGAAGGAGAAGCCGCGCTCCGCGTGTGCCGTCACCTGGGTGGTCATGTCACAGTCCCCTTTTCCGCCCCGGGCTTCCCGCCCCCGGGCAGTGGATCGATAAGGTCTCACCCGTTCGACGACGCGGGCCCGCGAAAGGTAAGGCGGGGGCCGCGAAGGTACGACGAAGGGGGCGGCCGGGGCATGGGGACCGTGGGGACCGGCACGGACGGCACGGCCGGTGAGCGAGGACGGCTGATCAACGTCGCCTACCGGCTGCTCGGTTCGGTGACCGAGGCCGAGGACGCCGTACAGGACGCCTACGCGCGCTGGTACGGGCTGCCCCGGAGCCGCCGGGAGGAGATCCTGTCCCCGGGGGCCTGGCTGACGACGGTGACCGGCCGCATCTGCCTGGACCTGCTCGGCTCGGCACGGGCCCGCCGCGAACGCTACGTCGGCGCCTGGCTGCCCGAGCCGCTGCCCGACCGCGCCGAGTGGGACCGCGCGGGCTCCTCCGCAGGCCCCGGGGACCCCGCCGACCGGATCGTCCTGGACGAGTCGGTGGCCATGGCCTTCCTCGTCGTCCTGGAGTCGATGACGCCCGCCGAGCGGGTGGCGTTCGTCCTGCACGACGTCTTCCGGTACCCGTTCGCCGAGATCGCGGGCGTCCTCGGCCGGACCCCCGCCGCCTGCAAGCAGCTGGCGTCCTCCGCCCGGCGGCGGGTGGACACCGCGCACGGCCCGGCACCGGCGACCGGCCGGGCCGACGTGGTGCGACACGTCAAGGAGGCGTGGGAGACCAAGGACATCGCCGCCCTGGTCGGCCTCCTCGACCCGGCCGCCGTGATGACCGCCGACGGCGGCGGCATGGTCGGCACCGTCCTGCTCCCGGTCGAGGGCGGTACGCGCATCGCCCGGTACATGGTGGCCATCGCCGACAGGGCGCCGGGCCTCGAACTCCTGGAGCGGTCGGTCAACGGCGTGCCCGGCCTGGTGGCCCGGAAGGACGGCGCCGTCGTGACCGTGGCCGCGTTCGACGTCGCCGACGGGCGCGTCGCCAGGATCTGGGTGGTCCGCAACCCGGAGAAGCTGCGGCCGTGGGCGGGGGACGGATCGTAGGAGGGCGACGGATTGCGGACGTGCGACGGATCGCAGGCGCGCGACGGATCGTGGGTGCGTAACGAAGCGCCCGGAGGCACCCGTTCGGGGGACATATGAGGGACACTGCTTCCGTGCGTGGACATCTGCCGGACGAGAACCCCGGTTTCGTGGGACGCCGCACGGAACTGGAGCGCGTCTCCGCCGCGTTGGCGGAGCACCGCCTCGTCACCGTGACCGGCGTCGGGGGAGTCGGGAAGACCCGGCTCGCGCTGCGCGCCGCACACCGGGCCGCCGAGGGGTACCCGGACGGGGCCTGGTGGACCGACCTCGGCCAGCTCGACGGCGAGCGGCTGCTCGTCGCGCTCGTCGCCGACTCCGTGGACCTCGCCGACCACACCCCCGGCACGGCCGCCACCGGCCTCTGCCGCCGCCTCGCCGCCGACCGGCTGCTGCTCGTCCTGGACTCCTGCGAGCACCTGGCCGAACCCTGCGCCCGGCTCGTCGCCGAACTCCTCGCCGCCGCCCCCGGCCTCACCGTCCTCGCCACCAGCCGCCGGCCCCTCGGCGTCGCGGGCGAGGAGACGATCGCCCTCGACCCGCTGCCGCCCGCAGGGCCGGACGCCCTGGCCCTGCTGCGCCGCGCCGCCGGGGAGGACTTCCCCGCCGCCGGACCCGCCGGCGAGATCTGCGTACGCCTGGAGGGCATCCCGCTCGCCCTCGAACTCGCCGCCGCCCAGATCCGCCTCCAGGGCGCCGAAGCCGTGCGCGACCAGCTCGGTTCCCGCCTCGACGCCGCGCCCGGGGCCCGCTTCGACCTGCTCGCCCACACCGAGCGGGTCTGGCCCAGCCGCCACCAGACCCTGCGCGCCGCCATCGGCTGGAGCCACGAGCTGAGCACCCCGCTCGAACGCCTCCTCTGGGCCCGGCTCTCCGTCTTCCGGGGCCCCTTCGACCTCGCGTCCGCGACCGCCGTGTGCACCGGCGGCCCGCTGGACCGCGCGACCCTGCCGGAGGCGCTCGACGGACTCGTCCGCTCCTCCGTGGTCCGCCCGCCCGACGCCGCCGGACGCCACCGGATGCTCGACACGATCCGCGAGTACGGGGCGACCTGGCTGGACCGCACCGGCGAGGCCGGAGCCGTCGCCGACCGGCACGCCGCCCACTTCCGGGGCCTGGCCCGCCGGGCCGAGACCGAGTGGCACGGCGCCCGCCAGCTCCGCTGGTACCGCACCGTCGACGCCCACCACACCGATCTGCGCACCGCCCTGGACCGGCTCCTGCGCACCGACCCCGACGCCGCCCTCGACCTCGTCGGCTCGGTCGCCTTCGCCTGGTCCTGCCGGGGCCGCCTCCGCGAGGCCCGCGACGGCCTCGAACAGGCCCTGCTCCTCGCCGAGGCCCGCGGCCGCGCCCGCGCCCGCGCCCTGTGGGCCCTCGGCGTCACCCTCGTCCTCCAGGGCGAGTTCGGCCCCGCCCAGGACGTCAGCGAGCGCTGCGCCCGCGAGGCCCGGCACGCCGAATACGCCGAACACACCGGGAGTGCGGAGCAGGGTGAGGTGGCCCGCCCGGGCCCGCCCCGCGGCCCGAACCCCCGACCCCCCGCCCCCCCCCCCCCCCCCGCCCCCGGGGGATATAAAACAAGTGCGCGTCCCGCCCCAAGGGGGGGGTTGTTCT
>NZ_JBSHHY010000045.1:0-33867 GCF_053618675.1 Streptomyces sp. NPDC055632 | reverse complement strand
TTTTGTTTTTGTGTGTGGTGTTTGTTTTTTTTTATAAACCCCCCCCCGGGGGGGGGGGGGGGGGGGGGGGGGCGGCGGGCGGGCCGGGCCCGGCCCACAACCCCCTCGACGCCGCCGCCCTCGCCGGCCTCCTCGCCCTCACCACCGGCCGCCCGACGGCCGCCCACGTCGTCGTGGGCCACGTCCTCGACGCCGCCCGCGGCGGACCGGCCGATTCCGCCGCCCGGCTCCGCTGCCACCTCGTGCGGGTCTTCGCCCTCACCGGTCTGGGCCGGCTCGCGGAGGCCCGGGAGCGGGCGCTCCGGCTGCGCGCCCTCTGCGAGGAGCTCGACGAGCACTGGACCCGCACCGCCCTGGAGTACCAGCTCGCCCTCACCGCTCTCCTGGAGGGCGACCCGGCCGCCGCCTCCGGCCACGCCCGCGCCATGCTCGAAGGCACCCGCCGCCTCGGCGCGAGCCTCGGCGTCGCCCTCGGCCTCGACGTCCTGGCCACCGCCCTCGCGGCGGCCGGCGAGGGCGAGCGCGCCGCGGACGTCTCCGGCACCGGCGAGGCGTACTGGCGCTCCACCGGCCAGCCCCGGCGCGGCCTGCCCGGCCTGCGGGCCCTGCACGAGAAGTACACGGACACGGTCCGCGCCTCGATCGGCGAGCCCGCCTACGAGGAGATCTTCCTCCGCGCCCTCACCGGCCTCCCGCAGGACGGTCTCGACCGCGCCCTGCGCGGCCCCGGGCACGCCTGACACGTTTCGGGCCCGGCGCACCGGGACATCCGTGCCACGGGACCGGCACGCGGCACCGACCGCCACCGCCGTCCCCCGCGCGTGCCGCCCGACCTGCCGGAACGCACCGACACGGGCCGGGGAGGCACGCGGCGACGGCACGGCCCTCCGGTGCGTAGAGTCGGCCCCTGTACGAGCGGTGCGGGCCGTACGCGCGGACGAGTGCCACGGCCCGTACGAGCGAACGACCCACGACGAGGAGACCCCACGTGACCGACCCGGCGTCCACCGCCCTCCAGCAGCAGATCGCCCGGGACCTCCAGGTGTCCGGCACCTTCGACCCGGCGGCGGAGATCGAGCGCCGGGTGGCCTTCCTCGCGGAGCGGCTCACCTCCACCGGACTGCGCGCGCTCGTGCTCGGCATCAGCGGCGGCGTCGACTCCACCACCGCCGGCCGGCTCTGCCAGCTCGCCGTGGAGCGCGCCCGCGCCGCCGGCCACGACGCCGTTTTCTACGCGATGCGCCTGCCCTACGGCGTCCAGGCCGACGAGAAGGACGCGCAGACCGCCCTCGAGTTCATCCGCCCCGACAAGGTCCTCACCGTGGACGTGAAGGCGGCGAGCGACGCGGCCCTGGAGGCGTGCCTCGCCGCCGACGTGGCCTTCCGCGACCCCCACCACCAGGACTTCGTGCAGGGCAACATCAAGGCCCGCCAGCGGATGATCGCCCAGTACGCGGTCGCCGGCGCCCACGACGGCCTGGTCGTCGGCACCGACCACGCGGCCGAGGCCGTCTCCGGCTTCTTCACCAAGTTCGGCGACGGCGCCGCCGACGTCGTCCCGCTGACCGGTCTGACCAAGCGGCGCGTCCGCGCGGTCGCCGCCGAGCTGGGCGCCCCGGACGGCCTGGTGCGGAAGGTCCCCACGGCCGACCTGGAGACCCTCGACCCGGGCAAGCCCGACGAGGACGCGCTCGGCGTCACGTACGACGAGATCGACGACTTCCTGGAGGGCGAGCCGGTCTCCCGGGAGGCCTTCGACGCGATCGTCCGCCGCTACGAGCTCACCGAGCACAAGCGGCAGCTGCCGATCGCGCCCTGAGCCGAGCGGCGGATCTCCCGCCGTCGGCGGATCCTGGAAGGGGGCCTCGCCGGAGGCCCCCGGAACGGACTCCGGAAGGGAGTGCGCCATGTTCGGCGAGACCCCGGCGTTCAGCGGCTTCTCGGTCGACGACATCGACGCCGCCCGGCGGTTCTACGGCGGGACCCTCGGCCTGGAGGTGGAGGAGTCGGGACCCGAGGGCATGGAGATGCTCCTCCTCGTCCTGGCGGGCGGCGCGCGGGTCCTCGTGTACCCCAAGGACGACCACGCCCCCGCCTCCTTCACGATCCTCAACTTCCAGGTCGACGACATCGAGCGGACCGTCGACGAGCTGGTGGGACGCGGCGTGACCCTGGAGCGCTACCCCGGCTTCGACGCCGACGACAGGGGCATCGTGCGGGGCCCCGACGGACCGGCCGTCGCCTGGTTCACGGATCCGGCGGGCAACGTCCTGTCCGTGCTCCAGGAGGCCTGAGCGCCCGGCCGCGGGCCCGTCCGGGAGGTTCCCCGCACCCCCGGACGGGCCCGGCCGGAGTGCGGAGGAGGCCCGTACCGCCTCGAATGGGAGCGTGACCGCGCCGCCCGACGACTGCCTCGCCCGCAACGAGTGGGTCTGCGGTGCCTACCTCTCCACCCGGAGGGAGATCCTCGCCGACGCCGTCGTCCAGCACCTCCAGCTCACCGGCGCCTCCGTCGCCCTCGCCCTCCTGATCGCGCTGCCCCTGGCGATCGCCGCCCGCCGCCTGCGCTGGGTCGCGGCCCCCGTCCTCGGGATCACCACGCTCCTCTACACGATCCCCGCGCTCGCGATGTTCTCGCTGCTCCTGCCCCTGTACGGGCTCTCCGCCGCCCTCGTCGTGGCCGGCCTCGTCCTGTACTCGCTCACCCTCCTCGTCCGCAACCTCCTCGCCGGGTTCCGGGCCGTCCCCGAGGAGACCCGGCAGGCCGCGCGCGGCCTCGGGTACGGGCCGCTCCGGCTCCTCCTCGCCGTCGAGCTGCCCCTCGCCCTGCCCGCCGCCATGGCCGGGCTGCGCATCGCCGCCGTCTCCGCCGTCTCCCTCGTCACCATCGGCGCGATCGTCGGCCACGGCGGCCTAGGGAACCTCATCTACTCCGGGATGAACACCTACTTCAAGGCCCAGGTCCTGACCGCCTCCGTCCTCTGCGTCGTCATCGCCGTCGCCGCCGACCTGCTCCTCCTCGGCGTCCAGCGGCTGCTCACCCCCTGGACCCGGGCGCGGTCCGCGTGAACACCGTCTCCGCCGCCTGGTCCTGGCTCACCACCGCCGCCCACTGGTCCGGCGAGAACGGCGTCTGGCACCGGCTCGGCGAGCACGTCCTCCTCACCGTCGTCTGCCTCGCCCTGAGCTGCGCGATCGCCCTGCCGACCGCCCTGGTCCTCGGACACCTCGGCAGGGGCGGCGGGCTCGCCGTGAACCTCGCCAACGCCGGCCGGGCCGTCCCCACCTTCGCCGTCCTCGTCCTGCTCCTGCTCGGCCCGCTCGGCCCGTACGGGGAGTGGCCGACGATCATCGCCCTCGTCCTGTTCGCCGTGCCCCCGCTGCTCACCAACGCGTACGTCGGGATGCGGGGCGTCGACCCCGACGTCGTACGGGCCGCCCGGGGCACGGGCATGACGGGCGGCCAGGTCCTCGCCCGGGTCGAGCTGCCCCTCGCGCTGCCGATGGTCCTCACCGGGGTGCGGATCGCCGCCGTCCAGCTCGTCGCCACCGCCACCGTGGCCGCGCTCGCGGGCGGCGGCGGCCTCGGCCGGATCATCACCGCCGGGTTCAACCTCGCCTCCACGCCGCAGGTCGTCGCCGGGGCCTGCCTCGTCGCGGCGCTCGCCCTCCTGGTGGAGGGGGCCTTCGAGGGGATCCGGCGCCTGACCCCCGCCGGGACCCGGGGGAGCGGCGGCGCATGAGGGCGTCCCGTCCCCTCGCCCTCTGCCTCCTGGCGGCGATCTGCGGGGGCTGCTCCACGGGCCCGTCCCTGGAGGACCGGGGCGCCGTCACCGGACGGCCCGGCGACGGGCGCCGGCTGACCGTCGGCTCGGCCGGGTTCACCGAGAGCGACCTGCTCGCCCAGATGTACGCCCTGCTGCTCCAGGACGCCGGACACTCCACGAAGATCCTCTCCGTCACCAACCGCGAGCTGTACGAACCGGCCCTGGAGAACGGGCAGATCGACGTCGTGCCGGAGTACGCGGCCACCTTCGCCGACTGGCTGAACGCCAAGGCCAACGGGCCGGACGCGCCGACCGTCGGCTCGCCCGACCCGGCCGCCACCATGAAGGCCCTCCGGGCCCTCGCCGGGCCGCGCGGCCTGACCGTCCTCGACCCCGGCCGGGCCGCCGACCAGAACGCCTTCGCCGTCACCGCCGCCTTCGCCGCCGAGCACGGCCTGAAGACCCTCGGCGACCTCGGCGCCAGCGGCCTCCCCGTCCGGCTCGCGGCCGGGGACGAATGCGTCCGGCGGCCGTACTGCGCCCCCGGCCTGAAGGAGGTCTACGGCATCGACGTGACCGCCGTCGACTTGAAGGGCGTCGGGACGACGCAGGCGAAGCAGGCCGTCCGGAGCGGCCGGGACCAGATGGTCCTCACCACGACCACCGACGCCACCCTCGACGACTTCGGGCTCGTCCTGCTCGCCGACGACAAGCACCTGCAGAACGCCGACCTCGTCGTGCCCGTGGTCAACCGGGAGCGGGCCGGGAACGAGGACGTCGTCCGCGCGCTCGACCGGCTCAACACCGTCCTGACCACCGCCGACCTGGCGAACCTCAACGAACAGGTGGACAGCTGGCGCCGCCTTCCGGAGGACGTGGCGCGGAACTACCTCGCGCGCAAGGGCCTCCTGGCGAGCCGACGCCACGGCGGACCGCCGGCCGGCTCGCTCCCCGCCCGCCGGACGGCGTCTCCCGTCACGACCCTTGCGGGGCGGTCCGCGACCCTGCTATCCATTCGTTAGGAAGGTTTCCTTCCAGTCCCGGAGGCGTCAACCCTCCGGCGGCCAGCCCTCGTTCGTCGTTCCGTGGAGACCCCCATGACTTCCGCACGAACCGTACGACCCCGCGCGCGTCGCCTCGGCGTCGCCGGCACCGCCCTCGGCGCCCTGCTCCTCGGCCTCGCCGCCGCCCCGCCGGCCGTGAACGCCGCACCCGCTCCCGCCCCCGCCGTGCCGGCCGAGGCGGCCGCCACCACCCCCGCCGCGATCAACGGACAGCTCAAGGTCTGCGGCACCAAGCTCTGCAACCGGTACGGCAAGCCGATCCAGCTCCGGGGCATGTCCTCGCACGGCACCCAGTGGTACGGCCGGTGTCTGACGGGCGGTTCGCTCGACGCCCTCGCCAAGGACTGGAAGGCCGACGTCCTGCGCGTCTCCACGTACGTCCAGGAGGGCGGCTACGAGACCGACCCGCGCAAGTACACCGACCTCGCCCACGCGCTCATCGAGCAGGCCACCGCGCGCGGCATGTACGTGATCGTCGACTGGCACATGCTCGACCCGGGCGACCCCCACCACAACCTCTCCCGCGCCAAGACCTTCTTCACCGAGATCGCCCAGCGGCACGGGAGCAAGACCAACCTGCTGTACGAGATCGCCAACGAGCCCAGCGGCGTGTCCTGGTCCAGGATCAAGAGCTACGCCGAGCAGCTCATCCCCGTCGTCCGCGCCAAGGACCCCGAGACCCCGGTCCTCGTCGGCACGCGCGCGTGGTCCTCGTTCGGCGTCTCGGAGGGCGCGACCGAGTCCGAGGTCGTCTCCAGCCCGGTGAACGCGGCCAACATCATGTACACCTTCCACTTCTACGCGTACTCGCACCGGGACGAGTACCTGAGGACCCTCTCCCGCGCCGCCGACAAACTGCCCGTCTTCGTCACCGAGTTCGGCACCCAGAACTACGCGGGCGAGGGGGCCGACGACTTCGCCATGACGCAGAAGTACCTGGACCTCATGGCCGCCAAGAAGATCAGCTGGGTCAACTGGAACTTCTCCGACGACGAGCGCAGCGGCGCGGTCTTCAAGACCGGCACCTGCGACAAGGGCGGCCCCTGGACCGGCACCGGGTCGCTCAAGCCCGCCGGCGTCTGGGTCCGGGACCGCATCAGGACGGCGGACGACTTCCCCACCTCCTGACCCGCCCGACCCGTGACCGGCACGCCCCCGCCGTGTGATCCGCGGTCCCGGCGGGGGCGTCCGCGTCGGCGGCGCGCAAAAGTCCAAGCGACGGGCCCCTCCCGCACATGGCGCGGCCCCGACGGGCGCCGGTAGAACTCGCAGCGGGCCCCGAGGGCCCCGCGAGGAGAGGACCCGGACATGAGCACCCACGTCGGCGCGGAGATCGCCGGACAGCCCGACTGCTGGCGCCGCGCCGCCGAGGACGCGGAGCGGCACGCCGGGCTGCTGCCGGCCCGCGGCGAGCGCGTCGCGGTCGTCGGCTGCGGCACCT
Organism: Streptomyces sp. NPDC055632; assembly: GCF_053618675.1. Lineage (NCBI taxonomy): Bacteria > Bacillati > Actinomycetota > Actinomycetes > Kitasatosporales > Streptomycetaceae > Streptomyces > Streptomyces sp. NPDC055632. The sequence goes on along the minus strand of NZ_JBSHHY010000045.1, from coordinate 27,595 downwards.
CGTACTTCATGGCCCGCGCCTACGCGGCCCTGCGCGAGTCCCTCGGCGCGGGCGAGACCGACGCCTTCCCCGCCTCCGACCGGACCCCGCTCGGACGCGGCTACGACCGGATCGTGGCCCTCACCCGCTCCGGCACCACCACGGAGGTCGTGGACCTGCTCGCCCGCGCCGCAGGACGCGTTCCCGCGCTCGTGCTCACCGGGGCGCCCGACAGCCCTGCCGGGCGGCTCGCCGATCGGGTCCTCGACCTCGGCTTCGCCGACGAACGCTCCGTCCTCCAGACCCGGTTCGCCACCACCGCCCTCCAACTCCTGCGCGCCGGGCTCGGCGTGGACCTCGGACCGGCGATCGCCGACGCCGAACTCGTCCTGTACGAGCGGCTGCCCGCCGCCTGGGAGCGGCGCGGCCAGTTCACCTTCCTCGGCACCGGCTGGACGGTCGGGCTCGCCGACGACGCCGCCCTCAAACTGCGCGAGGCGGCCCGCGCCTGGACGGAGTCGTACGCGGCGATGGAGTACCGCCACGGCCCGATCAGCATCAGCGACCGCTCCAGCCTCGTCTGGTGCCTCGGCCCCGCCCCCTCGGGCCTGCGCGACGAAGTGGAGTCCACCGGCGCCCTGTTCGCCGCCGACGCCATCGACCCGGTCGCCGCCCTCGTCCGCGCCCAGAAGCTCGCGGTCGCCCTCGCCGACCGGCGCGGCCTCAACCCCGACCGGCCCCGGCACGTCTCGCGGTCGGTGATCCTCGCCGGTGCGTTCCGCCCCACGGGCCCGGAGGCGGCCCGTATCCTGCGTTCATGATCGAGAACGACCTCCCCGACCTCACCGAGATGCCCGGCGACTGGCGCCGCGCGCTCGCCGTCGTCGCCCACCCCGACGACCTGGAGTACGGCTGCGCGGCCGCCGTCGCCGGCTGGACCGACGCCGGGAAGGAGGTCGTCTACGTCCTCGCCACCCGGGGCGAGGCCGGCATCGACGCCCTCGCCCCGGACGTCTGCGGCCCGCTGCGCGAACGGGAGCAGCGGGACAGCGCCGCCGTCGTCGGCGTGGACACCGTGGAGTTCCTCGACCACCGGGACGGCGTGGTCGAGTACGGCACCGGGCTGCGCCGCGACATCGCGGCCGCGATCCGCCGCCACCGCCCCGAACTCGTCGTCACCCTCAACCACCGCGACACCTGGGGCGGCGGCCCCGGCGCCCCCTGGAACACCCCCGACCACCTGGCCGTCGGCCGCGCCGTCCTGGACGCGGCGGCCGACGCGGGGAACCGCTGGATCTTCCCCGAGCTGACGGAAGAGGGCCTGGAGCCGTGGGACGGCGTCCGCTGGGTCGCCGTCGCCGCGTCCAGCACCCCGACCCACGCCGTCGACGCGGGCCCCGGCCTGGAGCGCGCGGTCCGCTCGCTCCTCTGCCACCGGACCTACATCGAGGCCCTGACGGACCAGGACCCGGAGGAGTACGTCCGGTCCTTCCTCGCCGGGACGACGGGGCGGGCGGCCGACCGCTTCGGCGGCCGGCCGGCCGTCACCTTCGAGCTGTTCCCGCGCTGACCGGGCGGCGTCAGGAGGGGGCCCCGCCGTCCACGGCCGCCTCCAGGTCGCCGAACAGCAGCTCGGTGTTGATCGTGACGCCCGCCCGGTAGCCCAGGCCCACCGCGTTGACCACCTGCTCCTGCGGGCCCGTCACGTTCCCCGCCGCCCACACGCCGGGCACGCTGGTGCGGCCCGTCCCGTCCACCGCGACGAACTCCCCGAACGGCGTCTCGTCCGTCTTCGCGCCGAGCTGCCGCAGCACCCCGTCCCGGGCCGCGAGCCGCGTCGCCCCGACGAAGACCACCTCGCGCGGCACGAACCGCCCGTCGGCGAGCCGGACCCCGGTCAGCCGGTCGTCCTCCACCGCGAGCCCGGCGACCTCACCGGTCACGACCTCCACCCCCGCCGCGTCGAGCAGCGCCGCCTCCCGCTCGGAGAGCCCGGCGGCGGTGTGCAGGAAGAGGGTCACGTCCGGGGACCAGTGGGAGACCATCAGCGCCTGGTGCGCGGGCATCGCCGGATGGGCGATCACCCCGAACGGCCGGTCGCGCACCTCCCAGCCGTGGCAGTACGGGCAGTGCAGCACGTCCCGGCCCCACCGCTCGGCCACCCCGTCGATCTCCGGCAGCTCGTCGACGAGCCCGGTCGTCACCACGAGCCGCCGCGCGCCGACCGCCGTGCCGTCCGCGAGCGACACCGTGAAGCCGTCCCGCCCGTCCGGCGCCGCGCCGGTGACCCGTCCCGCCCGCCACTCCACCCCGTACGCGGCGATCTCCTCCCGGCCCGCCGCCAGGTACGCGGCGGGGCTCGTGCCGTCCCGGGAGAGGACGCCCTGCATGTGGGCCGTGGGGGCGTTGCGGGGCTCGCCCGCGTCGACGACCAGGGTCCGCCGCCGCGACCGGCCCAGGACCAGGGCCGCGCTGAGACCGGCCGCGCCGCCGCCGACGACCACCACCTCGTACTGCTCCGTGTGTGCGTTCATGGGGCCGAGGTTCGCTCCGGGTCTGCGGTGACCGCAAATGAACTTGCCGTTCCTGCAACACTGGACCTATGACCGAAGACGACCGCATCGACGCCGTGCTGAACGAGGTCGGCCCCCGCCTCCGCCGCGTCCGCCGCGACCGGGGCGTAACCCTGGCCGAGCTCTCCGCCGCCACCGGCATCTCCGTGAGCACCCTCTCCCGCCTCGAATCCGGGCAGCGCAGGCCCAGCCTCGAACTGCTCCTGCCGCTCGCCCGCGCCCACCAGGTGGCGCTCGACGAGCTGGTCGGCGCGCCGCCCGTGGGCGACCCCCGGGTCAAGGCCAGGCCGATCGTGCGGCACGGGCGCACGATGTACCCGCTGACCCGGCAGCCCGGCGGCCTCCAGGCGTACAAGGTGATCCAGGAGAAGCCGTACGAGTCCCCGGAACCCCGGGTGCACGAGGGGTACGAGTGGCTGTACGTGCTCTCGGGCAGGCTCCGGCTCCACCTCGGCGGGCGCGAGGTCGTCCTGACGGCGGGGGAGGCGGCCGAGTTCGACACGCGCGTCCCGCACTGGTTCGGGCCCACCACCGAGGGGCCGGTGGAGTTCCTGAGCCTGTTCGGGCCGCAGGGGGAGCGCATGCACGTCAGGGCCCGGCCCGAGAAGTCCCGCTGACCCGCTCCCCGGGAAGCCGGGACGCCTGACCGGTCCGTTCTCCAGGAGGTCCGGCCGGCCCGTTCCCGTTCCCGGGAAGTCCGGCCGGACTGTTCCCCGGACGCAAGCGACCGCTTAGTATGCAACCGACCGCACGGTACGGAGGAGGCTCCCGGATGCAGGCATGGCGTGTGTACGAGAACGGCGAACCGGACGCGGTGATGCGCCGCGAAGAGGTGGAACCGCCCGTCCCCGGTGACGGTCAGGTCCTCCTGAAGGTCCGCGCCGCGAACGTCAACTTCCCCGACGCGCTGCTCTGCCGCGGCCACTACCAGGTCCGCCCCCCGCTGCCCTTCACCCCCGGCGTGGAGGTCTGCGCCGAGACCGAGGACGGCCGCAGGGTCATCGCCACCGCCGCCCTCCCGCACGGCGGCTTCGCCGACTACGCCCTCGCCGACGCCGCCGGACTGCTCCCGGCCCCCGAGTCGCTGGACGACGCCGAGGCCGCCGCGCTCCACATCGGCTACCAGACCGGCTGGTTCGGCCTGCACCGCCGCGCCGCCCTGAAGGAGGGCGAGACCCTTCTCGTCCACGCGGCGGCCGGCGGCGTCGGCAGCGCGGCCGTCCAGCTCGGCAAGGCGGCCGGCGCCACCGTCATCGGCGTCGTCGGCGGACCCGAGAAGGCCGCCGTCGCCCGCGCCCTCGGCTGCGACCTGGTGATCGACCGGCGCTCCGAGGACGTCGTCGCCGCCGTCAAGGCCGCGACCGGCGGCCGGGGCGCCGACGTGATCTACGACCCGGTCGGCGGCGAGGCCTACCAGCAGTCCGCGAAGTGCGTCGCCTTCGAGGGCCGGATCGTGGTCGTCGGCTTCGCGAGCGGCACCGTCCCCGCGCCCGCCCTCAACCACGCCCTGGTCAAGAACTACTCGGTCCTCGGCCTCCACTGGGGCCTGTACGCGGTGAAGGACCCCGCCTCGATCGGCCGCTGCCACGAGACCCTCACCGCCTACGCCGCCAAGGGCCTGATCAAGCCGCTCGTCGCGGAACGCGTCCCCTTCGCGGGCGCGGCCGACGCCGTCCGGCGCGTCGCCGACGGCACCACCACCGGCCGCCTGGTCGTCCTCCCGGAAGGAGCCGGGGCGTGACCCGTACGACCCCGCACGCGATCGACGCCGACGGCCTCCGGGCCCGCACCCAAGCCCTCCTCGACGCGCACCCGCCCGCCACCACCGACCGCACCGCCTTCCTGCGCGCCCGCTTCGACGCCGGACTCGCCTGGGTCCACTACCCCGTCGGCCTCGGCGGGCTCGACGCGCCCCGCGCCCTCCAGACGGTCGTCGACGCCGAACTCGCCGCCGCGGGCGCCCCCGACAACGACCCGCGCCGGATCGGCATCGGCCTCGGCATGGCCGCCCCCACCCTCCTCGCGTACGGCTCCGACGAGGTCAGGCGCCGCTTCCTGGGGCCGCTGTGGGTCGGCGAGGAGGTGTGGTGCCAGCTCTTCAGCGAGCCCGGCGCGGGATCCGACCTCGCCGCCCTCGGCACCCGGGCCGTCCGGGACGGCGACGACTGGGTGGTCGACGGGCAGAAGGTGTGGACCTCCAGCGCCCACCTCGCCCGCTGGGCCATCCTCATCGCCCGCACCGACCCGGACGCCCCCAAGCACCGGGGCATCACCTACTTCGTCTGCGACATGACCGACCCCGGCGTCGAGGTCCGGCCGCTGCGCCAGATCACCGGCGAGGCCGAGTTCAACGAGGTCTTCCTCACCGGCGTCCGCATCCCCGACGCCCACCGCCTCGGCGAGGTCGGGGACGGCTGGCGGGTGGCACAGACGACCCTGATGAACGAGCGGGTCTCCATCGGCGGAGCCCGGATCCCCCGCGAGGGCGGCATGATCGGGAAGGCCGCCGCCACCTGGCGCGAGCGCCCCGAGCTGCGCACCCACGAGCTGCACCGGCGCCTCCTCGACCTCTGGGTCGACGCCGAGGTCGCCCGGCTCACCGGCGAACGCCTCCGCCAGCAGCTCGTCGCCGGACAGCCCGGCCCCGAGGGCAGCGCCATGAAGCTCGGCTTCGCCCGGCTCAACCAGGCCATCAGCGGCCTGGAGGTCGAACTCCTCGGCGACGAGGGCCTGCTGTACGGGGAGTGGACCATGACCCGCCCCGAACTGGTCGACTTCGCCGGCCGCGACGCCGGCTACCGCTACCTGCGCTCCAAGGGCAACTCGATCGAGGGCGGCACCAGCGAGGTGCTCCTCAACATCGTCGCCGAGCGGGTCCTCGGCCTGCCCTCCGAGCCCCGCAACGACAAGGACGTCCCCTGGAAGGACCTCGCGCGATGACGGACCAGCCGGACCTCCTCTACTCCGAGACCGAGGACGACCTGCGGGCGGCCGTCCGCGCCCTGCTCGCCGACCGGGCCGGGCACGCGGTCCTCCTCGACCGGATCGAGACGGACACCCCGTACGTTCCCGGCCTCTGGAAGTCCCTCGCGACCGACATCGGCGCCGCCGGACTCCTCGTCCCCGAGAAGCTCGGCGGCCAGGGCGCGAGCCACCGCGAGGCCGCCGTCGTCCTGGAGGAACTGGGCCGCGCGGTCACCCCGCTGCCCTACCTCACCAGCGCGGTGGTGGCCACCGAGACCCTGCTCGCCCTCGCGGCGGAGAGCGCCCCGGCGGCCGAACTCCTCGCCGCCGTCGCGGGCGGCGGCACGGTCGCGGTCCTCGCCGTCCCCCTGTCGACGGCTCCGGACGCGGACCCGCCGACCGCGCCCTCCGCGGCGGCCGTCGCCGACGCCACCGCCGCCGGCGTCCTCCTCGTCCCGCGCGCCGACGGCCTGTACGCCGTACCGGCGGGCGAGGCGGTGATCGAGCCGCGGACCCCGCTCGACCTCACCCGTCCGCTCGCCCGGGTCACCACGGAACCCGGCACCGGCACCCGGCTCGCCGGACCGGACGCCGCCCGCGCGGCCGTCCGGCGCGGACTGCTCGCGGGCGCCGGACTGCTCGCCTCCGAGCAACTCGGCCTCGCGGAACGGTGCCTGGAGGACACCGTCCGGTACACCCGCGAGCGCCACCAGTTCAACCGGCCCGTCGGCTCCTTCCAGGCCCTGAAGCACCGCATGGCCCAGCTCTGGCTGGACGTCGTCGGGGCCAGGGCGGCCGCCCGCGCCGCCGCCGACGCCCTCGCCAAGGACGCTCCGGACGCCCCGCTCACCGTGGCCGTCGCCCAGGCCCACTGCTCCCGGGTCGCGGTCCGGGCCGCCGAGGAGTGCGTCCAGCTCCACGGCGGGATCGGGATGACCTGGGAGCACCCCGCGCACCTGGCCCTCAAGCGGGCCAAGGCCGACCAGATCGCGCTGGGTTCGGCGGGCCGCCACCAGGACGTGATCGCGGCCCTGGTGGACCTCCCGGCGCCCGTGTAAGGGGCCGTCTGTCCGTACCCCTTATACATACTGTTTAATTGCATGCTGTTGGCAAAAACAGTTGATCTTCAAAAAGGGGTACGGACACGATGACCGCCCGATCCATCCGCAACGCGGCGGCCACGGTGCTGGCGGGCTCCCTCGCCCTCACCGCCGCGGCCTGCACGAACCCCGGCTCCACCGCCGACGGCGCCGGCGGGCCCAAGGATTCCGCGGTCGTCGGCATCGCCTACGAGCCCGACAGCCTCAGCCCCCTCCTCGGCTACGGCAAGGACGGCAACTCGAAGATATTCGACGGCCTCCTCGCCTTCGACGCCGACATGAAGCTCACCCCGGCCCTCGCCCGCGAACTGCCCCACGTCAGCGACGGCGGCCTCACCTACACCTACAACCTCCGCGACAACGTGACCTTCAGCGACGGCGCGCCCTTCACCGCGAAGGACGTCGTCTTCACGTACCGGACGATCCTCGACCCGAAGACGAACAACCCCTCCCGCACCGAGCTCGACGCCCTCAAGAGCGTCGAGTCGGTCGGCGACGACACCGTCGTCTTCCGGCTCAAGTACCCCTACGCGCCCTTCGCCGAGCGCACCGTCCACGCCATCGCCCCCGAGCACGTCGCCGCGAAGCAGGACGTCAACACCGGCGCCTTCACCACCAGGCCGATCGGCACCGGACCGTACGTCCTCACCGGCTGGTCCAAGGGCGAGAAGCTCAGCTTCAAGGCCAACCCCACCTACTGGAACGGCGCGCCGCGGGTGAAGAAGTTCACCATGGCGATCATCAAGGACGACGACGTCCGCGCCACCCGGCTGCGCGCCGGCGACCTCGACGGCGCCATCCTGCCGCCCAACCTCGCCGCCGGCTTCAAGACCGACAAGTCCAAGAAGACCTGGACGGCGAAGACCTACGACTACCGCACGGTCACCCTCCCCACCCACAACAAGGTGACCGGCGACACCGCCGTCCGCCGCGCCCTCGACCTCGCCGTCGACCGGGAGACCATGGTCGACAAGATCCTCGAAGGGGCCGGAAAGGCCGCCTACGGACCCGTCCCCACCGACAGCCCCTGGTTCACCGAGGGCACCGAGCGCCGCCACGACCTCGCCGGGGCGCAGAAGATCCTCGACGAGGCCGGCTGGAAGCCCGGCCCCGACGGCGTCCGCGTCAAGGACGGCGCCCGCGCCGCCTTCCCGCTCTGGTACCTCTCCGGCGACAAGCTCCGCCAGGACCACGCCCTCGCCTACGCCTCCGACGCCAAGAAGGCCGGCATCGACATCACCACCCAGGCCGGCACCTGGGAGGTCATCGAGCCCCGGATGAAGACCGACGCGGTCCTCGCCGGCGGCGGCTCGCCCGGCGACCCCGACTTCGACCAGTACCTCCTCCTGAAGTCCTCCCTCGGCGGCGACGGCTTCAACAACATGGCCTGGTACGACAACAAGACCGTCGACAAGGCCCTGGAGGACGGCCGCCGCACCGACGACCCCGCCAAGCGGCACGCCGCGTACGACACCGTCCAGCGCGAACTGGTGAAGAACCCCGGCTACACCTTCCTCACCCACATCGACCACCTCTACGTCGTGAACGACTCCTGGGACGGCCCGAGCACCCAGACCGAGCCGCACGACCACGGCCTCGCCGCCGGCCCCTGGTGGAACGTCGAGACCTGGAAGCCCAAGAACGCCGGAGCGGCACAGAAGTGAAGCGCCGCCTCCCCTGGGGGGCCATGGCGCGGATGACGGGACGGCGCGCCCTGGCCGCCGTCCCCGTCCTCCTCGGCGTCACCCTCGCGGTGTTCGCCGTCGCCGAGGCCTCCCCGTTCGACCCCGTCAAGGCCTACGCCGGCACCGCCGGGCTCACCGCCTCGCAGGAGAACCTCGACCAGCTCCGCGCCAACCTCGGCGTCGACCGGCCCCTCCTCACCCGCTGGTGGGACTGGCTCGCCGCCGCCCTCACCGGCGACTTCGGCGACTCCGCCGTCATGCGCCGGCCCGTCGCCGAGGTCATCACCGAACGCCTGGGCTGGTCCGTCCTGCTCGCCGCCACCGCCTTCGCCGTGGCCATCGCGCTCGGCACCCTCCTCGGCGTCCTCGCCGGGCGCCGTCGCGGCGGCCTCCTCGACCGGGCCGTCAGCTCCGCCGCGTACACCCTGGAAGCCGCCCCCGCCTTCTGGCTCGGCCTCCTCGCCATCTGGTTCTTCGCCCTGAAGCTGGGCGTCCTGCCCGCCGGCGGGCTCACCGACACCGCGAGCGACACCGTCACCTTCGACCAGGTCGCCCGCCACCTCGTGCTGCCCGCCCTCGTCCTCGGGATCTCCCAGCTCCCGTGGTTCTTCCTGTACGTCCGCCAGGGCGTCGGCGACGCCCTCGACGAGGACCCCGTGCGCGGCGCCCGCGCCCGCGGCCTGAGCGAGCGGACCGTCCTCACCGGCCACGCCCTCCGCTCCGGAATGCTCCCCATGCTCACCCTCGTCGGCTCCCGCGTCCCCGAACTGATCACCGGCGCCCTGCTCGTGGAGACCGTCTTCAGCTGGCCCGGCATCGCCGCCGCCACCGTCACGGCCGCCACCTCCGTGGACTTCCCGCTGCTCGCCGCGCTCACCGTCCTCGCCACCGCCGCCGTCCTCCTCGGCAACCTCCTCTCCGACCTGCTGTACGGCCTGGCCGACCCGAGGGTGGGCTTCGATGGCTGACCCGCGCACCCACCGGATCCGGTTCCGGACCTCCGCCGTCACCGTCGCGGTCGTCCTCCTCGCCGTGCTGCTCGTGCCGCCGCTCGTCCAGCTCGACGAGCAGGCCGTCGACCTCTCCCGCAAGCTCCTGCCGCCGTCCTGGGACCACCCCTTCGGCACCGACGACCTCGGCCGCGACCTCCTCCTGCGCTGCGTCTACGGCCTGCGGGTCTCGCTCCTCGTCGGACTCGTCGCCGCCCTCGTCGCCACCGTCATCGGCACCACCGTCGGAGCCGCCGCCGGCGCGCTCGGCGGCTGGGCCGACCGCACCCTCATGCGGCTCGTCGACGCCTTCTCCTCCGTGCCGCACCTGCTCCTCGGCATCTTCGTCGTCGCCCTCTTCCGGCCCGGCGTCTGGCCCGTCATCGTCTCCGTCGCCGTCACCCACTGGCTCTCCACCGCCCGGATCGTGCGCTCCGAGGTCCTCTCGCTGCGCACCCGGCCCTTCGTCGACGCCGCCGTCTCCGGCGGCGCCGGCCGGTGGCGCGTCGCCGTCCGGCACCTGCTGCCCGCCGTCCTGCCGCAGGCCGGGCTCGCCGCCGTCCTGATGGTCCCGCACGCCATGTGGCACGAGTCCGCGCTCTCCTTCCTCGGCCTCGGCCTCCCCAGCCACCAGGCCAGCCTGGGCAACCTGGTGCAGAACGCGCGCTCCTCGCTCCTCGCCGGGTACTGGTGGCCCACCCTCTTCCCCGGCCTCCTCCTCATCGTGCCGACCCTCGCCATCGCCGGACTCGCGGGCGTGTGGCGCGACCGGCTCAACCCGCGCCGCCGATCGGAGCTGATGCTGTGAACGCGCCCCGGGCCTCGGAAGCCCCGAACACCCCCGACGCCCCGGAGAACAGGCTCCTGCGCGCGCTCGACGCCGTCACCGCCGAACGGGCCGAGGACGCCGTCCTCAGCGTCCGCGGCCTCACCGTCCGCTTCCGGCTGCGCGGCGGCCGCACCGTCGACGCCGTCAGCGACGCCGACTTCGACCTCGCGGCGGGGGAGTGCCTGGCCCTGGTCGGCGAGAGCGGCTGCGGCAAGTCCGTCCTCGCCTCCGCCCTCCTCGGCCTCCTCCCCGCCAACGCCGAGACCTCCGGCACGGCCCTGCTCGCGAGCCCCGACGGCCGGGACGGCACGGGCGGGGAGACCACGGACGGCGGGGGCGCCGTCGACCTGCTCGCCGCCGACGAGAAGACCCTCGCCCGCACCGTACGGGGCCGCCGCGCCGGCCTCGTACCGCAGAGCCCCGCGGCCCACCTCACCCCCGTCCGCACCGTGCGGTCCCAGCTGGAGGAGACCGTCCGCGCCCTCACCGGCGCCTCCCGCCGCGCCCGGCGCGCGGCCGCCGAGGACGCCGCCGGGCGGACCGCCTTCCCCGCCGACCACCTCGACCGCTACCCGCACGAGCTCTCCGGCGGCCTCGCCCAGCGCGCCGCCACCGCCCTCGCCCTCATCGGCGACGCCCGGCTGCTGCTCGCCGACGAGCCCACCACCGGCCTCGACCGCGACCTCGTCGACCGCACCGTCGACGAACTGCGCCGCCACGCCGACGACGGCCGCGCCCTGCTCCTCATCACCCACGACCTGGCCGCCGCCGAACGCGTCGCGGACCGCGTCGCCGTCATGTACGCGGGCCGGATCGTCGAGATCGCCCCCGCCCACCGCTTCTTCGGCCCCGTCGGCCCCCGCCACCCCTACGCCCGGGGCCTGCTCGACGCCCTGCCCGACCGGGCCTTCGCCCCGATCCCCGGCATGCCCCCGGAACTCACCGACCTGCCCGGCGGCTGCGCCTTCGCCCCGCGCTGCCCGCGCGCCACCGACCTCTGCGCCACCCGCCCCGAGCCCACGGCCGGGGTGGCCTGCCACCACCCGGAGCACCCCCGTGCTTGAACTCGACGCCGTCACCGCCGGCTACGACCGCCGCGCCCCCGTCTTCCGGGGCGCCTCCCTCACCGTCGCCCCCGGCGAGTCCGTCGGCCTCCTCGGCCCCAGCGGCTGCGGCAAGTCCACCCTCGCCCGGGTCGCCGCGCTCCTCCACCGCCCCGAGGCGGGCCGCCTCGTCCTGGACGGCACCGAGGTGCGGGCCTGGCGCCACCGCGCCCCGCGCGAGCTGCGCACCGCCGTCGGCGTCGTCTTCCAGCAGCCCCGCACCGCCGCCGACCCCCGGCTCACCCTCGCGGACCTCGTCGTCGAACCGCTGCGCGCCACCGGCCGCCGCACCGAGGCCGACGCACGCCTGGCCGAGCTGGCCCCGGCGGTCGGCCTCACCCCCGACCTGCTCGTCCGCCGCCCCCACGAGGTCAGCGACGGACAGCTCCAGCGCGCCTGCCTCGCCCGCGCCCTGACCCTGCGCCCCCGCTGGCTGATCTGCGACGAGATGACCGCCATGCTCGACGCCTCCACCACGGCGGCCCTGGTCGCCGCCGTCGAGGCCTACCGCGCGGAGACCGGCGCGGGCCTCCTCGCCGTCGGCCACGACCGCGTCCTCCTGAACCGCTGGTGCGACCGCACGGTGGAGTGGAAGGACTGCCTGCCGGCCGGGAAGTGACCGCCCCGGAGGGCCCCCGGCCCGGATCTCACCCGGATGGCCGCCCCGCCATACGCCCGGACGGAGCGCTCATTCCGCCACACTATCCGCCGAAAGCCGCAATTCCGGTGCGGCGTCGGAGGGACGTGAAGGCGATGGCCGTTTCCATTTCTGTGGTGCTGCTCCTGCTGATCCTGGCCGTGATCTTCCTGCGGAACGGCGGTCTCAAGCTCTCGCACGCGATCGTCTGCGCCCTGCTCGGCTTCTTCCTCGCCGGGACCAGCATGGCGCCCACCATCCACGAGGGCGTCGCCGCCACCGCCGACGTGGTCTCCAGCCTCAAGCCGTGACCCCCGGGCGCGGGGCGGGTCACTCCATCTCGGGCATCTCGCCCACCGTGGTCCTCATGTCGATCACGGCGAAGGCGGCCCCCTGCGGGTCCAGGATCGCCGCGAACCGGCCGAACGGGCTGTCCATCGGCCCGAAGACCTTCCGTCCGGAGAGCCGCTCCGCCGCCTCGACGGCCTTGTCGCAGTTGTCGACGGCGAAGTAGACCTGGATGTACGAGGGGACCTCCTGCGGGAAGTCGTCGGTCATCGTCATCCGTCCGAGGACCGGATCGCTCCCCAGGTCGAAGACCCGGTAGTCGACCTCCTGGTCCTTGATCCTCTTCGAGCCGTAGCCGAAGACGGAGGTGAAGAAGGCGTCGGACTTCTCCGGCTCCCGGGTGAACACCTCCGCCCAGGCGTACGAGCCGGTCTCGCCCTCCAGCTCGAAGCCCTGGTGCGCGCCCGGCTGCCAGACGCCGAACACGACGCCCGCCGGGTCCCGCGCGAGGCACATCGTCCCGGACTCGCCGATCCGCATCGGCTCCATCAGGACGGTGCCGCCCGCGGTCCGGATCCGCTCCGCCGTGGCGGCGGCGTCCGGCGAGGAGAAGTAGAGACACCAGGCCGACTGCGGCGGGGTGTCCTGCCCCGGCATCGGCGGGACGACGGCCGCGACCGCCTTCCCGTTCTTGTAGGCCTGGGTGTAGTCGCCGAACTCCGTGGAGGCCTCGGCGAAGGTCCAGCCGAGCACGTCGTCGTAGAACGTCTTGGCGGCCTCGGCGTCGGTGAACATCGCGTCGGTCCAGATCGGCGTGCCCTCGGGTCGTGCGGCCATGACGGTGACTCTTTTCCGCTCGATGACGTGCTTCCTGTGAGCCACGCTAGTCAGGGCCGACGCACCCCGCTCGGCGACGCGGAGCGCCACCGGCCCGCCGGACCGGACGTCAGCCGGGCAGCCGTCCCATCGCGTACCGGTGGAACGGACCGCCGGGGATCGGCAGGTCCGGCCGCCACATCCGCAGCACCTGCGCCGAGGGCAGGAACAGCGCCTCCGGCAGCCGGTCCGGGTCCGTCCACTCCCAGCGCTCGACCTTGTCGGGCTCGGTCGCGGCCGGCGTCCCGCGGAAGGCGCCCACCGTCGTGGCCACGGTCATCCGGGTCATGCGGTCGGAGGTGACCGAGTCCAGGATCAGCCCGAGGACCTCCACGTCGGCCGCGTCCGCGACGAGCGCCGTCTCCTCGGCCAGCTCGCGGACCGCCGCGGCCTCCACGGACTCGCCCGGCTCGACCTTGCCGCCCGGCAGCTCCCACACCCCGGAGCGGTGGAGTCCGAGCAGGACCCGGCCGGAGGCGTCGGTCACGACGACCCCCGCTCCGAGGGAGGCATGGGCGGGCGGCGGCTGGACGTTGCGTCGGGCCGAAGCCGCGGACGCCCGGTCGGAGGTGGTCATGGCACCCCTTCTACCAGTCCCGCCTCACCCGGCGGGTGCCGGGGGGACCACCGCCACCGGGCAGTGGGCCTCGTGCAGCACCGCGTGGGCGACGGAACCGACGAGCAGCGAGCCGAGGCGGTGCCGGTGGTGCCGCCCCACGACCAGCAGGCCCGCGTCCCGCGAGCCCTCCACGAGCCGCCCCGCCGCGTCCCCCGGCACCACCACCGGGCGCAGCTCCACGTCCGGCCACCGCGCGGCGAAGGGCCGCAGCCGCTCCTCCTGCTCCCGCTCCGCTCCCCGTACGAGCTCCTCGGCGTCGTCCGCGAGGGGCAGCGGGGGCGGCACCTGGAGCGCCGGGGACGGCGCGGCGAGCAGGGCGCCCTGCGGCGGGGGCAGCCGGAACGCGGTCACGGCCTCCAGGGGCACGCCCCGGTGGTGCGCCTCCTCGAACGCGAAGGCCGGCACCTCGTCCGGGGACTCCTCGGGATGCAGCCCCATGAGCACCCGCCCCGCCCCCGGCCCGCCTCCGAGGACGGCCGTCCGGACCTCGTGGGGGACGACGACGAGCGGACAGGGCGCGCTCGCGGCCAGGGTGCGGCCCGTCGAGCCGAGCAGCACGCTCGCGAAGCCGCCGCGGCCCCGGGAGCCGGTGACCAGGAGGCGGGCGCCCCGGGCCACCGCCGCCAGGGCGTCGGTCACGGACCCGTCGAGGGACTCGTACCGCACGGGGACGCGGGGCCCGCGCCGCTCCATCCCGGCCGCCACGCCGTTCAGCACCGTGTCGGGAAGCTCCGGCGCCCCGCCCAGGGACTCGATGCGGGCCGTGCCGAGCTGCAGCTCCTCGGGCCGGACGTGGACCACGACCAGCGGGGAGCCGGAGTTCTCCGCGGTGCTCAGGGCCCACTCCAGGGCCCGGAGCCCGTGCTCGGAGCCGTCCACGCCGACGACGACCGGCGGCCGGTGTGCGGTGCTCGTGTCCCTCACGAGGGGGTGATCACTCATGAGGGGATGACTCCCTCACCGGCCCCCGCGCCACACCCCTCCGGCCCGGTCGTGACCGGGCCGGAGGGGTGTGGGGGAGGGATGAGGGAGAAGACCGGGCTTCCCGCGCGGAAGGTCAGGCCTCCTGCGCGCGGCGCGCCCGCTCCTCGTCGCGCTCCTTGATGCGGACGGTCTCCTTGCGGACCTCCGCCTGGGTGGCCCGCTCCTTACGGAGCCACTCCGGGGCCTCCTGCTTGAGCGCGTCGATCTGCTCCGTGGTGAGGGGCTCGGTGATGCCGCCGCGCGCGAGACCGGCGATGGAGACGCCGAGCTTCGACGCGACCACCGGGCGGGGGTGCGGGCCGTTCTTCCGGAGCTCCTGGAGCCAGGCGGGCGGGTTCGCCTGGAGCTCGTTCAGCTCGGTGCGCGAGACGACACCCTCCTGGAATTCCGCGGGGGTGGCCTCGAGGTACACACCCAGCTTCTTCGCCGCGGTCGCGGGCTTCATCGTCTGGGTGTTCTGGTGCGACGTCATGTGACCAGGGTATCGAGCATGCGGACGGACTCCGACCACGGCGGCTACCGGTAACCTGGCGGAGTGACAGGCACGGACGCTTCCCCCTCGGACCCCACCCCGGACTCTCCCTCCGGCTCCTCCCCGGAGACCCCTTCGTTCCGGCTCGCGTACGTGCCGGGCGTGACCCCCTCGAAGTGGGTGCGGATCTGGAACGAGCGCCTGCCCGACGTGCCGCTGACCCTCCACGCCGTGGACCCGGCCGAGGCGTTCGGCGCGCTCCGGGAGGGCGCGGCGGACGCCGGCCTCGTGCGGCTCCCCGTCGACGGGGACGACCTCAGCGCGATCCCGCTCTACACCGAGACGACGGTCGTCGTCGTCCCCAAGGACCACCTGTTCGCAGCGGTCGAGGAGGTGTCGGCGGACGACCTCGCCGAGGAGCTCGTCCTGCACCCCCTCGACGACACCCTCGGCTGGGAGCGCCCGCCGGGCCGTCCGGCGTTCGAGCGCCCCGCGACCACCGCCGACGCGATCGAGCTCGTCGCGGCCGGGGTCGGCGTGCTCGCCGTCCCCCAGTCCCTCGCCCGGCTGCACCACCGCAAGGACCTCACCTACCGGACGCTCGACGGCGTCCCGCAGTCGCGCGTCGCCCTGTCGTGGCCGGCCGCCGACGAGGCCCCCGACCTGGTGGAGGAGTTCATCGGCATCGTGCGCGGCCGGACGGTGAACAGCACCCGGGGCCGCCGCGCGGAGGAGCTCAAGGGCCAGAAGGAGCAGAAGCCCGCCAAGTCCGGGAAGCCGGCCAGGACCGGCAAGCCGGCGGCCGGTTCCCGCACCTCCGGACGGCCCGCGGCCCGCAAGGGCGGCACCGGCGGCTCCGCGCGCGGCGGCCGGAGCGGGAAGCCCCGCCGCAGGTCCTGAGCCCCGGCCGGGCCGGGGTGTCCGCACGCCGGACACGTCCCGCCCGCCCCCGGCGCCCCTCGGCATACTGACCCCTCCTGATCACAGAGATCACAGAGATCGCGCAGATCGCACGGATCACACAGGAGGAGCTTTGGCCGCCAGTTTCAGGACCGTCGTCGAGGTGGGCCCCGACCACCTCGACCAGGCCCGGTCCATCGACCGGGTGTTCCAGGAGGCGATCGCCCCGGCGACCGTCAACTTCGACTTCGAGGCGATACGGGAGGCGGCCGCCGCCGTCCCGGACAGCACCGTGGTGCGGATGGTCAGGGGCTGGGGGCTCCAGGAGCACGCCCCCGTCCTCGTGATGGTCCTCTCCCTCAAGGAGGCCGTCCGGCAGGCGCTCCCGCCCGAGTGCGCGGACGCCGGCTTCTGGGCCACCGTCGAGCGGGAGCTCGTCGCGGCCTTCACCGGGCTCGCCGCCCAGGAGGGGCAGCCCGGACTCTCCTTCTACGAGGAGTCCGGGGAGCGCACCCGCTTCTACCGGGACCTGTTCTTCGCCCTCCAGGACGAGGAGACCGGGGAGCACATGTACGCCCTGGCCTTCTGCGTCGACGTGACCGTCGAGCTGCCGAAGGCGGAGGCCGTCGCGCTCGACCTGACGGACGTCGTGCCCTTCGCGGTGCGCCTGAACGCGATCGTGATCCGCCAGACCCTGGACCTCGTGGCCTGACGGCCCGCCCGGTCACGTACCGCGCCGCCGGCCCGCCGTCCCGGGCCGGACCCCCGTACCGCCCGGCAGGACCCCCCCCGCGGTCCGGACCGGCCGGTGCCCGGACCGCCCGCCGCTCAGACCGGCCGGCGCCAGCGGCCGCCCCGCGCCGCCGCGACCAGCTCCGGCACCGTGGCCAGCTTGACCCTGGGACGGCCCGCGTCCCGGCCCCGCGCCCGCTCGGTCCGGTCGATGGCCGCGAGACCGCGCGCGTCGACGAGCCCCTTGCTGCGGCTCCTGGCCAGCCTGCGGAACTCCGCCGACGTGCCCGTCGGCTTCGGCAGCGCCCCCGCGACCGCGTCCGCCAGCAGCGTCCCGACCGTCTCCTCCGCGCACGCCCGGTTGGCCCCGATGCCGCCGGAGGGCCCGCGCTTGATCCAGCCGACGACGTAACCGCCCGGCATGCCGCTGATCCGCCCGGCCTCGTGCGGCACGGTGCCGGTGGCCTCGTCGAACGGAAGCCCCGGGAGCGGCACGCCCCGGTAGCCGACCGCCCGGACCAGCAGCCCCGCCCCGATCTCCGTACCGGACTCCGCACCGTCCTCGGTCACCCGGACCGCCCGCACCGCGTCGGTGCCGAGCGCCTCGACCGGAGCGGAGTGGAAGCGCAGGACGATCCGGCGCCGGTCCGGCGCGGGCGGCCGCGTCCAGTCCACCGTCTCCCGGGCCACGTCCCGGAGCAGCGCCGCCTTCTCCCCGGCCGCCGCCGCGTCGATCGCGGCGCCGGTGCGCGGGTCCCGGTCGTCGACGACCAGGTCCACGTCCGGGAGGTGCTTGAGGGCGAGCAGTTCGGAGGCCGTGTACGCGGCGTTCCCGGGGCCCCGGCGGCCGAGCAGCACCACCTCGCGGACCCGGGTGCCGCTCAGGGCGGCGAGGGCGTGGTCGGCGATGTCCGTGCGGGCGAGGGCGGCCGGGTCCATGACGAGGACGCGGGCCACGTCGAGCGCCACGTTGCCGTTGCCGACCACGACGACCCGCTCGGCGGAGAGCGGGACGGCGTCCGCGCCGGTCTCCGGGTGCGCGTTGTACCAGGAGACGACGGAGGTCGCGGAGACGCTGCCCGGCAGGTCCTCGCCGGGGATGCCGAGCCGCCGGTCGGAGGGCGCGCCCACCGCGTAGACCACCGCGTCGTGGTGGGCGGCCAGCTCCTCGGCGGTGACGTCCCGGCCGATCTCCACGCCGAGCCGCATCCGGACGCGGGGGTGGGAGTGGAAGCGGGCGAAGGTCTCCCCGGCGCCCTTGGTCGCCGGGTGGTCGGGCGCCACGCCGTAGCGGACGAGACCGCCGGCCACCGGCAGCCGGTCGATCAGCGTCACCTCGGCGCTGGTGTGCAGGAGCAGGTCCTCGGCGGCGTACATGCCGGCCGGTCCCGTACCGACGACCGCGATCCGCAGCGGGGCGAAGTCGGACGGGAGCGAGCGAGGGAAGGCGGGCTCGCCCCAGGTGTGGAAGTTGGGCGAGGCCACGGCCGGGCCGGGCGTGCGGGCCGTGTCGTCCGTGTAGTACTCCGCGTTGATCGCCTCGTACTCCCGCAGCCGGCCGGTGAGGCGGTCGGCCGGGAAAATGGCGTCGACCGGGCAGGCGTCGGCGCAGGCGCCGCAGTCGATGCAGGCCCTGGGGTCGATGTACAGCATCTCCGTGGTGCCGAAGTCCGGTTCCTCGGGCGTCGGGTGGATGCAGTTGACCGGGCAGACGGCGACGCAGGTCGCGTCGTTGCAACAGGTCTGGGTGATCGCGTAGGTCATCTCGTCGACTCGGTTCGGGTGCGAGGTGCGGGGACGGGGTGCGGACGCGGCGTCAGATCAGGCTGGCGCGCTTGTAGATGAGGAGCGCGGGCCTGGTGAGCAGCCGGGCCGAGGCGAGGAACTCCATGAGCCCGGCGCAGCTGGAGCGGAGCTGGGACTTGTAGTGCTCGTTGGCCGCGGCCTCGCGGCGCGCCCGCTCCGGGTCGAGTCCGGCCTGCGCGTACACGTCGGGGCTGACCATGCTGGTGACGATGTAGTACGAGGCGATGGCGACGACCAGGGCGTGGAAGTGGCGGCGGGCCGTGCTCGCCCGCGCGAGGCGGCGGCGCGTCTCGTCCCGGGCGAACTTCATGTGCCGGGACTCCTCGACCACGTGGATGTTGCTGATGGTGCGGACGAAGGGGGCGACCCGCTCGTCGCGCATCCAGTCGCGCTGCATGACGTCGAGGACCTCCTCGGCGACGAGGATCGCGGCGTACGCGGCCTCGCCGAAGCCCACCGTCTTGAAGGCGCGGCCCAGTTCGAGCACCGCGCGGCGCGGCCGGTAGGCGGGGGCGCCGAGCTTCGCGGAGCCGCGGCCGAACATGATCGAGTGGCGGCACTCGTCCGCGATCTCGGTCAGGGCCCACTGGAACCGGGGGTCGGTGGGGTCCTTCGCGTACATGTCCCGCAGCACCATCTGCTGGAGGATCATCTCGAACCAGATGCCGGTGCTGGCGACCGAGGCGGCCTCCTGCCGGGTCAGCTCCTTGCGCTGCTCCTCGGTCATCTCGTTCCAGTAGGCCGTGCCGTAGAGGCTGTTCCACTCGGGGCTCTGGCCGTGGAAGTTCTTGTCGAGGGGGGTGTCCCAGTCCACCTCGGCGGCGGGGTCGTACGAGAGCTTGGCGGCGGACCGGAGCAGCCGTTCCGCGACGTCCGCGTCCGAGACGTTCCCGTCCTCGGCTCCTTCGTGGCTGCCCGGGCGAACGGTGCTGCTTGCCATGGTGCGGCTCCTTGGGTCGCGATCGACTCGGAGGCTTGTTAGACGTCCCGTCTAGCAAGCTTGTTAGACGGAACGTATAGCAAGGTGCCCGGGTAGGCCTACCCCTCGGTAAGGACTTGTTTCCGAAAGCTTTCCGGCGCACGCGCGCGAACCCCTCCCCGGGCGCACGCGAACGGGGCCGGAGCCGTGGCGGCTCCGGCCCCGTCAGGGGGTCGCGCGGTGTCAGAAGGTCAGGTTCCAGGCGTCGATCCTGCCCGAGTCCTGGCTCGCGTTGTCGTTCACGCGCAGCTTCCAGACCCCGTTCGCCACCTCGGACGAGGCGTTGACGGTGTAGGTCTGGACGATGTTGTCCGTACCGCCGCCGGTCCGGTTGTGCAGGGTGTAGACGCTGCCGTCCGGGGCCACCAGGTCGACCTTCAGGTCACCGATGTAGGTGTGCTTGACGTCCACGCCCACCTTGAGCGCGGCCGGCGCGTTGCCCGTCACGCCGCTGACCGTGATGGGGCTCTCGACCGTGGTGTTGTCGGGGACCGTCACGTCCGTCAGGTTCTCGAAGTACTTCCCGGGCGGCGGGGTCGAGCCGCCGACGGCCTTCAGGGCGTCGACCGAACCCTCGCCGAAGAAGCCGTTCTTGGTCGCGGTGCCCTTGCAGCGGGTGTCCGACGGGCACGCCCTGTCGGTCGCCTGGACGCCGAGCTGGTCCCGGATCTGCGCCGGGGTGAAGGACGGGTTCGCGCTCGCGATCAGCGCCGCGACGCCGGCCACGTGCGGGGAGGCCATCGACGTGCCGTTCATGTTGCCGTACTTGCCGCCCGGGAGCGTCGAGTAGACGCCCGAGGAGCCGTCGCCGCCGGGGGCCGCGATGTCGACGACGCCGTTGCCGAAGTTCGAGTACGAGGCCTTGGCACCGCCGTTGCCCTGCGCGGCGACGGTCACGACGCCCGGCAGCTCGGTCGGGATGTCGATGCAGGCGTTGGTGATCGTGCGGGTGACCGGGGTCGAGTCGTTCGGGCTCGCCGTGTCGGTCGTCTTGTTCGCCAGGTCGTAGTTGGAGTTGCCGGCGGCGGCGACCTGGAGCGAGCCCTTGCCCTCGGCGTACTCCTGCGCCCTGCGGACGCCCTCGATGATGGCGGCCTGGTCCAGGTTGTCCGGGCAGTTGAACTGCCACGGGTCCGTGTAGTAGCTGTTGTTGGTGACCTTGAAGCCGTGGTCACCGGCCCAGATGAAGCCGCAGATCGTGTTCTCCGCGAAGAACAGCGTGCTGCCCGGCTCCGCGATGCGGACCGAGGAGATCTTCACGCCCGGCGCGACGCCGATGACGCCCTTGCCGTTCTTGGCGGCGGCGATCGTGCCGGCCACGTGCGTGCCGTGGGTGTCGACGTCGCGCCAGGCGCCCGCACGGGCGTCCGCCTTGCCGTAGGCGCAGGAGGCCGAGTCGGCGGCGTTGAAGTTGGGCGCGATGTCCTGGTGCTGGTCGTCCACGCCGGTGTCCAGGACGCCGACCTTCACCGACGCCGAACCGGTGGTGACGGCCCAGGCCTGGTCGGCCTTGATCTGCGTCATGTCCCAGCGGTTGGACTCGGTGAGCGTCGTCGCCGACTGCGCCGGGTTGGCCGGGAGCGCCGGGTTGTAGGCGTCGGCCGGGACGTCGGACGTCCGGGTCGCGCCGACCTGCTGGACGCCGGAGACCGTGCGCATCGAGGAGGCGAACGACGCGGACGTCGAGTGCGCCACGATCACGCCGATCGCGTCGTAGGTGGCGAAGACCGAGCCGCCCTTGGTCGCCACGGAGCCGCTCACGGCGGCGGTGCCGCCGGGGGCCGTGATCACCAGGTACGCGCGCGTGCCCGCGGCCCAGGCGGCCGGGGCGGCGGCGGGAGCCGCCTTCGCGGTGGTGGCCGTGCTCGGGGTGGTGGCCGTGCTCGCCCCCGTCGAACGGGCCGCGACGGGCGCGGTGTCCGACGTTGCTGCGTGGGCGAGTCCGGCGGGGGTGGCGAGCGCCACGATCGTGCCGAGGGCCGCGACGGATATGGCCGAGGTTCTCGACCGGCCGGCCGTCCGGCCGGATATGAGGGAAAACATTGCGTCCTCCGATGGCCCGGTGGCGCCTGAGGCGCTTGCCGGGCCCTGTGATGTGTGGGGTGGACGCAAGATCCCAGAATCGCCCCCCGGAAGGAAGTGTTCTGTCCGAGAAGCCCGTTCGCGTTACGCACTTTTGATCGAACAGCATCAAGACGACGAAATTTCCCGGACACTTGTCCATGTATGCTGGACATCTGTCCAGAAAGTGTGAACGGTAGGAGACGGCGATGGAGACGACGGCGAACGTGCTGGTGGGCCTGGTGGCCGCCCTGCACGTGTACATCCTGGTTCTGGAGATGTTCCTGTGGGAGAAGGCGCCGGGACGCGGACTGTCCGGGTTCGACGCCGGGTTGGCCCGCGCGACCGCCCCGCTCGCCGCGAACCAGGGCCTCTACAACGGCTTCCTGGCCGCCGGCCTCGTCTGGGGCCTGATCGCCGGGGACCCCACGGGCCACCGGGTCCAGGTCTTCTTCCTCTCCTGCGTCCTCGTCGCCGGCCTGTACGGCGGACTCACCGCGAACCGCCGCATCCTGGTCGCCCAGGCGCTGCCGGGCGCGCTGGCCCTCGGCGCCGTCCTGGTCGCCGGATGACCCCGGCCGCCGAGGACCCCCGGGCCGCCCGGACCCGGGCCCGGCTCCGCCGCTCCCTCCTCGACGCGTGCGCGGAACGCCCGCTGGGCGAGGTCACCGTCGCCGCGCTGGTGCGCCGCGCGGGGGTCGGCCGCGCCACCTTCTACCTCCACTACGCGGACCTGGAGGCGCTGGCCGTCGACGCCTGCGCCGACGTGGTCCGCGACGCGGTCGACGCCCTGCACGCCTGGCGCGGCGTGCCCGACCCGGAAACCCCGCCGCCCGCGCTGCTCGACTTCTTCGCCGGACTCGCCCCGCACGCCGGGCTCTACCGGGAGCTGCTGCGCCCGGGCGGCGGCGGGCCGCTCGGCCTCGTCCTCCACGAGGACCTGCGCGCCCGCAGCCTCGCCGAACGGGCCCTGGTCGGCGCCCCGGAGCCCGGCCTCGTCGCGTCGGCCGTGGCCGCGGCCTTCGCCGGGGTGCTCGCCGACTGGCTGCACGGCCTCGTCGAGGGCGCTCCCGGGGAGATCGCCCACCGGGTCTGGCGCCTCCTGATCGCCCTGCACGGCACGCCGTTGCCGTAGCCGCAGGCCGGGACCCGCACGGGTCCCGGCCGACGCCCCCCGGGGGAGGCCGCTACTTGAGGTACGGTCCGGCGGTGCCGATCCGGCCGGGGCCGTTCAGGACGTACACCCGCAGGTTGCCCTTTCCGGGCGCCGCGACCGTGAGGGTCCCGTTCGTGACGGTCCGGACGTCGCCGGTGACGGCGTCGGTGTACGTGCCGTTCGGGACGCCGGTGTAGGTGGCGCCGCCCGAGACCGTGACGAGCGCGAAGCTGTCCGTGCCCGCGTCGGTGTGGCGGCGCTTGAACGCCATGCCGCCCGAGACGCCCTCCGTGGAGTACTGGCCCGTCTGGAGCGCGGGGACCGCCCGGCGGATCCGGTTGAGCCGCTGCACGTGCCGGACCAGGGGCTGCTGGAGGGTGGTCGCGACGGCGCCGGACGCCGACGCGACCGTGGAGAAGCCGGAGGCGGTGACGGAGCCGGCGAGGTGCGCGCCGAAGTAGGCGCGGCCGGTGTCGGCGAGCGGGCAGGACGGCCCGCAGTCGATCTTCCTCCCCTTCTGGAACTCGATCTCGGAGCCGTAGTACAGCGTCGGGATGCCGCGGAAGGTCCACATCAGGGACATGTTCTCGGCCCAGGCGTCGGTGCCGCCCGCGTACCGCTCGCTCGACTTGTCGGGGCCGTAGTCGTGGCTGTCGACGTAGAAGACGTTGTAGGTGGCGTCGTTGTAGCTGTCGTCGGAGTCCTTGCCGTTGGAGAAGGCGTTCTGCGCGTCGCCGAAGTTCATGTGCATGCGCATGTCGATGACGTTCATGCCGGAGAAGCGGCTGTGGTCGGGCGCGTGGTAGCTGTTGCCGTTCAGGAAGGCGATGGTGGACGTGGGCTGGTCGCCCGTGCCCCGCTGCTGCTCGTGGTCGTACATCTCCAGGGCGGCCCTGCCGTCGTCGAGGTCGTACTCCTTCCGCTCCTTCCAGGTGTAGAACTGCGCCGAGTGGTTCACCGAGCCGCGGTTCCACTTGTCGTTGACGAAGGCGGCGACCTCGCCGAAGACGAAGAAGTTCTTCGCGGCCTCCGCGCCGTGGCGCCGGGCCACCCGCTCCTGTATCGCGGGCAGGAAGCGGCGGTTCCAGGTGGTGCGCGGGATGTGCACGGCGGTGTCCACGCGGAACCCGTCGACGCCCATGTCGATGTACTTGTCGTACGCGCCGATCAGGTAGTTCTGGACGACCGGCTTCTCCGTGTCGAAGTCCGCCAGGTCCTCGTGGAGCCAGCAGGAGCGGGAGTCCTCGCCCTCCCAGTTCCCGATCCAGCACTGGTGGTAGAGCGCCTTCGGGAACATGCCGGACGTGGGGCTCGGCCACTGGCAGTTGTGGACGGTGTAGCCCTCGGCGTTCTTCCCGCCGGTCGGCTTCCCCCAGTTCACACAGGTGTTGCCGGCCGGCAGGGTGGGCCGTGCCCCGTCGACCGAGCCCGCCGCGCCCGCCATGCCCGCCGCGCCCGCGACCGGCGGCGGGGGCTTTCAGGGGCGCGGCCAGGGCCGGCCCTCCAGGCGTTCGATGTCGCGGTTGAAGCGTTCGAGGAAGGCGGCGAAGCGGGAGACGTCCTCGGGGGACCAGTGCTCCATCACGCGTTCCAGGCCCGCGATGTTCGAGGCGCGGTCGGCCTCCAGGCGGCGTTCGCCCTCCTCCGTGATGCGGAACTTGCGGGCGATGCCGCCGTCGGGATCGGGGATGCGCTCCACGACGCCGGCGCGCAGCATCGCGGCGGTCTGCCGGTTGAGGGTGGACGCGTCGAGGCCGAAGGCCTCGCCGAGCTGCCCGATGGACATCGGCCCGTGCATGCGGATGCGGCTCAGCAGGACGTACGCGCTGCGGTCGAGCCGGCCGCCGCCCGCGCGGGAGCGGGGCGCGTACAGGTGCGCGTGCCGGCCGAGCAGCATGGTCTCGAACTCGACCAGATCGGTGGGCTTGTCCACGGGCTTGTCCATGGGGGCATTCTCTCCTGCGGCGATCCTATGTGCATCATGCATAGCTTGTGTATTCGGCATGCAATGTGCATGATGCATACGCATCGTCGTGAAGACCCAGGGAGAAACACGTGGACGGCTCCAAGCCCGACGCCCGACCAGGAGGCGTCGTCGGCGTCCTCGCCCTCGCCGGCATCGTGGCCGCACTCATGCAGACCCTGGTGGTGCCGCTCATCGGCGACCTCCCCCGGCTGCTCGGCACCACCGCCTCCAACGCCTCCTGGGTGATCACCGCCACCCTCCTCGCGGGCGCCGTCGCCACCCCCGTCGCCGGTCGGCTCGGCGACACCCTCGGCAAGCGGCGGGTCCTGCTGGTCTCCGTGGTCCCGCTCGTCGCCGGCTCGGTCGTCTGCGCGCTCGCCTCCTCCGTCGTCCCGATGATCGTCGGACGCGGCCTCCAGGGCCTCGGCATGGGCGTCGTGCCCCTCGGCATCAGCCTGCTGCGCGACATCATGCCGCCGGAGAAGCTGGGCGGGTCCATCGCCCTCATGAGCGCCTCCATGGGCGTCGGCGGCGCCCTCGGCCTGCCCTTCTCCGCCGCCGTCGCCGAGAACGCCAGCTGGCGCGTCCTCTTCTGGGTCGCCGCCGGCCTCAGCGTCCTCGTCGGCGCCCTGATCTGGCGCGTCGCCCCCGCGGGCCGCCGCGCCGCCGCCCCCGGCCGCTTCGACCTGCCTGGCGCGCTCGGCCTCGGCACCGGACTCGTCGCCCTGCTGCTCGCCGTCTCCAAGGGCGCGAGCTGGGGCTGGGGCAGCGCCACCACCCTCGGTCTCCTCGCCGTCGCGGTCGTCGTCCTGCTCGCCTGGGGCGCGTGGGAGCTGCGTACCCCCGACCCCCTCGTCGACCTGCGGGTCACCGCCCGTCCGGTCGTCCTCATGACCAACGCCGCCTCGGTCCTGGTCGGCTTCGCCATGTACGCGCAGTCCCTGGTCGTCCCCCAGCTCTTCCAGCTCCCCGAGGCCACCGGCTACGGCCTCGGCCAGTCGATGATGGCCATGGGCCTGTGGATGGCCCCGGCCGGCCTGATGATGATGGTCCTGGCCCCGCTCGGCGCCAAGCTCTCGGCCGCCCGCGGCCCCAAGGTCACGCTCTCCGTCGGCGCCCTCGTCATCTCGGCCGGCTATGGTTCCTCCCTCGCCCTGATGGGCTCTACCTGGGGCCTGCTCGCCGTCACCCTCGTCTGCAACACCGGCGTCGGACTCGCCTACGGGGCCATGCCCGCGCTCATCATGGGCGCGGTGCCGCAGGAGGAGACCGCCTCGGCCAACAGCTTCAACACCCTGATGCGCTCCATCGGCACCTCCGTCTCCGCCGCCGTCATCGGCGTCGTCCTCGCCCAGATGACCACCACCCTCGGCGGCCACGCGCTGCCCTCGGAGGACGGCTTCCGCGTCGCCATGCTCATCGGCTGCGGGGTCGGCCTCGCGGCGGCGGTCGTCGCCGCCCTCGTCCCGGCCCGGTTCGCCGCCGGACCCGCCGACACCGCCGGGGAGGACGGGACCGCAGCCGTACGCGCCCCCTCCGGGGCCGAGGCCGAAGCCCCCGCCTGACCCGCCCCCGACCGGGCGGTGCCGAAGGGCCCCGGCGGCCGTGGGACGCACGGCCGCCGGGGCCCTTCACGAAGACCGGGGGAGTGCGCCCCTCAGTCCTCCGCCTCCAGCGTGAACAGCGCCCCTTCCGGGTCCCGCACCACCGCGCGCCGCGCGCCGCCGTCCGGCTCGCGCACCCCGCCCCACTCGCCGCCCGGCACCACCGAGCCGCCGTGCTTCAGGACCGCCGTCTCCGCCGCCTCCAGATCCGGCACCCGGAAGCGCACGAGCCAGCGCGGCCGCAGCTGCGGTCTGGGGGAGGCGGACTCGACCGGGCCGCTGTTCAGCCGCGCGACGGCCTCGCCGTCGCGCCGCAGGACCACCCGGTCGTCCTCGTACGACACCTCGCAGGAGCCCGGGACGGCGTCCGCCCACCGGAGCACCCCGCCGTAGAACACGGCCGCGTCGAACGCGTTGCGGGTGTGCAGTTCCAGCCAGGCCGGCGCCTGCCGCTCGCCCACGTGCCAGCGCGACACCAGCCGCCCCTCCCACACCCCGAACGCCGCGCCCTCCGGGTCGGTGGCGAGCGCCGCGCGGCCCCGGGGCGGAAACGCGACCGGGCCCACGCCGACGGTGCCGCCGCGCTCCCGGATCCGCGCGACCGCCGAGTCGGCGTCGTCGACGGCGAAGAAGACCGTCCAGGCCACCGGCACCTGCATCTCCGCCGCCACGGCCGCGATCCCGGCCACCGGCACCCCGTCCCGCTCGCCCACCACGTACGCGTCGCCGAGGGCTCCGCGCCGGAACGTCCAGCCCAGCACGGCCCCGTAGAACCGCTCCGCCGTACCGAGATCCCGTGCGGACAGGTTCAGCCAGCAGGGAGCCCCCATGGCCTCTCCGGTCGTCGGCCCCGCCACCGGCGCCACCTCCTCGTCGTCCTGCGTCCAGAGCGTGTCCGTCCACCAGAGTGCCCCCTGCGTCCAGAGTGCGCCGTGCGCCCCTTCCCCGCCCCGCCGGTCCCCATGCGCGGATTCACCCACGTGCCGCCGATCACCACCCGGTCGAGCGGGAGGCGGGGCGGTGACGGAAGGGACCCGGCGGACTCAGTGGACCGCGTGCGCCGCCCGGGCCGCGTAGGCGCGGACGTCCGCGTCGGGGTCGTCGGACGCCCCGGCCAGGGCGGTCCGGGCCGCCGGGTCGTCCCGGTGGGCGAGGAGCGAGAGGACGGCCGCCTTCCGCACGTCCGCGTTCGGGTCCGCGAGCACCGGCGCCAGGACCGGCACGGCGAGGCCGGCCGGGGCCGCCCGGAGCGCGGTCGCCGCCCCGGCCCGCACCTGCCAGGCGGGGGCGCCG
>NZ_JBSHHY010000044.1:0-46983 GCF_053618675.1 Streptomyces sp. NPDC055632 | reverse complement strand
TCGCCGTCTCGCAGAGCGTGGACTCCCTCAGTCCGTTCCTGGCGCAGCGACTGGTCTCCCCCCTCCGCATATCCGGAACCGCTTGTTTCGGCCGTGCGCGACCGTGAGTATCGATGCCGTGACTGTGACACGACCGGCACGACTCACCGGCGCCGCGCTCTGCGGCGCGCTCGTCCTCGTCACCACCGTGTGGGTCCTCAAGGACCTCGCCGCGCTCGGCTCGCCCGCCGACCTCGCGTGGTACTGGGCCGGGGACCTGTTCTTCCTCGTCCGGGGACGGGCCGCCACCTCGCTGCTCGACCCGGTGCTCCTCGTCGTCTCCGCGGCCGCCGCCGTCGCCGCCCTCCGCTCGCGGCACGCCGCCTCCGCGCTCGCCGCCACCGGCGCCGTCACCCTCGCCCTGCGCCTGCCCGGCCTCTGGGCGCCCGGCGGCGGGGCCCTCGTCACCGCCGTCCTCGAACTGGCCCTCGCCGCCGGCCTCGTCCTCGTCGCCGCCGTCGGCCGCCGCCCGGCCGACGTCCCGTACGAGCCGCTCCCCGGCCGCCCCCGCACCGGACCCGCCGTCGCCGCCGGGATCCTCCTCGCCGTCGCCGCCGTCACCACGGCGGGCTGGGAGCTGTACCGGTTCGCCGAACTGCCCCTGGAGATCACCGTCGACCGGTTCACCGGCGGCCGGTCCGTCATCAAGGCGGCCCTCGCGCCCCCGCCCGGCTGGCTGTCCGTGGTCCTCGTCGCGCTGTGCGCCACGGCCGCCGTCTCCGCCCTCGCGCGGGCCCGCCACAGCCGCGCCTTCGGACTGCTCGCCGGGGCGCTCCTGGCCGCCGACGGCCTCGCCGGGACCGCCGTGGCCGTCCGGTACGGGACGCTCGCCCACCTCGCGGACCTGCACGCCGCGCACCGGGCGGCCGTCCTCACCTCCGTGCTCGGGCTCCTCGTGGGCGCCGCCGTCCTCGCCCTCCTGGCCGGGCGCGGCGCCCCCGCCCCCGCGCCCGGCCCGTACCCGCCGGCGGGGGCGCTGCCGCCGCCCCCGCCGCACCCCCGGCCGCCCGGCTGGTGACCCGGGCTCAGCCCCGGTCGAGGCCGAGGGACCGCTTCAGGAAGTCCACCTGGAGCAGGAGCAGGTTCTCCGCCACCTGCTCCTGCGGCGTCATGTGCGTGACGCCCGACAGCGGCAGCACCTCGTGCGGCCGGCCCGCCGCGAGCAGCGCGGAGGAGAGCCGCAGCGCGTGCCCCACCACCACGTTGTCGTCCGCGAGCCCGTGCACGACCAGCATCGGCCGCACCGGCACCTCCGGCGACGACAGCCCGTCGTCGGTGAGCAGCGACTGCGCCGCGTACACCTCCGGGTCGTCCTGCGGGGTCCCGAGGTACCGCTCCGTGTAGTGGGTGTCGTAGAGCCGCCAGTCCGTCACCGGCGCCCCGACGACGGCCGCGTGGAAGACGTCCGGCCGCCGGAGCACCGCCCGCGCCGCCAGGTAGCCGCCGTACGACCAGCCCCGGACCGCCACCCGCCCCAGGTCCAGCGGGAAGCGCCCGGCGAGCGCGTGCAGCGCCTCCACCTGGTCGTCGAGCGTCGGCGTCAGGTCGCGCAGGACCGCCTTCTCCCAGGCGGGGGAGCGGCCCGGCGTGCCGCGCCCGTCCGCCACGACCACGGCGAAGCCCTGGTCGGCGAACCACTGGGACGTCAGGTGCGGGTTGTGCGCGGCCACCACCCGCTGCCCGTGCGGGCCGCCGTACGGATCCATCAGGACCGGCAGCGGCCCGTCGCCCTCCTCGTACCCCGAGGGCAGCAGCACCGCGCACGGGATCCGCCGCGCCCCGGCCTCCGTGAGCCGCACCCGGGCGGAGATCACCGGACGCTGCGCGTGCGAGGCGACCGTCGCGACCCGCTCGCCGTCCCGCAGCACCAGCGCCGTGCTCCCCGGCTCCCCGGGCCGCGCCGACACCAGGACGGTCACCGCCCCCGCGCGCGCCGCTCCGTGCGCGCCGGCGCCCTCGGAGACCCGCTCGGCGCCCTCCTCCGTCACCCGGTAGACGTGGACCTCGCCGGTCTCCGGCACTGCCGCGCCCGCGCCCGCCGACGCCGACACGAGGACGTCGTCCGGGCCGACGTCGAGCACCGCCCGGACGTGCAGCCGCCCGTCGGTCAGGGCCCGGTCGCCGACGGCCAGGACCCGCGCCCCGCCGTCGCCCGTGTCCACGTCCGCGCCCCCCTCCGCGACGTCCGCGATCCGCACGAGCCGCCCGTCCGCGCTCCACGCCGGCACCCCCGGAAGCAGCTCCAGCCACGCCGGGTCCTCCTCCACGAGCACGGTCGAGACCGCCCCGGTCGCCGGGTCCACCGCCAGGTGCGCCTGCTCCCGCTGCTCCCGGGTCTGGACGAGCAGCAGCGGCGCCCCGGCCGCCGACCAGTGCACCCGCGCCAGGTACGGGTACCGCTCCCGGTCCCACTCCACCTCCGTGCGCGACCCGTCGAGGCCCAGGACGAACAGCCGCACCTCCGCGTTGTCCGTGCCCGCCGCCGGATACCCCACCCGCTGCGGCTCCCGCTCCGGGTGCGCCGGGTCCGCGATCCACCAGGTCCGCACCGCCCGGTCGTCCACCCGCGCCACGAGGAGCCGGTCCGAGTCCGGGGACCACCAGTGGCCGCGGTACCGCCCCATCTCCTCCGAGGCGATGAATTCGGCCAATCCGTAGGAGACGCCCGGGTCCTCCGGAACGGCCAGCGCCCGGTCGTCCGAGCCGTCCGCGCCCACCACCCGCAGCGCGCCCTCCGCCACGTACGCCACGAACCGCCCGTCCGGCGAGGGACGCGGGTCGATCACCGGTCCCGGCACCGGCAGCTCCCGCGCCGTGCCCGCCCGCAGCTCCGCCGCGAACAGCCGCCCGGAGAGGGCGAACGCCGCCAACTCCACGGCTCCGTCCACCGCGTACGCCACGATCCCGGCCGATCCCTCCCGGCTCCGCTCCCGGCGCGCCCGCTCCTGCGGGGACAACTCCTCCTCCGCGCCCGCGAGCAGCACCTCCGGATCGGCCGCCACCCGCTCCGCCGGTTCGCCGCCCGGCGGCAGGTCGAGCACCCAGAGGCGGTGCGAACGGTCGGTGCCGGAGACGGATCTGACGAACACCACCCGCTCCCCGTCCGGGGAGACCGAGAAACCGCGCGGGACCCCCAGGGCGAACCGCTGGGTCCGGGCGTGCTGGCGGGGGAAGGAGAGCCCTGCCGAGGGTGTGGCGGGCTGCTGTCGAGACAAGGTCATGAGGCCGAAACTAGCGCTGTGCGCCCCCCTCGTGCCTCCGTCCGCCGATCGATGCGATGGCACGGATAGTTATGATCCGTAGCGCTGGGTGGGTATGCATCCGTCTGGCACATGCTCTCTGCTCCTTGCCCGAACCGCTCCGGGCAAACCGACCGAAGAAGTCCGACCGAGAAGTGTGGAGGTGAACCGCCGTGGCACTCTCGATCTCCGTGGTGGTGCTGCTGGCGATCGTCGTCTTCCTTCTGATCCGGAAATCCGGGTTGAAGGCCGGACATGCGGCGATCTGTGCGCTCCTGGGCTTCTACCTGGCGAGCTCGTCCATCGCCCCTTCCATCAGCACCCTCACGACCAACGTGGCGGGCATGATCGGCGGCCTCAAGTTCTGAGCCCGCGCACCCGGGGTCTCCTCCCGGTCCGGCCGCGCGGGGTCTCGTAGGGTGGGGGGCATGTCCGATCTCCCCGCCCGCCGTCTGCTGCTGGTGCACGCGCACCCGGACGACGAGTCGATCAACAACGGCGTCACCATGGCCAGGTACGCGGCCGAGGGCGCCCTCGTCACCCTCGTCACCTGCACGCTCGGCGAGGAGGGCGAGGTCATCCCGCCCGGCCTCGCCCACCTGGCGCCGGACCGGGAGGACCGGCTCGGCCCGCACCGCGTCGGCGAACTCGCCGCCGCGATGGCCGAACTGGGCGTCACCGACCACCGCTTCCTCGGCGGCCCGGGGCGCTTCCGCGACTCGGGGATGATGGGCGCCGAGCAGAACGGGCGGGACGGCGCCTTCTGGAGCACGCGCGTCGACGACGCCGCCCCGCACCTCGTCGAGGTGATCCGCGAGACCCGCCCGCAGGTCCTGGTCACCTACGACCCCGACGGCGGCTACGGCCACCCCGACCACATCCAGGCCCACCGGGTCGCCACCCGTGCCGCCGAGCTGGCCGCCGACCCGGCCTTCCGCCCCGACCTCGGCCCGGCCCACGCGATCGCCAAGGTCTACTGGAACCGCGTCCCGCGCCCCGCCGCCGAGGCCGGCTTCGCCCGGCTGCGCGCCGAGGGCTCCGCCTTCCCGGCGGTCGCGGAGGTCGGCGACGTCCCCGGCGTCGTCGACGAGGACCGGATCACCGCCGAGATCGCCGCGACCCCGGAGCAGGCGGCCCGCAAGAGCGCCGCGATGGCCGCGCACGCCACCCAGGTCGCCGTCGACGGGCCCTTCTTCGCCCTCTCCAACGACCTCGGGCAGCCGATCCTCACCACCGAGTACTACGAGCTGGTCCGGGGCGTCCACGGCGCCCCCGAGGGCGAGCGCGAGACGGACCTCTTCGCGGGGGTGACCGCGTGACCCCCTCCGCTTCCTCCCCGAACCCGCCGCCGCGCGGGCGGGCGGCCTCCTCGGGCGGTCCTCCGCCGTCCGGCCCGGCGAGGTCCGGCCCCGGGTCCGACGGCCGCCCCGTCCCCCGTGGCGTCCGGTACGCCTGGTACGCCCTCCTGTTCGTCCTCGGCGCCCTCGTCGGGACCGCCGGGACCCTCGTCCAGGCCGCCTGGCTCCCCGCCGGCCTGCTCCTCGCGCTCCTCGCCACCGCCGGCCTCTTCTACGGCGGGCTGCGCGCCGCCTGCACCCAGGTCGGCGTGGTCGCGCCGGGCGTCGGCTGGCTCCTCTCCGTCGTCCTGCTCAGCTTCGGACGCCCCGAGGGCGACGGGGTGTTCGGCGGGGGCGTCGGCGAGCTGCTGTTCCTCTTCGGGGGCATGGGTGTCGCTGTGATGTGCGCCACGCTGTCCCGGCTGCCGCGACCGGCCCGGTGAGCAGGGGGACTTGAGGTCGGAGACGTCCCGACTTCGTCCGGATTGCTCTTCGTCGGGGGCCCGGGGGTCGGGTGCGCGGCGGCGGCGGCCAGTATGGTGGTGCGCGCCGCCGAACCGCCCGGGTCACACGAGCATCAGCAAGAGCGGGCGGTGGAGCCAACCGGGAGATCCTGCTTTGAGTCGTGAAACTGGTCGAGAGACTGACAGTTCGTCCTCCGGCGCCCAGGGGCGCGGTGGAGCCGCATACCCCTCGGGCACCCCGCCGTACGGTTCCCGCCAGTATCCGTCGCTCCACCCCTCGCAGGACGCGTCCGAGGAGGCCGCGGCCGCGTCCGCACCGCCGGAGGAGCCCAAGACCGAGACGACGCTGACGACCCGGATCCGGATCAACATCCCGGGTTCGCGTCCGATCCCGCCGGTCGTGGTCCGCAAGACGGTCAACGAGTCGTCCGCCCCGGAGGCCGAGCCGGAGCCCGCGCCCGCCGCGGAGCCCGCGCCCGAGCCGGTGGCGGCCCCGGAGCCGCCGAAGGCCGAGGAGACGAGCGACTGGTTCGCGCCGCGCAAGCCCTCGGCGCCCGCCCCGGCGCCGTCCCCCGCCCCGGCTCCGGGCCCGAAGCGCGCGGCACCCGGCCCGGACGCCCCGGGCACGGGCTTCGCGGGCTCCGCGACCTCGGGCGTCCCGACGGTCGGCGGCACCCCGTCGAGCCGCCCGGTCGCCCCGGCCGGCGCCGCCCCGGGCAACCCGCTGTACGAGACCGGCACCCCCGCGGGCGGCACGCCGATGTACGACGGCACCCCGGGCGGCGGCACCCCGGCGTACGACGGGACCCCCGCCGGCGGCACGCCCCTGTACGACGGCACCCCGGCGGGCGGCACGCCCGTCCACGGCGGTCCGGCGGCCCCGGCCGGTCCGACCACCGGCCCGGTCACCGGCACCGCCTCGTTCGCCGGCCCCGGCGGCCAGGGCCCCTTCCGGGGCCAGAACGGCCAGGGCGGTCAGGGCCCGATGGCCGGCCAGGGCCAGGGCCAGGGCCGGCCGCCCGCGGGCGGCCCGGGCGCGGGCTCCCCGTTCCCCGGCGGCGCCCCGCGCATGTCCGACGACACCGCGGTCCTGACGCCCCAGCAGCTCCCGCCGACCCCCGGCCGCGGCCCCCGGCAGGGCGGCCCGGCGGCCGAGGGCGGTCACCACGTCTCCGGCGACACGCTCACCAGCGGCATCCCCGTGGTCCCGCCGGCGACGGCCCGCCCGAACCCCGCCCCGCGCGCCGAGGAGCGGCCGGCCCCGGCCCCCGCCCCGGCCGCGCGCCAGGCCCCCGCGAAGAAGGGCCGCTCCAAGCTGGTCCTCCTCGGCGCCGGAGTCGTCGGCCTCGTCGGCGTCGCCTACGGCGCGGGACTGCTCCTCAACCACTCCGACGTCCCCAAGGGCACCACGGTGCTCGGCGTGGACATCGGCGGCGGCACGAAGGAGGAGGCCGTCGACAAGCTGGAGGCGACGCTCGGCAAGCGCGCCCACGCCCCGCTCCAGCTCTCCGTCGGCGGCAAGAAGGTCCCGCTGCCCCCGGAGAAGGCGGGCCTGTCCCTCGACAGCCAGGAGACCGTCCGCGCCGCCGCCGGCAGCGACTACAACCCGGTGTCGGTCATCGGCTCCCTCTTCGGCGGCGAGCGGGTCGCCAAGCCGGTCTTCCCGGTCGACGAGGAGAAGCTCGCCGTCGCCCTGACCGACCTCGCGGGCGCCTCCGGCTCCGCGACCGAGGGCACCATCCTCTTCACGCCGAACAAGGTGACCCCGGTCGAGGGCAAGCCCGGCAAGGGCCTGGACGTCCGGCGCTCGATCTACTCGGTCCGCGACGCCTTCCGCGCCCAGGTCGAGACGGGGCGGGCCAAGGTGGTCGAGCTGCCCGTCACGTCCCGCCAGCCGACGGTCACCAAGGCCGAGCTGGACCGGGCGATGAAGGAGTTCGCGGAGCCCGCGATGTCCGACCGGATCACGATCAGGGCGGGCGGCAAGGAGATCCAGTTCGGCCCGGCGCGGTCGCTGCCGCAGATCCTCTCCATGAAGCCCGTGAACGGCCGCCTGGTCGAGGTCTACGACAAGAAGGCGATCGAGCGGCTCCTGGACGGCGCCTTCAAGGGCGTCATGATCACCAAGGGCGACGGCGCCAAGCACGAGGTCTCCGTCGACGACGTGGCGTTCGCGATGCGCGACGCGCTGATGGGCAAGACGCCCGCGGAGCGCACGAAGACGATCGACCTGTCCGGCGAGGGCTGACGGCCCGGACGTCCGAACGCGAGGACGGTGGCGGCGGTGCGGCGCTCGGGCGCGGCACCGCCGCCACCGCCGTTCCACGGACGCACAAGCCCTGGTTCGGGCGGGCCCGGTCCACGGGCAGGACGTGGACCACGGACATGCCCCGGTCCACGGGCAGGCCGTGAACCACGGATACGTCCCGGTCCACGGACACGCCCTAGTTCAGGCGGGCCCGTGCCGCCAGGGCCCGGCGCCGGATCGTGGTCGCCGCCTCCGGGTCCACCGCGTCCATCACCTGCGCGTACGCCTCCATCTCCACCGCGCCCGTCAGGAAGTCCCCGCGCCGCACGAGCAGCTCGGCGCGCTCGTAGCGCAGCCTCGCCGGGTGCGAGGGGAGCAGCAGGGCCAGCTCCACCGCCCACAGGGCGACGCCGGACCGCTCGGGGCGGGGGGCCGCCCAGGCGCGGATGTTGTTGAGGACGCGCAGCACGATCGCGCCGGGCTCGGCCGGCCGGAGCATCGAGCGGTCGAGCGCCTCGCCGGTCGCGCTCGTCACCAGGAGCTCGGCGTCCGCGCCCGTCATGGCGCGCCCGCCCGCGAACGGGTCCGCGAGGCACAGGTCGGCCGGGTCGCCGAAGCCGACGACGAAGTGGCCGGGCAGCCCGAGCCCGTACACGGGCGCACCGGCCCGGCGGGCGACCTCCATCCAGACGACCGAGAGCAGGATCGGCAGCCCCCGGCGGCGCCGGAGCACCTCGTGGAGCAGCGAGGACTCCAGGCGCTGGTAGTCGGCGGGCACGCCCTCGAAACCCTCACGGCGCCCGAGGAGCGCGGCGAGCGCGGCGGCCCAGTCGCCGGTGACGCGGGTCGCGTACGGGACGAGCCCGGCGAGCCGGTCGAGTTCGATCTCGGCCCCGTCGAGGTCGTGCCGGGTGACGGAGGGGTCGGCCACCGCCCCGATGAGCAGACAGAGCCGCGCGAGGTCCGGCCGCTCGGCCCGCGCCTCCTCCGCGAACTCCCGCCGCCAGTCGGGCGGTCCGGGGGGCTCGCCCTCCGGACCGCCCTCCGGATCGCCGTGGGGGTCTTCCTCCGTCACGCCTCCGCCCATCGGTAGTGGTGGTAGTGGTGGTGGGGCGCGAAGCCCATCCCGTCGTACAGCGCCCGCGCGCCGTCGTTGTCCGCCTCCACCTGGAGCCAGGCCGCCGACGCGCCCTCGTCGAGGGCCCGGCGGGCGAGCGCGGTCATCACGGACGTGGCCAGGCCCCGGCGCCGCAGCTCCGGGTCGACCTCGACGGCCATGAAGCCGGCCCAGCGCCCGTCGACGACGCAGCGGCCGATGGCCGCCGGTATCCCGTCCTTGCCCGCCACGGTCGCGAACCACACGCTCGGGCCGGAGACGAGGACCGTCCGCACCGCCGGACCCGGCTCTCCGAAGCGCTGGTAGCGGCGCAGCCACGCCTCGTCGACGGAGCGGGAGAGGCGGACGGCGGAGACGTCGGCGTCCAGGTCCCCGATCGGGGCGAGCGCCCCGATCCGCACCTCGGCGGACACCTCGCGCCGCCAGCCGAGCCGCTCCAGCTCGGCGCAGAGCAGCTCCTGGGTGCCCTCGGCGCCGGTCGCGGCCTGGACGTACGCGGGCAGCCCCCGGTCCGCGTACCACTTCCGCGCGTACGCCAGCGCCTCGGCGACCGGGAGCCCCGGATCACCGAGCGGCAGCACGGAGTTGGCCCGCCGGGTGAATCCCACCCGTCGCCCGGCCACCGCCCCTCCAGGACGCCCTTCGGGCGGCACCTCCTGGAACGAGGCCCGCAGCGTCCACTGCCCGAGCGCCTCGCTCTCGACCGGCTCCCACGCGCGCGCGGTGGCCCGCGCCAGCTCCGCGAAGGTGGCCGACGGGCCCCGTCGGCGGGCCGGGGCGGCGGGCACGACCTTCCCCGCGACCAGGGAGGATTCCGCGATCCGGACGGCCTCGCCGCTCCTCCGTGTGATCAGCAGCACGCCACCGTCCCACGATGTGAGAACCCCGACCGTGTCGGTGAACATGCCGCCCGCCTCGCCCGAGTCGGTCACGCACCGAACGGAGACACGTTTTCCCACGTCAGCGCTGGTGACGCGGATCTCAAGGCGTCCGCCTCCGGTGAATTCCACTGCTTCTCCACCCCTCCTGTTCGGATCGCCCCCGAGAACGGAGATACTAGGTGCGGGCATCGACGACGCCGCGCTCCCGCGCAGACCAGCCCTATCGAGGAGGAACGACAGCGTGACCTACGTCATCGCGCAGCCTTGTGTCGACGTCAAGGACAAGGCGTGCATCGAGGAGTGCCCCGTCGACTGCATCTACGAGGGCAAGCGGTCCTTGTACATCCACCCGGACGAATGCGTCGACTGCGGGGCCTGTGAGCCGGTCTGCCCGGTCGAGGCGATCTTCTACGAGGACGACACCCCGGAGGAGTGGAAGGACTACTACAAGGCGAACGTCGAGTTCTTCGACGAGCTCGGTTCGCCCGGTGGTGCCTCCAAGCTCGGCGAGATCGAGCGCGACCACCCCTTCGTCGCCGCCCTGCCGCCGCAGAACGGCTGATCCACCGCATCCGGTCCCGTACGGCGTCGAGCGCCGTGCGGGGCCGACGCGTTTCCCGAGGCGGCCAGACCGCAGACCGCCAGACCGCCAGACCGTACGGGTCCGCACGGGTCCGTACGAGGAAGTGAGCCACCCCGTGAGCGCAGTCTCCTCGCGCCTCCCCGTCTTCCCGTGGGACAAGCTGGAGCCGTACAAGAAGACGGCCCTGGCGCACCCGGACGGGATCGTGGACCTGTCCGTCGGCACGCCCGTCGACCCGGTTCCCGCGCTGATCCAGGAGGCCCTGGTGGCGGCGGCGGACTCGCCGGGCTATCCGACGGTGTGGGGGACGCCGGCGCTGCGGGACGCGCTCACCGGCTGGTGCGAGCGGCGCCTCGGCGCGGTCGGCTTCGCCCACGAGAACGTGCTCCCGGTGGTCGGTTCCAAGGAGCTGGTGGCCTGGCTGCCGACGCAGCTCGGGCTCGGCCCCGGGGACGCGGTCGCCCACCCGCGGCTCGCCTACCCGACGTACGAGGTCGGCGCGCGGCTCTGCGGCGCGACGCCCGTGGTGTACGACGACCCGGTCGCCGATCTCGACCCGGCCGCGGTCCGGCTGCTCTGGCTCAACTCCCCGTCCAACCCGACCGGGAAGGTCCTCCCGAAGGAGGAGCTGACCCGGATCGTGGCCTGGGCGCGCGAGCACGGCGTCCTGGTCTTCTCGGACGAGTGCTACCTGGAGCTGGGCTGGGAGGCCGACCCGGTCTCCGTGCTGCACCCGGACGTCAACGGCGGTTCGTACGAGGGGATCGTCGCCGTCCACTCGCTCTCCAAGCGCTCCAACCTGGCCGGTTACCGGGCCGCGTTCGTCGCGGGCGACCCGGCCGTGCTCGGCGAGCTGCTCCAGATCCGCAAGCACGGCGGCATGATGACCGCGGCCCCGGTGCAGGCGGCGACGGTCGCGGCGCTCGGCGACGACGCGCACGTGGCCGAGCAGCGCGGGCGGTACGCGGCCCGGCGGGCGGCGCTGCGGGCGGCCCTGGAGGCGCACGGCTTCCGGATCGAGCACAGCGAGGCGAGCCTGTACCTGTGGGCGACCCGGGACGAGCCGTGCTGGGAGACCGTGGCGTACCTGGCGGAGAAGGGCGTCCTGGTGGCGCCCGGCGACTTCTACGGCGAGGCCGGGGAGCGGTTCGTGCGGGTGGCGTTCACGGCGACGGACGAGCGGGTCGAGGCGGCCGTCAAGCGCCTGGGCTGACCCCGGGCGCCCACGGAGGCCCGGCACAGGGCCCGCCCGAAGGCCCGACGCACACGGAAGGGCCCGGGGAGCATCGCGCTCCCCGGGCCCTTCCGGCGTTCCGCGCGGAGGTCAGCCGCCCAGGGGCAGGCCGCCCAGCGTCTGGCCGGTCGGCAGGCCGCCGAGGCCGCCGCCCAGGGCGCCGCCGGTCGGGCCCTCGGCGCTCTCGGCGGCCGCGCCGGCGGTCTTGCCGACGACCTGGCCCGCGGTGGTGCCGGCGGCGTCGCCGGCGACCTTTTGGGCGACCGGGGCGGCGGCCTCGCCGGCCTGGCCGACGACGCCGGCGGTGGACCGCGAGGCGCCGTCGACGGTGTCGCCCGTGTCCGAGACGTCCAGGGCGGACAGGCCGCCCAGGGCGCCGGTCGGCGCGAGGCCGTGGTCGAGGGCGCTCGCGGAGCCGGCCGCACCGACCACGGGGGCTGCTCCGGCCGCGACGATGAGGGCGGCGCGGGCGATCCGGCGGGTCAGGGAGAGGGACATGGTGCTCCTTCGACGAGGTGCGACGTGTGCGTTCGGACGCAGTGACAACCGGCTCCGGGGCGGGAGAGGTTGCGGCGGTCGAAGGTAAAGAATTGGCAATGCGTCGTATTGTCGGGCGGGGAGGAAAATGGACGAACGCGTCATTGCGCGGGTGCCTGCCGAACCGTCACTTCCCTTGCCTTGCAAGGGAATTGCGAGCCGGTCGCATCCCCGGGAGAACCGCTCCCGAGGCGCTTCGAATTCACCGCGTCCCGGACCGGCGCCGTGCCACGGGCGGGTGAGGGAGGGAACGGGCGTGCGGGGGGTTCCGGCTACCGCGCCAGCCGTATGCGGACGGATCCGCCGCCCGCCGCCGGACCGTCCGAGGGCTTCGACCAGCCCCCCAGGGCCTCGCCCGCGCGCCAGACGCGGTCCCGGTAGGAGACCTCCGTGATCCGCAGCGACCCCGCCCGGGCCACCGCCCACTGCGCCAGCTCCCAGCCGCGCCGCTCGTCCGCGCCGGCCCCTGCGCCCGCCACCGGCCGCACCGGCACCACGAGGACCGGCGGCTCCGCCGCCGACCGGCCCGCGCTCGGGCCGCCGGTCACCGCCGTCGGGGCCGCCTTCTGGCCGAAGGCCCGTATCAGCTCCGCGCGCACCCGCTGCGGATCGCCCGGCCGGCCCTCCTCCGGGTTCGCCGTGCAGGAGAGCCCGGCCGGCGTCCGGCCCGTCAGGGCGGCGGCGAGCAGCGCGGCGTCCGGCTCGTGCTTCGCGTACGCCTGCGGGAAGCCGCTCTTCTGCACCTTCTGCGCCGCCACCGTCAGCGGCAGCCGCGAGTACCCCGGGACCTTCTCCAGGCCCGCGTAGAACTTCCCCGCCGAGTACACCGGGTCCATGATCTGCTCCGGCGTCCCCCAGCCCATCGACGGACGCTGCTGGAAGAGGCCGAGCGAGTCCCGGTCGCCGTGGCCGATGTTCCGCAGCGCCGACTCCTGGAGCGCCGTCGCGAGCGCGATCGTCACCGCCCGCTCCGGCAGCCCCCGGGTGGTGCCCACGGCCGAGACCGTCGCCGCGTTGGACGCCTGCTCCGGAGTGAACTCGTAGCGGTGGTCGCCGCTGCCCACGCTGCACCGCGGAGTGCCCCTGCTGCCCGTCATC
This sequence comes from Streptomyces sp. NPDC055632, assembly GCF_053618675.1. Classification (NCBI taxonomy): domain Bacteria; kingdom Bacillati; phylum Actinomycetota; class Actinomycetes; order Kitasatosporales; family Streptomycetaceae; genus Streptomyces; species Streptomyces sp. NPDC055632. Next base: position 34,206 of record NZ_JBSHHY010000044.1, on the reverse strand, counting down.
TGGTGGAGGCCGACGTACGACGCAAGGCCGAGGAGCGCGGCGAGGGCGGCCGCGGAACGGGCGAGGCGGCCACGGCGGGCGGGGCGGATGGGCTCGGACACGGGGCCCACCGTACTGGAGGCCGGGTTAGGGTCGGCATATGGCTGACATCACCCCGCCCGACGCCCCCCTCGACCTGTCGCTGGACGGGGCCGCCCTCACCGCCGCCCTCGTCGACCGCCCGTCCGTCAGCGGGACCGAGCGGCCCCTCGCGGACGCGATCGAGCGGGCCCTGCGCGCCCTGCCGCACCTCACCGTCGACCGGTACGGCAACAACGTCGTCGCCCGCACGACGCTCGGCCGCGGCGAGCGGGTCGTCCTCGCCGGCCACATCGACACCGTGCCGATCGCCGACAACGTGCCCTCCCGGCTCGACGAGGACGGCGTCCTGTGGGGCTGCGGCACCTCCGACATGAAGTCCGGCGTCGCCGTCCAGCTCCGGATCGCCGCCACCGTCCCCGAGCCCAACCGCGACCTCACCTTCGTCTTCTACGACAACGAGGAGGTCGCCGCCGACCTCAACGGCCTCGGGAAGATCGCCGCCGCGCACCCCGATTGGCTGGAGGGCGACTTCGCGGTCCTCCTCGAACCCTCCGACGGCCAGGTCGAGGGCGGCTGCCAGGGCACCCTGCGCGTCGTCCTGCACACCGCCGGCGAGCGCGCCCACTCCGCCCGCTCCTGGATGGGCTCCAACGCCGTCCACGCCGCCGCCCCGATCCTCGCCCGCCTCGCCGCGTACGAGCCGCGCAAGCCGGTCATCGACGGCCTGGAGTACCACGAGGGCCTCAACGCCGTCGCGATCGAGGGCGGCGTCGCCACCAACGTCATCCCCGACGCCTGCACCGTCACCGTCAACTACCGGTACGCCCCCGACCGCTCCCCGGCCGAGGCCCTGGCCCACGTCCGCGAGGTCTTCGCCGACTGCGACATCGCCGACCTGGTCGTCGACGACGAGAGCCCCGGCGCCCTGCCCGGCCTCTCCCACCCCGCCGCGGAGGCCTTCATGAAGGCCGTCGGCGGCAGCGCGCACCCCAAGTTCGGCTGGACCGACGTCTCCCGCTTCAGCGCCCTGGGCGTCCCCGCCGTCAACTACGGACCGGGCGATCCGATGTACGCGCACAAGCGCGACGAGCACGTCGTCGTCGAGCGGATCCACCACTGCGAGGCACGGCTCCGCGACTGGCTGACTGCCTGACTTCCGTAATTTCGCGTTTCGTCACCTGTGTCGTCCTACCCTGACCGGACCAGAAGATCAGTTGGCGGTCCACGGCGGACCGCCGATCGGCGGAGGGAGCAGGCCATGGGCATTCCCGAGGGAGTGGCGAAGCCCGAGGAGCAGCGGCTGGGGCCGGTGCTCAGGCGCAGGGACCAGGTCCAGCCGGGCACGACGGACCAGCGGCTGCTCGACACCGAGGGCGACTCGGAGTGGGTGCACACCGACCCCTGGCGGGTCATGCGCATCCAGTCCGAGTTCGTCGAGGGCTTCGGGGCCCTCGCCGAACTGCCGAGCGCGATCAGCGTCTTCGGCTCGGCCCGCACGAAGCCGGACTCGCCCGAGTACGAGGCGGGCGTACGGATCGGCAAGGCGCTCGTCGAGGCCGGCTTCGCGGTCATCACGGGCGGCGGCCCCGGCGCCATGGAGGCGGCCAACAAGGGGGCCAGGGAGGCCGACGGCGTCTCGGTCGGCCTCGGCATCGAGCTCCCCTTCGAGCAGGGGCTCAACCCGCACGTCGACATCGGCGTGAACTTCCGGTACTTCTTCGTCCGCAAGACGATGTTCGTGAAGTACGCGCAGGGCTTCGTCGTCCTGCCCGGCGGCCTCGGCACCCTGGACGAGCTCTTCGAGGCGCTCACCCTGGTGCAGACCCGCAAGGTCACCCGCTTCCCGATCGTCCTCTTCGGGACGGAGTACTGGAAGGGCCTCGTCGACTGGCTGCGCGACTCGGTCGTCGCGGGCGGCAAGGCGGCGGAGCAGGACCTGCTGCTCTTCCACGTCACGGACGACGTGGAGGAGGCGGTGGCGCTGGTGAGCAAGGAGACCGGCAAGTAGGACCGGTCCGCTTCCGGGGGGCGCCGCACCGCGGCGCCCCCCTTCGCCGTCCTACGCCAGTCCGCGCCGCGCCACGGCCGGCGGCCGGTGGCCCGCGATGGACGCCACCATGTCCAGGACCTGCCTGGTCTCCGCGACCTCGTGCACCCGGTACACCTGCGCCCCCAGCCACGCGGACACCGCCGTCGTCGCCAGGGTGCCGAGCAGTCGCTCCTGCACCGGGCGGTCGAGGGTCTCGCCCACGAAGTCCTTGTTCGACAGGGACACCAGCACCGGCCAGCCGGTCTCCGCCATCTCGCCGAGCCGCCGGGTCGCCTCCAGGCTGTGCCGGGTGTTCTTCCCGAAGTCGTGCCCCGGGTCGATCATGATCCCGTCCCGGCGCACCCCCAGCGCCGCCGCCCGCTCCGCGAGGCCCACGGTCACCCGCAGGACGTCGGCCATCACGTCCTCGTACTCCACCCGGTGCGGCCGGGTCCGCGGCTCCGCGCCGCCCGCGTGCGTGCAGACGAGCCCCGCCCCGTACTTCGCCGCCACCTCCGCGAGCCGGGGGTCGACCCCGCCCCACGCGTCGTTCAGGACGTCCGCGCCGGCCTCGCAGACCGCCTCGCCGACGTCCGCCCGCCAGGTGTCCACGCTGATCACCACGTCCGGGTGGCGCCTGCGGACCTCGGCGACGAAGCCGACCGTGCGCCGCGCCTCCTCCTCGGCCGTCACCTCCTCGCCGGGGCCCGCCTTCACCCCGCCGATGTCGACGATCGCCGCCCCCTCGGCCACGGCCCGCTCGACCCGGGCGAGCGCCGGCTCGTCCAGGAAGGTCGCGCCCCGGTCGTAGAAGGAGTCCGGGGTCCGGTTCACGATGGCCATGACCACCGGTTCGTGCGGCCCGAATTCACGCCGTCCCAAGCGCAGCATCCCTTTTGTCCTCCCTCGCGTCCGTTCGCCTGCGACCCTAACCGTCGGTGATGCATGGCACGATCGGCACCGGACGGTTTCCACTCCGGGGAGAGGCGCGCAGTGTTCTGGTTTCTGCTCATCACGATGGTCGTGGTCGTGGCCGCGGTGACCCTGGCCGTGGTCGGCGGCGGCGACAGCGAGGTGCTGCCCGAGGTGGCGCCCGAGCAGCTCGTCGACCCCCTGCCGGTCACCCGGCCGGTCGACCGCGCCGACGTCGAGGCGCTCCGCCTCCCCGTCGCCGCCCGGGGCTACCGGATGGCGGACGTGGACGACGTCCTGGTCCGCCTCGGCGCCGAACTCGCCGAGCGGGACGCCCGGATCGCGGAACTGGAGGAGGCGCTGGCGGGCCCGGGCGGCGGCACCGGCCCCGGCGGCGGCTCCGGCTTCGGCCACGGCGGCTCCGGCTTCGGCACCGGCGGCGGCTCCGACTTCGGCACCGGTTCCGGCTCCGGTTCCGGCGGCGCGGAGGGCGAGCGCCCGTGACGGCCGGCGGCGCGCTCACCGGACCGGACGGCCTCGCACGCTGCCCGTGGGGCCTGTCGACCGAGGACTACGTGGCGTACCACGACGAGGAGTGGGGCCGCCCGGTCCGCGGCGACGACGCCCTCTTCGAGCGGCTCTCCCTGGAGGCCTTCCAGTCGGGCCTGTCCTGGATCACGATCCTGCGCCGCCGCGAGGGCTTCCGGCGCGCCTTCGCGGACTTCGGCATCGCCGCCGTCGCCGCCTTCGGCGAGGCGGACCGCGAGCGGCTCCTCCTGGACGCGGGCATCATCCGCAACCGGGCCAAGATCGACGCCACCCTCGCCAACGCGAAGCTGCTCGCCGGCTGGGAGCCGGGCGAGCTCGACGCCCTGATCTGGTCCCACGCCCCCGACCCGGAGAACCGCCCGGCCCCGCGCACGCTCGCCGACGTCCCGGCGGTCACCGACGAGTCCACGGCCCTCTCCAAGGCCCTCAAGAAGCGCGGCGTCCGCTTCGTCGGCCCCACCACGGCCTACGCCCTGATGCAGGCCTGCGGCCTGGTCGACGACCACCTCGCGGACTGCGCGGCCCGGGACGGCCGCCTCGCCGCCGCCCCGGAGGAGGCCTCCTAGCGCCCCAGGTACCGCGGCTTCTCCTTGGCGATGAAGGCGCGGACCGCGATGGTGTGGTCCTCCGACGCGCCCGCCAGGGTCTGGAGCTCCTCCTCCTTGTCCAGGGCCTCGGAGAGCGAGTGGTCGGCGCCGTACGCCAGGGACTCCTTCAGGGCCGCGTACGCCACCGTCGGGCCGTCCGCGAGGGCGCGGGCCGTCTTCGCGGCCTCGGCGGCGAGGTCGGCGGCCGGGACCAGGCGGTTCGCGATGCCCAGCTCGTACGCCTCCTGGGCACCGATCGAGCGCGGGAAGAGCAGCAGGTCGGAGGCGCGGCTCGCGCCGATCAGGCGCGGCAGCGTCCAGGACACGCCCGAGTCGGCGGTGAGCGCCACGCCCGCGAAGGAGGTGTTGAAGGAGGCCGTCTCCGCGACCACCCGGTAGTCCGCCGCGAGCGCGAAGCCGAAGCCGGCCCCCGCCGCGACGCCGTTCACGCCCGCGACCACCGGCTTCCGCATGCCGGCGAGCGCCCGGACGATCGGGTTGTAGTGGTCGCGGACCGTGTTCATGGTCTCGCGCGTGCCGGACTCCTGGTCCGCGAGGAGCAGCCCGACGTGCTCCTTCAGGTCCTGCCCGACGCAGAACGCCCGGTCCCCGGCCGCCGTGAGCAGCACCGCCCGTACGGCGGGGTCCGACGCGGCCGTCTCCGCCGCGTCCCGGAGGGCGACCTTCGTCGCGACGTTCATCGCGTTCATGGCCTCGGGCCGGTTGAGCGTGATGGTCGCGAGCCCGTCGCTCACCTCGTACAGCACCGTGTCCGCCATGGGTTTCCTCCGCCTCGTCGCGTGGTTGACCAGCACAGCATGGCGGAGATCGACACCGCCGCACATGTGAGCTGCGTCAAAGAACCGGGGCGGTCGGCAGGACGCCGGGCGGCGAAGTATCGCAGGCCGAGCGACGAAATGTGGGGTTATGAGAGAGCGCGTTGCGCAAGCGATGCCATTCGATGTTGGTCATCGGGTCCTGCCATGCGGGATAATGACCTGGAAGCAATGTGTTCGAAGCCGGTCACGCGTGCTCCACACCAAGGAGCTGCCCGGTTGTCGATGGGCTGGTTTCAGGAAGGGGAACAAGCATGGCGGCCATGAAGCCGCGGACGGGTGACGGCCCGCTCGAGGTGACCAAGGAGGGGCGGGGCATCGTCATGCGCGTTCCGCTCGAAGGCGGCGGTCGGCTTGTCGTCGAGCTGACCCCCGACGAGGCCGAGGCGCTGGGCGACGCCCTCAAGAAGGTCGTGGGCTGACCCTCTCTCCCCGATTTCCACCGCTGCCCCGGTACGGCCCGCCGTACCGGGGCAGCGGTGTCTCCGGAGGGCGTACGGCTCCGGGGCACGCCGGTCGGCGGACATACGGTTTTGGGGACGCCGGCCGGCGGCGGACGCGTACGGCTCCGAGAGGTGCCGGTCGGCGGCGGACGCGTACGTACGGCTCCGAGGGGCGCCGGTCAGCCGCGGCGCACCGCGCACAGCAGGCCGTCGCCCACCGGCAGCAGCGAGGGCACCAGGTCCTGGCTCTCCCGCACCGCCCGCAGCAGCTCGCGGACCCGCTGGACCTCCGCCGGCTGTGCCGACGAGTCGATCGTCCGCCCGTCCGCGAAGACGCCCTCGAAGCAGACCAGCCCCCCAGGTCGCAGCAGGCGCAACGATTCAGCGAGGTAGTCCAGGTACTCGAGCCGGTCGCCGTCGCAGAACACGAGGTCGTACCCGCCGTCCGCGAGCCGGGGCAGCACGTCCAGGGCGCGGCCGGGGATGAACCGGGCCCGGTTGCCCGCGAAGCCCGCCGCCCGGAAGGCCGTCTTGGCGAGCTGCTGCCGCTCCGGCTGGAGGTCCACCGTCGTCAGGACCCCGTCCGGCCGCATCCCGAGCAGCAGGTAGATGCCCGACACGCCCGTACCGGTGCCGATCTCCGCCACCGCCTTGGCGTCCGCCGTCGCGGCGAGCAGGCGCAGCGCCCCGCCGGTGCCCGGCGACACCGGGGGGAGCCCTGCCTCGTGAGCCCGCTCACGGGCCCAGCGCAGTGCTTCGTCCTCGGCGACAAAGGCGTCGGCGAACGCCCAGCTCGTCTGCCGGTTGGCGGTAATGGCCCTCTCCTGTCCCCGTAGTTGACGCAACGGTGACTGTATCCGCTGCCGACGGGAACCCGCAGATGGGACCGGGCGTTCACCAGGGGAGGGACGCGACGGAGGCAGCCGGGCGAGCCGGTTCCAAATTCGCGTAAAGATTCTTATCCGGAACTAACGGGCGAGGTGGCTATGGTAGGGGCTCCACTGGACACCACCAGAGCCGACAGGGGAGGTGCGGCTGCGCCTGTGGACCGGAGGGGCGTGATCCGGCGCCTTCTCGGGTCGGCGGGTGAGCCGAAATCCGTGACCGACACCGCTGACCGTTCCCGCACCGCCGACTCCGCACCCACCACCGCGACCTTCGCATCGGACGCGGAATCGCAGGCGTGGACGCCTCCCACGTGGGAGGAGATCGTCAGCACGCACAGTGGCCGGGTCTACCGCCTCGCCTACCGCCTCACGGGCAACCAGCACGACGCCGAGGACCTGACCCAGGAGGTCTTCGTCCGCGTCTTCCGCTCGCTGTCGACGTACACCCCGGGCACCTTCGAGGGCTGGCTCCACCGCATCACCACCAACCTCTTCCTCGACATGGTCCGCCGCAAGCAGCGCATCCGCTTCGACGCGCTCGCCGACGACGCCGCCGAGCGGCTGCCCAGCCGCGAGCCCTCGCCGCAGCAGGCCTTCAACGACACCCACTTCGACGCCGACGTGCAGCAGGCCCTCGACACCCTCGCGCCCGAGTTCCGCGCGGCCGTCGTCCTCTGCGACATCGAGGGACTGTCGTACGAGGAGATCGCCGCGACCCTCGGCGTGAAGCTCGGCACCGTCCGCAGCCGGATCCACCGCGGGCGCTCCCACCTCCGCAAGGCGCTCAAGCACCGCTCGCCCGAGGCCCGGGCGGAGCGTGCGCTCGCCTCCGTCGGATGGGAGGCGGGCACAGCGTGAGCGGCACACTCCCCACGTCACCGACCCCCGCGGAGCACCACCTCGGGGACCGGCTCGCCGCGCTCGTCGACGGCGAGCTGGGCCATGACGCCCGCGAGCGGGTCCTCGCCCACCTCGCGACCTGCGCCCGCTGCAAGGCCGAGGCCGACGCGCAGCGCACCCTCAAGAGCGTCTTCGCCTCCGCCGCGCCCCCGCCGCCCTCCGAGGGCTTCCTCGCACGGCTCCAGGGCCTTCCCGGAGGGCCCGGCGACCCGTCGGGAGATCCCGGGGGCCCGGAAGGGTCCGGAGGCCTCGGGAGCCGGGGAGGGCCGAAGAGCCCCCTCGAAGAACTCCTGGGCGCCCGCGGGGTGAAGTCGGACGGCTTCGCCACGGCGGCGGTCGTCACCCCGCACCCGGGACCGGGACGGCCTGCCACGGGCTTCCGCATACACGAGGTCGGTGACCGTCCGGCGGGCTCCGGCGGACGCGGCCGGCGCTTCGCCTTCGCGGCGGCCAGCGCCGTCTCGTTCGCGGCCATCGCCCTCGGCGGCTCCCTGCCGCTGGACACCTCGGTGAACGCGGGCGGGCGCGGCCAGGGCACGGGCAGCGCCGTCACCCCGCTCCGCACCACCGCAGCGGGCGGCGGCACCGGCACCGGTACGTCACCGGGGCGCGGCACGCGCTCCGGCGAGCGCGCGGGCACGCAGGCCGTCGCCGCCGAGCCGCTCTCCGGGGTCACCCCGGCGGCGGTTCCCCGGGGGCCGGTCGTGGCCGTGGTCCCGCTGATGGCGGGCCACTCCTTCGTCCCGCCCCGGGTGGCCGTGGGCCTCTCGTACCCGCCCCACCGGTCCCTACTCCCCCTCTCGCCGTTCGTCCGGGCGGCAGGTCCGGTCCTCCCGCCGGCCTTCGGTCCCGGGCCCGGTCCGGGGCCGAGCCCGACGACCACGTCGCTCGGCTCCCCCCGTTGACCCGCGACCTGGTTGAATCCAGGGACAGTGGCGTCCGCCCCAGGGGCACGGACGGGTCAGCGGTTGCGGGGAGAGCATGAACAACGGGAAGCCGAACTGGTGGAGCCGTCCTTCGAGCACGCCGGAGGCGGCGCGGATACCCGCGCCGCCTCCGTCCGGTGACGGTGACGGCGACTTCCCCCTGCCCGCGCCGCGCCCGTCCACGGCCCCGGAACCGCCGACGACGGCCCCGGCCGACGCCGCCGCCCGACGGGACGAGGCACCGGCAGCGGAGCCGCAGGACCAGGCACCGGCCGCCGCGCCCGAAGGGGCCGGCTCCCGGGGCGCCGAGCCCGCCGCCGACGGTTCCGGGTCCACCGAGGCCGCCGAGGCCGCTCCCCAGGACTCCGCGCCCGCCGGGACCGGCGCCACCGAGCCCGCGCCCTCCGTCGTCCTGACCAAGGGCGGGCCCGGGGGCCGGGAGCCCGTCCCCGCGCAGGACCCGGTGCCCGCACCCGTCCCCGCCCAGGACCCGGCTCCCGAACCTGCACCCGCCTCCGCGCCGCAGACGCAGCCCCTGCACGCCCCCGACGAGTACCGGACGCCGCCCTACGGCGAGCCCGGGCCGTGGGCGCCCGCGCCGCCCGTGCAGCGGCCCCCGGCCCCCGCCCCGCCCCACCAGCAGGGCCCCGTGCCTCCCGTACCGCCGCGTCCGCAGGGGCCCGCGCCCTGGGGCCAGTACGACCCCTGGGGCGTCGGCGGCCCCGCGCTGCCGCCCGCGCCCGCGAAGAGGTCCCGGAAGGGCCTCGCCGTCGCGGGGGCGCTGGTCTTCGCGCTGTTCACCGGCGTCATCGGCGGCGGGATCGGCGCGTACGTCGAGCGGAACGGCGGGATCAGCACCGTCGAGCTGCCCCAGGCCGCCGCCGAGGACACCGGCCGCGCCCCCGACAGCGTGGCCGGGATCGCCGCCAGCGCCCTGCCCGGCGTGGTCACCCTGCACGTCAAGGGCGGCGGTTCGTCCGGCACCGGCACCGGCTTCGTCCTGGACACCAGGGGCCACATCCTCACCAACAACCACGTCGTGGACGGGGCCCGGTCCTCCGCGGACATCTCGGTGACCTTCTCCACCGGCGAGACCGCCCGCGCCAAGCTCGTCGGCAAGGACACCGGCTACGACCTGGCCGTCGTCCAGGTCACCGGCGTCTCGGGCCTCAAGCCCCTGCCGCTCGGCAACTCCGACAGCGTCCGCGTCGGCGACCCGGTCGTCGCCATCGGCGCCCCCTTCGACCTCTCCAACACCGTCACCTCCGGCATCATCAGCGCCAAGGAGCGCCCGATCACCGCCGGCGGCGAGAAGGGCGACGGCAGCGACATCAGCTACGTCGACGCGCTCCAGACCGACGCCCCCATCAATCCCGGCAACTCCGGCGGGCCCCTCCTCGACTCCAAGGCCCGGGTCATCGGCATCAACAGCGCGATCCGCGCGGCCGGCGGCGGCGACGGCGAGGGCGACGGCGCGAGCCAGCCCGGCTCCATCGGCCTCGGCTTCGCCATACCGATCAACCAGGGCAAGCGGGTCGCCGAGGAGCTCATCAGGACCGGCAAGGCCGCCCACCCGGTCATCGGGGTGAGCCTCGACATGCAGTACGACGGCGACGGCGCCCGCGTCGGCGAGAAGGGCAAGGACGGCACCGCCTCCGTCACGCCCGGCGGCCCGGCCGCCGAGGCGGGGCTCCGGCCCGGCGACGTCATCACCAAGGTCGACGGCCAGCGGGTGCACAACGGCGAGGAGCTCATCGTGAAGATCCGCGCCCACCGCCCCGGCGACCGCCTGGAGCTCACCCTGAGCCGCGACGGCAAAGAGCTGACAAAGACGTTGACGCTCGGCTCCTCGCAGGGCACCTGAGCGCCATGCGGCGTACACCGCGAGGTACCCGCCCGGCTGTTTCGGCGGGTACCGTGGACCGGGCCCTGGACCGGCGTGAAGGAGCTACAAGGTGTTCAGCGACATAGGCGCTCTCGAGCTGGTGACGCTCGTGGTCCTCGCCGTGCTCGTCTTCGGGCCGGACAAGCTCCCGAAGGTGATCCAGGACGTCTCGCGCTTCGTCCGGAAGATCCGCGAGTTCTCCGACAGCGCGAAGAACGACATCCGCAGCGAGCTGGGCCCGGAGTTCAAGGACTTCGAGTTCGAGGACCTCAACCCCAAGACGTTCCTCCGCAAGCAGCTGGAGGGCAACGAGGACCTCCGGGAGCTCGACGAGCTGCGCAGCACCTTCGACCTCAAGAAGGAGATGAACGAGGTCGCCGACGCGGTCCACGGCCGCGAGACCCTGCCCGCCGTCAACGGCTCGGCGACCGCCGGGGCCTCGGTCGACGGCTCCCCGGTGGGCACCTCGGACCTCCTCAAGAAGCGGGACGAGCCGGACGCCGGCGGGCGCCCCCCGTACGACTCCGACGCGACCTGACGACGGGCTGTCACCGATCCGGCGCGCCCCGGTGGCTATCCTCGCTCTGTTGACGGAACGAGGAGGCGGCCGAGATGGAGACCACGAGCCGGGTGGAGGGCACACCCGCGGCCCGGCGGACCGACGAGGGCTTCCTGCGGGCGCCCTTCGCCTGGTACGGCCTCGACGAGGCCTTCACCGGGCCGCGTCGGCTGATGCAGGTCGGCACGGCGGCGGACGGCAGCGTGCAGCACGGATCGATCGGGCACGGTGACGCGCCGTCGATAAAGTCCGACGCGAGCGGTGCGGAGAAGGAGCGTTTCGCCGTCGTCGTGACGGTCGCGGCGAGCCCCGTACGGCGGACCGGTGACGGGACGGGCGTCCTCGACGCCACCACCGTCTCCTCCGCCGCCTGGCTGGCCGGCTCCGGACTGCTCGTCCACACCTGGCCGGCCTCGCTCGACCACATGACGCGCGACAACTGGCTGGACCAGCAGACCGAGACGGCCTTCGAGCTCGCCGACGACCTCGACGGGCCCGCCTGGACGACGCTCTCGCTGCCGGTGGACGGGGTGCCGGTGCCGTTCCACTACCGCGAGACCGAGTTCGGCTGGGTCCTGGCGGGCTCGGCGGCGGGCGTGCACCTGGGGGCGTACGGGCGGGGGATGAGCGCGTACGGGCTCGGGTTCTCGCAGATCAAGGACTTCGACGCGTACGCGTAGGAGCGAGAACGCCGAAGGGGCGCCCCCGCACGGGGGCGCCCCTTCGGCGTGCGCCAGGACTCAGAACTTGTTCCGCGGCGTGATGCCCAGGCTCATGCCCGACAGGCCGCGCTGACGGCCGCCCAGCTTGCCCGCGATGGCGCGGAGCGCCGCGCCGGCGGGGGAGTCCGGGTCGGACAGGACGACCGGCCTGCCGTCGTCGCCGCCCTCGCGCAGCCGCACGTCGATCGGGATCGAGCCGAGGACCGGCACGGTCGCGCCGGTGGTCTGCGTCAGGCCGTCCGCGACCTTCTGGCCGCCGCCGCTGCCGAACACGTCCACCATCTCGTCGCAGTGCGGACACGGCAGGCCCGCCATGTTCTCCACGACGCCGACGATCTTCTGGTGGGTCTGGACGGCGATCGAGCCGGCCCGCTCGGCGACCTCGGCCGCCGCCTGCTGCGGGGTCGTGACGACCAGGATCTCGGCGTTCGGCACGAGCTGCGCGACCGAGATCGCGATGTCGCCGGTGCCCGGCGGCAGGTCGAGCAGGAGGACGTCCAGGTCGCCCCAGTACACGTCCGCGAGGAACTGCTGGAGCGCGCGGTGCAGCATCGGGCCGCGCCACACGACCGGCGCGTTGCCCGGGGTGAACATGCCGATCGAGATGACCTTCACGCCGTTCGCCGACGGCGGCATGATCATGTTCTCGACCTGGGTCGGAAGCCCGTCCGCGCCCAGCATCCGGGGCACGCTGTGGCCGTAGATGTCGGCGTCGACGACGCCGACCTTCAGCCCGTCGGCGGCCATCGCGGCCGCCAGGTTCACGGTCACGGAGGACTTGCCGACACCGCCCTTGCCGGACGCCACCGCGTACACCCGGGTCAGCGAGCCGGGCTTGGCGAAGGGCACCTCGCGCTCGGCGGTCGTGCCGCGCAGCGCGGCCGCCAGCTCCTTGCGCTGCTCGTCGCTCATCACGTCGAGCGACACGTCGACGGCGGTGACGCCCTCGACCCGGGAGACGGCCTCGGTCACGCGCTGCGTGATGGTGTCGCGCATCGGGCACCCGGAGACCGTCAGGTAGACCGTGACGGCGACCCTGCCGTCCGGTTCGATCTCCACCGACTTGACCATGCCGAGTTCAGTGATCGGCTTGTTGATCTCAGGGTCGTTCACCGTCGCCAGTGCCGCGAGCACCGCGTCTTCCGTAGCCATACCGACGATGGTACGGCGCGGAGCACCGGCCCATGAAAGGCTGTCAACGGTCGGGTACGTCACTTCCCCGGGTGTCGCCGGACGGGAATAGATCCCGGCGCTCCTCCATCTCCTTGAGGAGGTCCTGGAGCTCGGAGCGGATCCAGTCGCGCGTGGCGACCTCGCCCAGGCCCATGCGCAGCGCCGCGATCTCCCGCGTCAGGTACTCGGTGTCCGCGATCGACCGCTCGTTCTGCTTCCGGTCCTGTTCGAGGTTGACCCGGTCCCGGTCGTCCTGCCGGTTCTGGGCGAGCAGGATCAGCGGCGCCGCGTACGAGGCCTGGAGGGACAGGGCGAGCGTCAGGAAGATGAACGGGTACTCGTCGAACTTCAGCGGCCCCGGCGCGAAGATGTTCCACAGCACCCAGACGACGATCGTCAGCGTCATCCAGACCAGGAACCGGCCCGTCCCCAGGAAGCGGGCGATCCGCTCCGACATGCGCCCGAAGGCCTCCGGGTCGTACTCCGGCAGCAGTCTGGCCCGCCGCTCCCTCGGCAGGTCGAGCCGGATCCGGGGCACGGCCCGCTCCCGCTCGCGCTCCCGGTCCTGCGTGCGTTCAGCGGCCATGCCCCGCCCCCTCCTCCTCGTGGAACTCGGTCTCGCGCCAGTCGTCCGGCAGCAGGTGGTCCAGCACGTCGTCGACGGTCACCGCGCCGAGCAGGGAGCCGCTCTCGTCCACGACGGGCGCGGCCACCATGTTGTACGCGGCGAGGTAGCTGGTGACGGCCGGCAGCGGGGTGTCCGGGCCGAGCGGCGGCAGGTCGCTGTCCACGATCGAGCTGACCAGTGTGAACGGCGGGTCCCGCAGGAGCCGCTGGAAGTGCACCGTGCCCAGGTACTTCCCGGTCGGCGTCTCGTCCGGCGGCCGGCAGACGTACACCTGCGCGGCCAGCGCCGGGGACAGGTCCTGCTGGCGGACCCGGGCGAGCGCGTCCGCGACGGTCGCGTCCGGCCGCAGCACGATCGGCTCCGTCGTCATCAGACCGCCCGCCGTGCGCTCCTCGTACGCCAGGAGGCGGCGCACGTCCGCCGCGTCGTCCGGCTGCATCAGGGTCAGCAGCCGCTCCTGGTCCTCCTCGGGCAGCTCGGACAGCAGGTCGGCCGCGTCGTCCGGGTCCATCGCCTCCAGGACGTCGGCCGCGCGCTCCTCCTTCAGCTTGCCGAGGATCTCGATCTGGTCGTCCTCGGGGAGCTCTTCGAGGACGTCCGCGAGCCGGTCGTCGTCGAGGGCCGCGGCCACCTCGGCGCGCCGCTTGGGGGAGAGGTGGTGCAGGGCGTTGGCCAGGTCGGCCGGGCGCAGCTTCTCGAAGGTGGCGAGCAGGCTCTCGGCGCCCTGGCCGTGCTCCTCCAGGGAGAAGCCGGTGACGGCCGACCACTCGACGGTCAGCGTCTCGCCCTTGCGGCGCAGCGCCCCGCTCTTCCCCTTGCGGACGAAGACCTTGTCGATCTCCCATTCGCGGCGGGCGGGCAGCTGCTGGATGGCGATGTCGAGGACGGTGACCTCCTCGCCCTCCCGCCCGTCGCCCTCCACGAGCCGCACCCGCCGGTCGAGGAGCTCTCCGAGGACGAGCCGCTCGGTGGGGCGCTGCTCGAAGCGGCGCATGTTGACCACGCCGGTGGTGATGACCTGCCCGGACTCGACGCCGGTGATCCGGGTCATGGGCACGAAGACCCGGCGGCGGCTGAGCACCTCCACGACCATGCCGAGCAGGCGCGGCGGGCGGCGGCCGACCCGGAGCATGGCCACCAGGTCGCTGACCCGGCCGACCTGGTCGCCGACGGGGTCGAAGACGGGGACCCCCGCCAGGTGGGAGACGAAGATCCGGGGGGCGCCTGCCGCCATGCCACGCGCCTCCTCGGTGTCGCACGATTCCAGTCCTCGCAGCGCCCCGCCGGTGATCACGGAGCTCTACCGGTTCAGGCTAGCCCGTGCCGGTACGCGCCGCCCCGGCAGTGCCTCCGTACGGCTGCCTGCGGGGGCCGCCGGCCGGCCCGGGTACGCTGCGGTCTGCTGTTACCCCGGTACCGGAGCCGGAACCCCCGGTACCGGTACGGACACCGGACCCCGCCCTTCCGCCCGGCCGGGGCCCGGCGCCCGTACGCCCGCACGATCACGAGAGGCAGCGCAGATGACCGTCCGCACCCCGGCATCGCGTATCCGCGGGGCCGTCGTGCCCCTGGCGCTCTGCGCCGGACTGACGGTGGGGCTCACGGCCTGCGCCGCCGACCCGGACGAGGGGACCAACGGGGTCGGGAGGCTCGCCGCCCCCGAGATCGAGCGCGAGGCGCGGACGGTGGCGGACGGGGCGAAGGCGGTGCGCCTGGCCGGCACCCTGGTCAGCAAGGGCGGCGCCGTCAAGCTGAACATGCGCCTCAAGCAGGACGGCGCCACCGGCTCGGTGACGACGAAGAACAGCACCTTCGAGCTGATGCGGGTCGGGGACGCGCTCTACCTGAAGGCCGACGCCGGCTTCTGGTCCCACGACAAGGACGGGGCCGAGCCGACGAAGGAGGACGTCGAGGCCGCCGAGAAGCTCGACGGCAAGTACGTGAAGGTGCCGCAGGACGACCCCTCGTACAAGCAGCTCCGCGGCTTCACCGACATGAAGCCGCTGCTCGACGGCCTCATCGGGCTGCACGGCGAGAAGGTCAAGGGCGACCGCACGCGGATCGGCGCGGTCCGCACGATCAAGGTCAAGGGCGGCGCGGACGGCGAGGGCGGCGTCCTGGACGTGTCCCTGGACGGCTCCCCGTATCCCGTGCAGTTCGCGCGCGGCGGCGGCGGGGGCGTCGTGATGCTCTCCGACTGGAACAAGGACTTCCCGCTCGCCGCGCCCACGAAGGACGAGATCGTGGACTACGGGAAGCAGCTGCCCCGCACCTGAGGGGCGGCCTCCGCGAAGAGCCCGGAGAAGCTCGCCCAGGCCGCAGCCGCCCCTCAGCGGCGCCTGCGGCGCTTCAGGAGCAGGCGCGGGAGCGCGGCCGGCGCGGGACGGCGGGTCGTGGCCGCCGTGGGCAGCGGCACGGCCGCCAGGGAGCCGTCCGGCAGTCCGGCGGCGACCTCGCGCGGGTCGAGCCGCACCACCCGGCACTCGCGCGCCCAGCGGGCGGGCATCGCCTCGCCGTCGGGCGCGTTGAGCCGCTTGCCCTTCAGCTCCGCGACGGCCGCGTCCCACTCCTCCGTACCGGCGGCGAGTTCGCGCACGGCGGCCGTCCAGGCGACGATCCGGCCGCCCTTGTCCTTGCTGCGGACGGTCACCTCGGCCGTCCCGCCGTCCACGAGCCCTGGCAGCGGCTGCTCGCCGGGGCCGTCGCCGACGACGAACGCGGCGCCGTCGTGCCAGACGTGCCAGAGCGCGCGGGCGGGCCCGGTGCCGCGCACCCACACCAGGCCGGACTTCTTGGTGGCCTCCTCGACGAGGGCGGGCCCGAGCGACTGATCGGTCATGGCCGCAGCCTATCGATCCGGGCCGGGGCTACAGCCAGCCGTTGCGCTTGAGGGTGCGGTGGATGGTGAGGCAGACCACGACGATGCCGGTGAGCACCATCGGGTAGCCGTACTTCCAGTGCAGCTCCGGCATGTGGTCGAAGTTCATGCCGTACACCCCGCAGACCGCCGTGGGGACGGCGACGATCGCCGCCCACGAGGTGATCTTGCGCATGTCCTCGTTCTGCGCGACGGTCGCCTGCGCCAGGTTGGCCTGGAGGATCGAGTTGAGCAGCTCGTCGAAGCCGACGACCTGCTCCTGGACGCGGGCGAGGTGGTCCGCGACGTCCCGGAAGTACTTCTGGATGTCCGGGTCCACCAGCCGCATCGGCCGCTCGCTGAGCAGCTGCATCGGGCGGAGGAGCGGCGAGACGGCCCGCTTGAACTCCAGGACCTCGCGCTTGAGCTGGTAGATCCGGCCGGTGTCCGTACCGCGCGTGGAGCCCTTCGCGGCCGGCGAGAAGACGTCGATCTCCAGCTGGTCGATGTCCAGCTCGACGGCGTCGGCGACCGCGATGTAGCCGTCGACGACGTGGTCCGCGATGGCGTGCAGGACGGCCGAGGGGCCCTTGGAGAGCAGCTCGGGCTCGCCCTGGAGGCGGTGGCGGAGGTTGCGCAGGGAGCCCTGGCCGCCGTGCCGGACGGTGATGACGAAGTCGGGGCCGGTGAAGCACATGACCTCGCCGGTCTCGACGACCTCGCTGGTCGCGGTGAGCTCGGTGTGCTCGACGTAGTGGATCGTCTTGAAGACGGTGAAGAGGGTGTCGTCGTACCGCTCCAGCTTGGGCCGCTGGTGGGCGTGGACGGCGTCCTCGACGGCGAGCGGGTGCAGCCCGAACTCGGCGGCGATACCGGCGAATTCGGCCTCGGTCGGCTCGTGCAGGCCGATCCAGGCGAAGCCGCCCTTCTCCCGCACGCGCCGCATCGCGCCGCGCGGGGTGAGGCACTCGTCGTCCTCGATCCGGCGCCCGTCGCGGTAGACGGCGCAGTCGACGACGGCGGTGGACGCCGAGTGGTCGCGGGTGGGGTCGTACGCGGTGTACGTGGTGGGGGTCTTGCGCAGGGGGTGCCGCAGGCTCGGACGGACGGCGGCGCGCAGGTCACGGATCATCGACATGGGCATGCTCCTTCACGGAGAGGCCGTCGGCGAGCGTGGCACAGCCCGGAATGGGGACGTGGAGCTACGTCGTCCACAAAGCGGGCGGCACCGGGGGATCGCGGTGACGGCGTTCGCTACAGACATTCGCTACAGACAGGCGAGGGCGAAGTGCTCTTCCGTCGTGCGAGGTGCCGGAGAACGGGTCGCGCGGTCCGTGCGGATCGGGGAATCGCACGGATCAGGGATCGCGTACCCGGAATCAACGGGAGAAAAAGCGCACCGGGCTCGGGTGCGGGGCGGAAGAGCCGCTGGTACTGCCCGACCGACTTCGGTCCATCGCAGCCCCACCTCCTCCGGCCGGTCCCCCGTGAGGGATGACGTGTGACGAGTGGTCGGGGATCGAATGTTCCCGGCCAGCGGCCAAGGCTATCAGCCGACAGAGGGTCAATCCCTTACTTTGCCCGTTCCATACGCGCTTTATGCTCAAGCCATGGGAGAAGTTCTTGCTCTGGTCGAGGCCCGGTTGCGAACGGCCCTCGGGGAACCGGACGCGCGCGCCGCGGTGACGTTTCTCGGCACGGACCGGATCGAGGTGCTCCGCTTCATCGACGGCGATCTCGTGCGGTACGCGACCCTCGGGATGTCCGCGCAGCCGATGGCCGATCCGACCGCCGCGCTCGCCGATCCGGTGCGGGGCCCGCGCGCGGAGCTCGTCCTCACCGTGCGGGCCGGCCTCGCCGACACCGACAAGGTGCTGCGCCCGCTCGCCGTGCTCGCCGCCACCCCGCAGGTCGAGGGCGTGATCGTGGCCCCGGGCGCCTCGCTCGACGTGGGCGACCCGCTCTGGCCGGGCGCCCCCTTCAGCTCGGTGCTCGTCGCGGAGTCGGGCGGCCTGGTGGAGGACCTGGAGCTCGACGAGCCGATGGATTCGGTGCGGTTCCTGCCGCTGCTGCCGATGACCTCGAACGAGGCGGCGTGGAAGCGGGTGCACGGGGCGCAGGCCCTGGAGGAGCGCTGGCTGGCGCGGGGTACGGACCTCCGCGATCCCCTGCGCAGGTCCGTGGAGCTGGACTGAGGAGGCCCCTCGCGCGGCAACCCCGTTTCCCCGTCCGCCGGTTGGCGGGGGGCCGGGGGTGCCCGCCGGGCCGTACGGCCGTATAGGTGTAGATGACATCTATACGAGGGGGTGATGTGCGGGTATAGCGGAAGGGATGTGCGAGTGGGCGGCCCGTGTCGGACGGGTGATCGTTCGGGGTCGTCCTTGACGCGGGACGGAAGGGGTAGGACCGTTGAGCCCTATGAGGGGCGAACCCAGTTGCCCGAAGTGCGGTGGCCGGGTCAGAGCGCCCGGTCTCTTCGCCGACTCCTGGCAGTGTGACGTGCACGGCTCGGTGCACCCGCTCCAGCCCGTCGTCCCGCCCAGCGTCGAGGCCCTCGGCGTCGTGGTGCACCGCTCCCAGGTGCCCGTGTGGATGCCGTGGCCCCTGCCCGTCGGCTGGCTCTTCACCGGGGTCGCGTACGCGGGCGACGACCGCAGCGGCGGACGCGCGACCGCCGTCGCCTGCTCGGGCCCCGGCCCGCTCGGCGGCATCGGGGAGCTGCTCCTGATCGCCGAGGAGCTCGGCGTCGGCCTCGGCGCCCGGTACGCCGGCATCGACGGGCTCGACCCCGGCGCCGGCATGGCCATCGAGAAGCCGCCCCAGACCAAGGTGCTCGCCGCCGGGCGCCCCACCCCGCTCTGGCACGTCAACGGCGCCCCGCACGACCGCGCGGTCTTCGCGGGCGAGGCGCGCGGCCTGTGGCTGTGGGCGATCGTCTGGCCCGAGCAGTCCGGCCTCCTGATGTACGACGAGCTGGTCCTCACGGACCTGCGGGACGCCGGCGCCGAGGTCGAACTGCTGCCGTGCGGGGCGCTCACGCCGAGACTGCTGGGCTGAGACCGCCGCCGGACTCGAGGCCCCGGACTCGGGGCCCGCCGGGCCGGGGCTTCACCGCGCCGAGGCGCTGCCGGGCCGAGGCCGCCGCGCCGAGGCGCCGCCCGTGCCGGGGTCGTCGCGCCGACGCCCCACCGGGCCCGGGTGCTCCGGCGGATCGCCGTCCGGGCCGCGTCCCGCCAAGCCCGTGCCTCTCCGCTGGATCACCGTCCGGGCCGCGGCGACGCCCCGCCGGGCCCGGGCCTCTCCGGCGGATCGCCGTCCGGGCCGCGCCCCGCCTCCGGCCTCGCCCGCCCCGGGGCCCGGCGTTCCTTCCGTACGGGCGTGTTCGATTCGCCCGTTATGCTGGAGCGTCCCTCGTCCGTCCCGAGCCCCCGGAGTACCGCGTCGTGCGCATCGACCTGCACACCCACTCCACGGCCTCCGACGGCACGGACACCCCGGCCGAACTCGTCCGGAACGCGGCCGCCGCCGGGCTCGACGTCGTCGCCCTCACGGACCACGACACCACCCGCGGCCACGCCGAGGCGATCGCCGCGCTGCCCGAGGGGCTGACCCTCGTCACCGGGGCCGAGCTGTCCTGCCGGGTCGACGGGATCGGCCTGCACCTGCTCGCGTACCTCTTCGACCCGGAGGAGCCCGCGCTCCTCGCCGAGCGCGAACTCGTCCGCGACGACCGCGTGCCCCGCGCCCGCGCGATGGTCGGCAAGCTCCGGGAGCTCGGCGTCCCCGTCACCTGGGAGCAGGTGGCCCGGATCGCCGGCGACGGCTCCGTGGGCCGCCCGCACGTCGCCGAGGCGCTCGTCGAGCTCGGGGTCGTACCGGACGTGTCCGCCGCCTTCACGCCCGAGTGGCTCGCCGACGGCGGCCGGGCGTACGTCGGCAAGCACGAGCTGGACCCGGTCGAGGCGATCCGCCTCGTCAAGGCGGCCGGCGGCGTCACCGTCTTCGCGCACCCCCTCGCCGTCAAGCGCGGCCAGGTGCTCCCGGAGGCCTCGATCGCCCGGCTCGCCGAGGCCGGTCTCGACGGCATCGAGGTCGACCACATGGACCACGACGAGCCGACGCGGGCGCGGCTGCGCGGGCTCGCGAAGGAGCTGGGTCTGCTGACCACGGGCTCCAGCGACTACCACGGCAGCCGCAAGACCTGCCGGCTCGGCGAGTACACCACCGACCCCGAGATCTACGGCGAGATCACCCGCCGCGCGGCGGGGGCCTTCCCGGTCCCCGGCGCCGGGGGATCCGTCACCGCCTAGGCCTCCGTCCCTCCCGGGCCCGACCCTCCGCCGAACCCGCCCGCCCGGCCCCGGCCGGACGGCACGCCCGCGCACGCCCGCGCGGCCCGTTCCGCGGATCCGTCCCCAGGCCTCCCCCTTCCCGGTCCACCCCCGCACGGCCGCGCCGCGCGCGGGGCGGCACACCCCCTGCCCCGGCGACGGAATCCCGCATTCCGCAGCCCACGGGCCACACCCCGCCGTTCCACCTCTCCCGCAAGGCACCCCACCGTGTTCGACGTCGCCGTCTTCGGCTCGCTGTTCCTGACCCTCTTCGTGATCATGGATCCCCCCGGGATCACGCCGATCTTCCTCGCCCTCACCTCCGGCCGCGCGGCCAAGGTGCAGCGCCGCATGGCCTGGCAGGCCGTCGCCGTCGCCTTCGGCGTCATCACCGTCTTCGGCATCCTGGGCCAGCAGATCCTGGCGTACCTGCACGTCTCCGTCCCCGCCCTGATGATCGCGGGCGGACTGCTCCTGCTGCTCATCGCGCTCGACCTGCTCACCGGCAAGACCGACGAGCCCAAGCAGACCAAGGACGTCAACGTCGCCCTGGTCCCGCTCGGCATGCCGCTGCTCGCCGGGCCCGGCGCGATCGTCTCGGTCATCCTCGCCGTGCAGCACGCCGACAGCGCGGCCGCGCAGATCTCCGTCTGGGCCGCCATCGCCGCCATGCACGTCGTCCTCTGGCTGACCATGCGGTACTCGCTGGTGATCATCCGGATCATCAAGGACGGCGGCGTGGTCCTGGTGACCCGGCTCGCCGGCATGATGCTCTCCGCCATCGCGGTGCAGCAGATCATCAACGGCGTCACCCAGGTGATCCGGGGCTCCTGACCCCTCCCGGGGCGGCCCCGGACACCACTGCGCCCCCGTACGGATTCCGCTTCTGCGAAGTCCGTGCGGGGGCGCGGTGCGTGGTGTGGACCGGGCCTGTTACGAGGCCGAGGTCTCGGCGGGGCGGATCCAGATGCGCTGGCCGATCGAGGCGGCCTGCTGCACGATCCGGTTGACGGAGGCGGCGTCCACGACCGTCCGGTCGACGGGCGTGCCGTCGACGTCGTCGAGTCGCAGGATTTCGAAGCGCACGGGCTTCTCCCTTCGTCTGAGTTGATCCTCCTGGTGGAGAACTGCGTTACGTCCCTGTACAACGACTTGCATCCTGCAAACATTCCTTACGCTAAGGAAAATTTTCGGATGACTAAATACTGACGAGTAAGAGGGTGTGGCGGTCGGCCGGACGTCGGCGGACAATGAGCCGCGTATGAACGACGCAGACACCCCACGGGCCACCGAGACCGACACCCGCCTCCGCGCGCTCGACGCACGCCTGGAGCGCACCAACGAGCTCCTCCGGCGGATGCTGGCCGAGGTCGCCAAGACCCCTTCCACCCACGCCATCTTCGTCGACGCGGGTTACGTCCATGCTGCGGCCGGGTTGCTGGTCGTCGGCACCGAGGACCGGCGCTCCTTCGACCTCGACGCGGAAGGGCTCATCGAGGCCTTCATCGACAAGGCCCGCACGATCTTCGCGGACAGCCGGCTCCTGCGCGTCTACTGGTACGACGGCGCCCGCCGCCGCATCCACACCCCCGAGCAACAGGCCATCGCCGAGCTGCCCGACGTCAAGGTCCGCCTCGGCAACCTCAACGCCAACAACCAGCAGAAGGGCGTCGACTCCCTCATCCGTACGGACCTGGAGTCCCTCGCCCGCCACCGCGCCATCAGCGACGCCGCCCTCGTCGGCGGCGACGAGGACCTCGTCTCGGCCGTCGAGGCCGCCCAGGGCTACGGCGCCCGCGTGCACCTCTGGGGCATCGAGGCCGCCGAGGGCCGCAACCAGGCCGAGGCCCTCCTCTGGGAGGTCGACAGCCAGCGCACCTTCGACCTGGACTTCTGCCGCCCGTACGTCACCCGCCGCCCCGTCACCACGTACGAGAGCGAGGGCGAGCCGCCGCCCTCCCGCGAGGAGGTGCGCCTCGTCGGCGCCCGGATCGCGGCCACCTGGCTCGCCGAGCGCGGCCGGGACCGGCTCGCCGAGCTCCTGCCGGGCGCGCCCTACCTGCCCGGACCGGTCGACCAGGACCTGCTCGTCGAGGCGGAGCGCCTGCTGAGCCGCTCCCTGCGCGGCCACGCCGCGCTCCGGCGCTCCCTGCGGGACGGCTTCTGGCAGCACCTCAAGGCGCAGTACTGAGCCTCGCGGGCGCCGCCGCCCGCTCCCAGAAGCCGAGGAGGCGGGCGGTCAGCTCCTCGGGGTGCGACACGTTGGGGGAGTGGCCCGCGCCCGCGAGGACCGTGTGGTGCGCGCCGGTCCGGGCCGCCGCCGCCGCGAGGTCGGCCGTCGACCAGACCATCTCGTCCGTCCCGTACGCGAAGTGCAGCGGCGTCCGCAGCACGAGCAGCTCCTCCGTACCGTCCCGGCGGTCGAGCAGCAGCCGCCCGGCGCCCCTGAGCTGGGCGATCCGGGTGCGCGACCAGCGGCGAAGCAGGAAGTCCGCGAGCCCCGGCACGTCGGACGTGTCCGGCTCCTCGCCCCGGCTGTCCAGCCAGCACATCGTCCGCCACACCCGCTCCTTCGACAGCAGCGCGAGTCCGGCCCGCAGCGCCCGCACCCGGATCCGCTGCGGCCGGGAGACCCGGCCGACGCCCGAGGAGAGCAGGGTGAGCGAGCGGAAGGCGCCCGGCGCGACCGCCACCGCCGCGCGGGCCACCAGGCCGCCGAACGAGTGCCCCACCAGGTGCACGGGACCGTCCCCGAGCGCCGCGGCCTGCGCCACCGCGTCGAGCGCGAGCGCCCGGCGGCGGTAGGCGGCCCGGCCCCGGGGGCCCGGGCTGTCGTTCTGCCCGCGCCCGTCCACGGCCACGGCCCGGTAACCGGCGTCGGCCAGCGGTCCGAGGAGGGCCAGGAAGTCCTCCTTGCTGCCGGTGTACCCGGGCAGCAGCAGCACCGTCCCCCGCCGCTCCCCGCCGGGCTCCGCGTCGAGCACGGCGAACGGCCCGCGCGCGGTGTCGAGACGGCGGACGCGGGTGCGCGGCGGCAGTACCAGGGACCTGGGCTTACTCATACCCGGACTGTAATCCCCGGTCGGCGGGACGGCGCGGCCCGGTAACGCCGCCGCGGCCCGGCCCCCGGGAAGGGGGCCGGGCCGCGGCGGGCGTGCGGGACGGACTCAGCTCTCGGCCGGGGCCGCCGTCTTCTTGGTGGTGCGGCGGCGCGGGGCCGCCTTCTTCGGCTCCTCGGCCACGGCCGCGGCCTCGGCGGCCGGCTCCGCGACGGCCTTCTTCACCGTGCGGCGACGGGCCGGAGCCTTCGGCGCCTGCGGCTCGGAGGCGTCGGGCGCCTCGGCGGCGACCGCCTTCTTGGCCGCGCGGCGACGGGGAGCCTTCGGGGCCTCCTCGGCGACCGGGGCCTCGACCGCCGGAGCGGCCTCGGCGACGGCGGCCTCGGCCACCGCCTTCTTGGTGGTGCGGCGGCGCGGGGCGGCCTTCTTGGGGGCCTCCTCGGCCGCCGGAGCGGCGACGGGCTCGGCGACCGGCTCGGCCGCGGGGGCCTCGGCCGCCGGAGCCTCGGCGGTCACCGGCGAGGCGGTGGCCTTGCGGACGGCGCGACGGCGGCGCGGGGCGGGCTCGGGCGCCTCCTCGACGACCGGCGCCGGCGCCACGGCCGGTACGACGATGATCGCGGCGGCCTCGGCGGACGCCGGGGAACCGGCGGCCCGGGTGGCGGCGCGACGACGGCGCGGCGCGGGCGCCTCCTCGACGACCGGAGCCGCGACCGGCTCGGCCACCGGCTCGGCGGCCGGGGCCTCGGCGGTCACCGGCGAACCGGCGGGCCTGCGGGCCGTACGGCGACGGCGCGGGGCCGGAACCTCGGCCGGGGCCTCGGCGGCGACCGGAGCCGCGACCGGCTCGGCCACCGGAGCGGCGACGGGCTCGGCGGCCTTGACGTCCTCGACGGGCGTCTCGACGGCCTCGACGGTCCTGGCGGCCGTGCGGCGGCGCGGGGCCTTCTTGGGCTCCTCGGCCTTCGGCGCCTCGACGGCGACCGGGGCCTCGGCGGCCTTCGGGGCCTCGACGGCCGACTGCGCCCGCAGGGCGGCGGCGGCGGTCTCGGGCGTCTGGAAGAAGACGGTCTCCTCGACCGGGCGCACCCGGGCCCGACGGCGGCGCACGACCGGAGCGGACTCCTGGACGGCGGGGGCCGCGGGGGTACGGACCGCCGGAGCGGCCTGGGAGGCCTGGGCGGTCTCCGGGCGGGCGGCACGGGCGCGGCGACGGGGGGCCTTCGGCTCCTCGGCCTTCCGCTCCTCGACCTTCACAGCCTCGGCCTTCGGGGCCTCGACGGTCTTCGGCGCCTCGGTGACCACCGGGGCCGGGGCCTCGGTCTTCGGCGCCTCGGCGACGGCGACCGGAGCGGCCTGGGCCGCCGGGGCCGTCTGCGCGACCGGCGCGGCGCCCTGGGCGCCGACCCGGGTGCGACGGCGGCGGCGCGGGGTGCGCGGACCGGACTCGGTCGCGGCCTCGTCGCCCGTCGGCGCGGCGGCCGGAGCGGTCCGGTCGGCCTGGACGGCGCGGTCCTGCGCCGGGGCGTCGACGGCGTCGCCGCCGCCGCGGGTGCGCCGGCGCTGGCGCGGGGTCCGGGTGCGCTCCGGGCGCTCCTCGGTCTTCTCCGCCGCCTTCGGGCCGCGGCCACGGCGTCCGCCGGGCTCGCCCAGGTCCTCCAGCTCCTCCGCGCCCAGACCCGCGCGGGTCCGCTCGGCGCGGGGCAGGATGCCCTTGGTGCCCGCCGGGATGTCCAGCTCCTCGTACAGGTGCGGGGAGCTGGAGTAGGTCTCGGCCGGCTCGTGGAAGTCCAGGCCGAGCGCCTTGTTGATCAGCTGCCAGCGCGGGATGTCGTCCCAGTCGACCAGGGTCACCGCCGTGCCCTTGGCGCCCGCGCGGCCGGTGCGGCCCACGCGGTGGAGGAACGTCTTCTCGTCCTCCGGCGACTGGTAGTTGATGACGTGGGTGACGCCCTCGACGTCGATGCCGCGCGCGGCGACGTCGGTGCAGACGAGCACGTCGACCTTGCCGTTGCGGAAGGCGCGCAGCGCCTGCTCGCGGGCGCCCTGGCCGAGGTCGCCGTGGACGGCGCCCGAGGCGAAGCCGCGGCGCTCCAGCTGCTCGGCGATGTCGGCCGCCGTGCGCTTGGTGCGGCAGAAGATCATCGCGAGCCCGCGGCCGTTGGCCTGCAGGATGCGGGAGACCATCTCCGGCTTGTCCATCGAGTGCGCGCGGAAGACGTGCTGCTTGATGTTGGCGACGGTCACGCCCTCGCCGTCGGGCGAGGTGGCGCGGATGTGCGTCGGCTGCGACATGTAGCGGCGGGCGAGACCGATGACCGCGCCCGGCATGGTGGCCGAGAACAGCATGGTCTGGCGCTTCGCCGGAAGCATGTTCATGATCTTCTCGACGTCGGGCAGGAAGCCCAGGTCGAGCATCTCGTCGGCCTCGTCCAGGACGAGGACCTTGACGTGGGAGAGGTCGAGCTTGCGCTGGCCGGCCAGGTCGAGCAGGCGGCCGGGGGTGCCGACGACCACGTCGACGCCCTTCTGCAGCGCCTCGACCTGCGGCTCGTACGCCCGGCCGCCGTAGATGGCGAGCACGCGGACGTTGCGCACCTTGCCGGCGGTCAGCAGGTCGTTGGTGACCTGCTGGCACAGCTCGCGGGTGGGCACGACGACGAGCGCCTGCGGGGCGTCGGTCAGCTGCTCGGGCTTCGCCCGGCCCGCCTCGACGTCCATGGGGACCGTCACGCGCTCCAGGATCGGCAGGCCGAAGCCGAGGGTCTTGCCCGTGCCGGTCTTGGCCTGGCCGATGACGTCGGTGCCGGTGAGGGCGACCGGAAGGGTCATCTCCTGGATGGGGAAGGGGTTCACGATGCCGACGGCCTCCAGGGCCTCGGCCGTCTCGGAAAGGATTCCGAGCTCTCGGAAAGTCGTAGTCAGGGTGCTGCCTCTTCTGTGAGACGCGGCGCGAGGCGAACGAAGGGGGTCGTACCGTGCCGGATCACTGTCGGCGCGATCGGGAAGACCGCTGCCGGGTGGCACGGGACCACTGCCGTCGCTCGAGCGTCGTACCGCTGAGGGTGACCCTTCCGCGGGTCCGCCGGAAGGGCTGTCGGGCCGGAGCCGATCGGGCCACCGACCGGGCATCCTCATTCATGAGTCGGCCCACCGGATACGTCCGAACGTGCGAAAGCATGTCCGCATACTCAGCAGGCGCCTTACCACTGTACCCCGGAATCGCGCATGTGTGTCGGGGGAAAACGTGATGAGGGCACGGTCACACTGACTGACCAGGGCCTTCCCGGGCCGCGCGGGCGGGCTATTGTGCGCTGCATGGAGACGCCTGACAACGCCACACCCACCGGGATCGCCGCCAAGGACTGGGCGACGGCATCCGCCGAGCCGCAGTACCGCGCCGCCGTGATCGACCTCCTCGGCGCCCTCGCCTACGGAGAGCTGGCGGCCTTCGAGCGGCTCGCCGAGGACGCCAAGCTGGCGCCGACCCTCGCGGACAAGGCGGAGCTGGCGAAGATGGCCTCGGCCGAGTTCCACCACTTCGAGCAGCTCCGGGACCGCCTCGCGACCGTCGACGCGGAGCCGACGGAGGCCATGGAGCCCTTCGCGAAGGCGCTCGACGACTTCCACCGCCAGACCGCGCCGTCGGACTGGCTGGAGGGCCTGGTCAAGGCGTACGTGGGCGACTCGATCGCCAGCGACTTCTACCGGGAGGTCGCGGCCCGGCTCGACTCCGACACCCGCGCCCTGGTGCTCTCCGTGCTCGACGACACCGGCCACGGCAACTTCGCCGTGGAGAAGGTCCGCGCCGCGATCGACGCCGACCCGCGCGTCGGCGGCCGGCTCGCGCTCTGGGCGCGCCGCCTGATGGGCGAGGCGCTCTCCCAGGCCCAGCGCGTGGTCGCCGAGCGGGACGCGCTCTCCACCATGCTGGTCGGCGGTGTCGCGGACGGCTTCGACCTCGCGGAGGTCGGCCGGATGTTCTCCCGGATCACCGAGGCGCACACCAAGCGCATGGCCGCGCTCGGCCTCGCCGCCTGAAGCGTACGAAAGCGGACGGCGGCCGTCAGACGGTCGCCGATCGGCGCAGCCGGCGGCGCGAGGCCGGGCGGACCAGGAGCGAGAGCAGGACCGCCGCCACCGCCACGGCGCCCGCCAGGGTGGCGAAGGGATGGCCGGGGCCGAGCGCCCCGTGGGTGACGAGCGCGCCGAACACCCCGCCGAGCGCGCCGGTGACGAGGACGGGCCCCCGGCCGGGCAGACGGTCGGGCAGCCGGTGCGCGGCGGCCCAGGCCAGAACGAGGCCGAGCAGGGCGGAGCCGAGGGCTTCCAGGAACATCGGGGGATCACCTCGCGAGGGGTGCGGGGCGGGTGGTGCGGTCGAGGTCCTACCTACCCGTGGCGTCCGGCGCGCAACCCTCCGTACCGCCCGGCGTGGACGCACGGACACGGGAAGGGCCCGGCGGACCGAAGACGGTCCGCCGGGCCCTTCCCGTGGATCCCGGGCTCAGAGCGTGCCGAAACCCACGCGGCGGACGGCGGGCTCGCCGAGCTCCACGTACGCGATCCTGTCGGCCGGAACGAGGACCTTGCGGCCCTTCTCGTCCGAGAGGCTGAGCAGCTGCGCCTTGCCGGCCAGCGCGTCGGCAACCGCGCGCTCGACCTCCTCGGCGGACTGCCCGCTCTCCAGAACGATCTCCCGGGGCGCGTGCTGCACGCCGATCTTGACCTCCACGGCTATGTCCCTCCGAACGGTCAGCGTTGCGCGATTCATCCGCGCCGTACGCTGCACACATTAGCCCGGTGAGGGGACGATCACGGTGCGGTCGCCGCACGCCAGGAGCGAACAGGCGGCGGGGGCGGGCGGTCGCCCGGACGGATCAGTGGCCCTCGGCGCTCAGCTGGCCGTCGACCGGGTGCAGCGGGAAGCCCGCGATGCCCCGCCAGGCGAGCGAAGTGAGCAGCTCCACCGCCTTGTCGCGCGGGATGGGGGACTCGCTCGACAGCCAGTAGCGGGCGACCACCTGGGAGACGCCGCCGAGGCCCACGGCGAGGAGCATCGACTCGTCCTTGGACAGGCCGGTGTCCTCGGCGATCACCTGCGAGATCGCCTCGGCGCACTGGAGGCTGACCCGGTCCACGCGCTCGCGCACCGCCGGCTCGTTGGTCAGGTCGGACTCGAAGACCAGCCGGAACGCGCCGCCCTCGTCCTCGACGTAGGCGAAGTACGCGTCCATGGTCGCCGCGACCCGGAGCTTGTTGTCCGTGGTGGAGGCCAGGGCGGTGCGGACCGCCAGGAGGAGGGCCTCGCAGTGCTGGTCCAGGAGGGCCAGGTAGAGCTCCAGCTTCCCCGGGAAGTGCTGGTAGAGCACCGGCTTGCTGACGCCCGCCCGCTCGGCGATGTCGTCCATGGCGGCGGAGTGGTATCCCTGGGCGACGAAGACCTCCTGGGCCGCGCCGAGCAGCTGGTTCCGTCGGGCACGTCGCGGCAGGCGCGTGCCCCGAGGGCGTGCTGCCTCTGTCTGCTCGATGGCGCTCACGCGGCCTCCCAAGATTCGATCCATGCGCGCTGTAGCGACGCGCCGCCATCGTACTTTTGGGTAACCCGGCTGTGCGCGGTGCGGACGCAGAATTTCACGGACCGGACACCGGGGTCGACAGCCGGTTCAGTATTGAACCGAACGAATCGGCGGCGGGCGCGGCCCGGCGGCGGCCGCTCCCCCGTCCTCGCGGGCGTCCGCCCCCGTTCCCCCGGGCGTTCCCCGCGCTCCTCCGGGCGTTCAGCGGTAGTCGTCCTCGTCCAGTTCGACGACGCGGGCCTGCTCGGACGCGTCGGCCTCGTTCGCCGACTCGCGTTCGACGTGGGTCAGCGGCTCGTCCCGGTGCGGCCGGAGCTCGGCGTGCTGCTCGGCGGCGTCCGCCTCGGGCGTCTCCTCGTCCAGCTCGACCACCTCCTCCTCGGCGAACGTGTCCGGCTCGGTCGGATCGACAGTCATGCGGCTCCCTCCGGTACGCGGGTCGCGGTCCTTCCCCGGCGCCTTCCCTTCGAGCCTAGGAGCACACGTGTCGCGCCGCACACGGACTTGTGACCGCACCCACACACGGGCGCGCGTGATCGTCTCGTAATATTGCGGCCATGTCCTCGACCGAGCTGCCGGAAACCCGGACCGCCGCCGCACCACCCGCGTCGCGGACCCGCGCCGTACGGGTCGCCGACGGCGAGGAGCTCCGCACCGTCACCCTGCCCGGCCTCAGCCTGACCGTGCGCTCCCGGCCGGGCACCCGGCCCGGACTGCCGCCCGCGCTGTACGTCCACGGCCTCGGCGGCTCCTCGCAGAACTGGTCCGCCCTGATGCCGCTGCTCGCGGACGTCGTCGACGGCGAGGCGGTCGACCTGCCCGGCTTCGGCGTCTCCCCGCCGCCCGGGGACGGCAACTACTCGGTCACCGGGCACGCCCGCGCCGTCATCAGGTTCCTCGACTCCGAGGGGCGCGGACCGGTCCACCTCTTCGGCAACTCGCTGGGCGGCGCCGTCGCCACCCGCGTCGCCGCCGTCCGGCCCGACCTGGTCCGCACCCTCACCCTGGTCTCGCCGGCCCTGCCCGAGCTGCGCGCGCAGCGCACCGCCTGGCCCACCGCGCTGCTCGCGCTGCCCGGCGTCTCCTCCTTCTTCGCGCGGCTCACCAGGGACTGGACGGCCGAGCAGCGGGTCCGCGGGGTCATGGCGCTCTGTTACGGCGATCCCGGCCGGGTGACCGACGAGGGCTTCCTGCACGCGGTCGAGGAGATGGAGCGGCGCCTGGAGCTCCCGTACTTCTGGGACGCGATGGCCCGCTCCTCGCGCGGCATCGTCGACGCGTACACCCTCGGCGGGCAGCACGGCCTGTGGCGGCAGGCCGAACGGGTCCTCGCCCCGACGCTGCTCGTCTACGGCGCGCGCGACCGGCTCGTCTCGTTCCGGATGGCCCGGAGGGCGGCCACCGCCTTCCGCGGCTCGCGCCTGCTGACCCTGCCCGACGCGGGGCACGTGGCGATGATGGAGTACCCCGAGACGGTCGCCCAGGCCGCCCGGGAACTGATCGCCGATCACGGCGGGAGCTGATACGGGGCGTGGGACGACACAGTCGCAAGGGCGCCGCGCCCGCACCGGCGCCCGCCGCCGGGCAGCAACGGCCCGGACCGGAACCGGGCGCGGCCGCGGCCCCGGCCCCCGGCACGGGCCGCCGCCGCAGGAGCGCGGCCACGACCACGGCCGACGGCGGCCAGGACCCGGCGGGCCCACGGCCCGGCGGGACGCAGGCGTACGGCCGTCCGCCGTACGGATCGCCGTCGTACGGATCGCCCGCGCAGGGCGGCCCTGCGTACGGGACGCCCGCGCGCGGCACCCCGGTGTACGGCACTCCGGCGCACGGCGTCCCGGTCCACGGCGCTCCGGCGCGTGACGGGCAGGCGCACGGCACTCCCGCCCACGGCACCCCCGCGCACGGCACCCCGGTGTACGGCACTCCCGCCCACGGCGTCCCGGCGTACGGCGTCCCCGGCACCCCCGCGCACGGCGTTCCCGTCCACCGGGCGGCCCCCGCGCGGGGCGGGCACCCGCAGCACGACGAGGGCGGCGCGCGCCCGGCGCCCTACGGCGGGCGGCGCGGCCGGCCCCCGGTCGCCGAGCCCGAACAGCCCGAACAGGCGGAGGAGCAAGGGCCGTTCGTCCCCGCGCCCCGCCACGAGGACGAGCCCGACGCCGAGGCGCCGGCCGCGCGGGGCGGGCTCGGCCGCACCTTCGCCGGGGTCGGAGCGGCGGCCGTCGCCACCGTCCTCGCCGTCGTCGTCGCCGGACAGGTCGCCGACAAGGAGGCGTCCGAGGCGGCCCCCCGCGCCGCCGGGGAACCGGCCGAGCGGGCCGCGGACGACTCCTCCGCCTCCCGCTCCGACGACCGGATCACCCCGACGCACCCGGCGCCCCCGGCACTCCCGAAGCCCCCGGCGCCCACGTACGAGCAGTTGATGACCCATCAGTTCCCGATCGACCCCGGGCTGAAGGGGTCCGGCGCCTTCGAGGCCGTCCAGGGCTTCCAGAAGGCGCCGGGGAAGGGCAGGCTCATCCGCTACCGCGTCGACGTCGAGAAGGGGCTCGGGCTCGACCCGAAGCTCTTCGCCGACGCCGTGCAGAAGACCCTCAACGACCCGCGCAGCTGGGCGGGCGACGGCGCGATGACCTTCGAGCGGATCTCCGGCGGAGAGGCGCAGTTCGTCATCACGCTCGCCAGCCCCGGCACCACCGGCGTCTGGTGCCGGAAGTCCGGGCTCGACACGACGGTCGACAACGTCTCCTGCGACTCCGCCTCCACGGAACGCGTGATGATCAACGCGTTCCGCTGGGCCCAGGGGGCCGACACCTTCGGCCCCAAGGCCATGTACGCCTACCGCCAGATGCTCATCAACCACGAGGTCGGCCACCGGCTCGGGCACAACCACGTGAACTGCCGCACTCCCGGTGCGCTCGCCCCCGTGATGCAGCAGCAGACGAAGTCCCTGGACATCGACGGCGTCCGGTGCCGCCCCAACCCCTGGGTGCACCCCGGAAGTTGAGGTCGGGCTCCGGTCGGCGGCCACTCCGCGCCCGGCCGGTGGCCACCCCGCGCCCGGTCGGCGGCCACCCCGTGGCCGATCGTATGCCGAGACGCTTGTCTCAAAAATCACTCGATCCGCGTTGACATCGTTCGCGCGTTCGTCCATATTTCTCGGCATGTCGCACCGTCACGCCGTCACCGAGCGCGCCGCCATAGAGCTGGCGCTCATCGGCGTGTCCGGGCATGCCGTGTCCGACGTCCTCTGTCGCTGACCACTGCCCGAGCGCACGTCGGCCCTTCGCGTTTCCCGCACCTGCCGACGCCCTTCCGCGCCCGGGTCTCCCTCCCCGTGGGCGCGGCTCCTCCGTGTGTCTCCTCCGTGTAGTCGGGAACGCCTGGCGATTCCCCGGAAACACCGCCGCTCGCCGCTGCCCGCGTGGAATTCCTCCACCTTCCGCCGCAGTTCTCCGAGAGGCCTTCTCCGATGCGTCAACCGTCCGTCATTTCCCGCCGCGTGGCAGCGGCCGCCGTCAGTGTCGTCCTGGCCTCGGGCGCCGCCGCCTGCGCGGGACCCGAGGACGCCGGCGCCAAGAGCGGCACCTCCGGCAAGGGCTCGGCCGCTCCGCAGAAGGGCGGCACGCTCACCGTCCTGAACGCCGAGGCCCAGACCGACTTCGACCCCGCCCGCCTCTACACCTCCGGCGGCGGCAACGTCCCCTCCCTCGTCTTCCGCACGCTCACCACCCGCAACCGCGAGGCGGGCGCCGCCGGCACCCAGGTCGTCCCCGACCTCGCCACCGACATCGGGCGCCCCAACAAGGACGCCACCGAGTGGACGTACACCCTCAAGGACGGGCTGAAGTTCGAGGACGGCACGCCCATCACCAGCGCCGACGTCAAGTACGGCATCGAGCGCTCCTTCGCCGCCGAGCTCTCCGGCGGCGCCCCCTACCTGCGCGACTGGCTGGTCGGCGGCGACACCTACCAGGGCCCCTACAAGGACCCCAAGGGCCTCGCCTCCATCGTCGTCCCCGACCCGAAGACCATCGTCTTCAAGCTGAAGAAGCCCGAGGGCGAGTTCCCCTTCGTCGCCACCCAGACGCAGTTCGCCCCCGTGCCCAAGGCCAAGGACAAGGGCGCGAAGTACGAGGAGCACCCCGTCTCCTCCGGCCCGTACAAGATCGTGAGCAACGAGAACGACGGCGAGCGCCTCGTCCTGGAGCGCAACGAGCACTGGGACCCCAAGACCGACGAGGAGCGCAAGGCCTACCCCGACAAGATCGACGTCAGGTCCGGGCTCGACGAGGCCGTCATCAACCAGCGCCTCGCCACCTCCTCCGGCGCCGACGCCGCCGCCGTCACCACCGACACCAACCTGGGCCCCGCCGAACTCGCCCAGGTCGGCTCCGACAAGGCGCTCGCCGCCCGCGTCGGCACCGGCCACTTCGGCTTCACCAACTACATCGCCTTCAACCCGAAGGTGAAGCCCTTCGACAACCCCAAGGTCCGCCAGGCCATCTCGTACGCGGTCAACCGCACCAGCGTCGTCAACGCCGCCGGCGGCTCCTCGCTCGCCGAGCCCGCCACCACCTTCCTGCCCGAGCAGAAGGCCTTCGGCTTCACGCCGTACGACCACTTCCCGGCCGGCAAGACGGGCAACCCGGAGAAGGCCAAGGAGCTGCTCAAGGAGGCCGGGTTCCCCAATGGGCTGACCGTCACCCTGCTGCACTCCACCGCCCAGAACCGGGCCACCAGCCCCGAGATCGCCACCGCCGTCCAGGAGGCCCTCGGCAAGGCCGGCATCACCGTCAAGCTCGACGGCCAGGAGCCCAACTCCTTCAACGAGAAGCGCTGGAGCGTCAAGGACGCCCCCGGCTTCTTCCTCTCGCGCTGGGGCGCCGACTGGCCGGCCGGCGGCCCGTTCCTCGCGCCGATCTTCGACGGACGCCAGATCGTCACCAACGGCTCCAACTACAACCACGCGCAGCTGAACGACCCGGCGGTCAACAAGGAGATCGACGAGATCAACAAGCTGACCGACCTCAAGGCCGCCGCCGCCCGCTGGGGCGCCCTGGACAAGAAGATCGGCGAGCAGGCGCTCGACGTGCCGCTCTTCCACCCGGTCTACAAGCGGCTCGTCGGCAAGGACGTCAAGAACGTCGTCATCAGCGACTGGACCGGCGTCCTCGACGTCTCGCAGGTCGCGGTCAAGTGACCAGTCTGACCGACGCACCGGCGCCCGTGGCGGGGATCCCCGCCCCGGGCGCCGCCC
>NZ_JBSHHY010000043.1:0-49373 GCF_053618675.1 Streptomyces sp. NPDC055632 | reverse complement strand
CCGCCGCACCGATCCGGTGCGGCGGCCTCCTGCGTGAGCGGCGGGGCGACGTCAGTGGACGTTGCCCATGAGGCTCTGGACCTTCTTGCGGTACATGAAGACCGCGATGCCGGCCAGGACGGCGAGGGACGCCTGCATGGCGATGATGCCCGTGCCGTTGAGGTCGACGCCCGCGATGGAGAGCAGACCCGTGGTGCAGTCACCGGCGGTGACCGCGAGGAACCACACGCCCATCATCTGGGAGGCGTACTTCTGCGGCGCCATCTTCGTGGTGACGGAGAGGCCGACCGGGGAGAGGCACAGCTCGCCGATGGTCTGGATCATGTAGATCGAGACGAGCCACATCGGGGAGACCATGGTGCCGTCGCCCGCCATGCCCATCGGGACGACGAAGACGAAGAAGGACGCGCCGACCAGGACGAGGCCCATCGCGAACTTCACGACGGTGCTCGGCTCCTGGTTCTTGCGGGCCAGCCACAGCCACAGCCAGGCGAAGACCGGGGCCAGCGTCATGACGAACAGCGGGTTCAGGGACTGGTACCAGGTGGCCGAGAAGCCCAGGCCGAAGATCTTGTCGGCGGTCTTGTCGTCCGCGAACAGCGACAGGGTCGAGCCGCCCTGGTCGTAGATCATCCAGAAGATGGCGGCGGCGACGAAGAACCAGATGTAGCCGTTCATCTTCGACTGCTCGGTCGCGCTGAGGTCCTTGTCGCGCTTGATGCGGGCGAGGACGGTGACCGGGATGGCCAGACCGGCGACGGTGAGCGGGATCAGGGCCCAGTTCAGGGTGAACAGGTCGAGGGCCACGACGACGCCGTAGAAGACGGCGACGAGGGCGGTCACCAGGGCGACCTTGGTGAGGATCGCCTTGCGCTCCTCGGCGGAGAGCGGGTTCGGGACCTCGCTGCTCTTCGGGTTCAGGCTCTTGCCGAAGCCCAGGAAGACGGCGAGGCCCAGCGCCATGCCGACCGCGGCGAGCGCGAAGCCGATGTGCCAGTTGACTTCCTTGCCGATCGTGCCGATGACGAACGGGGCGACGAAGGCGCCGAGGTTGATGCCGATGTAGAACAGCGTGAAGCCGCCGTCACGGCGCGGGTCCTCGGGACCGTCGTAGAGGTGGCCCACCATCGTCGAGATGTTGGCCTTCAGCAGACCGGAGCCGACCGCGACGAACGCGAGGCCGAGGAAGAACATCGCCTGACCGGGAACGGCCAGCAGGACGTGACCGGCGATGATCACGAAACCGGCGATGGCGACGGTCTTGCGGGCGCCCCACACGCGGTCGCCGAACCAGCCGCCCGGCATGGCCATGAGGTAGACCATCGACACGTAGACCGAGTAGATGGCCGTGGCCGTGGCCGCCTTCATCGCCAGGCCGCCGCCCTGGGCGCCCACGGCGGCTTCGGTGCCGCCGGAGACCAGGTAGTAGACCAGCAGGGCCCTCATGCCGTAGTAGGAGAAGCGCTCCCACATCTCGGTGAAGAAGAGGGTGGTCAGGCCCCGGGGGTGGCCGAGGAACGTCTTCTTGTACCGGGGGACCCCGGTCGAAGCCGTCGTCAGGCTGGACGCCATGTCGATCCTTGCTCTGTCGGGACGCTCGCCTTGTGAGCGGGGTGCGCCCGGTGGGGGAGGCCGGCACCGGTGGAATCGTGGAACTCCGCCGGGATCCACGCCCCGGGAGCGCGTCTTCGCGTCCCGGGACCCGGCCCACAGGTCATTCGCCGTCGTCGAGGCCGGCTGGGCCCACCTCACGCAGAAAAGAGGACCCCGACCCATCAAGCCGGTCAAAGGTCCCCGAATGCCGCTACAGACGTCTCGCCACCATACGACACGACAGTGCCGGATATGGAAGGACTTGAGACATGGATCACAGGCAGAAGTGCAACCGTACAACGTCATTCGAAGGTCACACACAAGATGCCCACATGATCCGCAGGGTCCACTCGGGCCCGGCGGATCGCACCCCGGGCCGGGGGCCGTGCGGACTACCATCACCCCATGACCCGTGTACTGCTCGCCGAGGACGACGCGTCCATCTCGGAACCGCTGGCCCGCGCCCTGCGGAGGGAGGGGTACGAGGTCGAGGTCCGCGAGGACGGCCCCGCCGCCCTCGACACCGGCCTCCAGGGCGGCGTCGACCTGGTCGTGCTCGACCTGGGCCTCCCCGGCATGGACGGCCTGGAGGTCGCCCGGCGGCTGCGCGCCGAGGGACACGCGGTCCCCATCCTGGTGCTCACCGCGCGCGCCGACGAGGTCGACACCGTCGTCGGGCTCGACGCGGGCGCCGACGACTACGTCACCAAGCCCTTCCGGCTCGCCGAACTCCTCGCCCGGGTCCGGGCCCTGCTCCGGCGCGGCGCCACCGAGCCCGTCGCCGCCCCCTCCACCCACGGCGTGCGCATCGACGTCGAGTCGCACCGCGCCTGGATGGGCGACGAGGAGCTCCAGCTCACCGCCAAGGAGTTCGACCTGCTCCGGGTCCTCGTCCGGGACGCCGGCCGGGTCGTCACCCGCGACCAGCTCATGCGCGAGGTCTGGGACACCACCTGGTGGTCCTCCACCAAGACCCTCGACATGCACATCTCGTGGCTGCGCAAGAAGCTCGGCGACGACGCGGCGAACCCGCGCTACATCGCCACCGTGCGCGGCGTCGGCTTCCGCTTCGAGAAGAGCTAACCCCCAGCGAAAGAGCCTCCGTGCGCCGCCGTCTGATCAACTCCACGCTCGCCGTGGTGCTCGTCGTCATCGCCGTCTTCGGCGTCTCCCTCGTCATCGTCGAGACCCGCACGATCGCCGGCAGCGCCCAGGAGAGCGTGGACTCGGAGGCGCTGCGGATCGTCTCCATCGTCGACAGCCGGCTCATCGGCGGCGAGCCGGTCAACCCGGACATCCTCGCCGAGCAGAGCGGCGCCAAGCGGTACGCGCAGATCCTCATCCCCGGCCGCGACCCGATCTCGATCGGGGAGCGGCCCGAGGGCGACGTCATCCGCGGCACCGCCGAGGGCGAGCGCGGCGAGACCGTGATCGTCGAGGAGTCCCGCTCGACCGTCACCGCCGAGGTCGGCCGCACCCTCCTGATCATCGGCGCGGTGGCCCTGCTCGCCGTCGTCGCCGCCGTCCTCCTCGCCGTACGGCAGGCCAACCGGCTCGCCTCCCCGCTCACCGACCTCGCCGAGACCGCCGAGCGCCTGGGCTCCGGCGACCCGCGCCCCCGGCACAAGCGGTACGGGGTGCCCGAGCTGGACCGGGTCGCGGACGTCCTCGACGCCTCCGCCGAGCGGATCGCCCGGATGCTCACCGCCGAGCGCCGGCTCGCCGCCGACGCCTCCCACCAGCTCCGC
Source organism: Streptomyces sp. NPDC055632 (assembly GCF_053618675.1). Taxonomy (NCBI): domain Bacteria; kingdom Bacillati; phylum Actinomycetota; class Actinomycetes; order Kitasatosporales; family Streptomycetaceae; genus Streptomyces; species Streptomyces sp. NPDC055632. The sequence goes on along the minus strand of NZ_JBSHHY010000043.1, from coordinate 46,032 downwards.
ACGCCCCTCACCGCGCTCTCCATGCGCCTGGAGGAGGTCGCCCTCGCCGACGACCTGGACACGGTCAAGGAGGAGGCGACGATCGCCCTCACCCAGGTCGAGCGGCTCACCGACGTCGTGCAGCGGCTCCTCACCAACTCCCGCGACCCCCGCACCGGCTCCGCCGTCGCCTTCGACCTGGACGAGGTCGTCAAGCAGCAGATCGAGGAGTGGCGGCCGGCCTACCGCAGCGCGGGGCGGGCCATCGTGCACTCCGGCAAGCACGGGATGCGGGCCGTGGGCACCCCGGGCGCGGTCGCCCAGGTCCTCGCCGCCCTGATCGAGAACTCGCTCATGCACGGCGGCGGCACGGTCGCCCTGCGGACCCGGGTCACCGGCAACCAGTCCGTGATCGAGGTCACCGACGAGGGGCCGGGCGTCCCGGCCGACCTCGGCGCGCGGATCTTCGAGCGGGCCGTCAGCGGCCGCAGCTCCACCGGCATCGGCCTGGCGGTCGCCCGCGACCTCGCGGAGGCGGACGGCGGGCGCCTGGAGCTCCTCCAGCAGCAGCCGCCGGTCTTCGCGCTCTTCCTGGGCCGCGAGGTCAGGAGCGTCTCGGACCGGCCGTCGGACCGCCCCGTACGCTGAGAAACCCGGGTCAGACCCGGTCGGGCTGGCGGCGGGCCGCCTGCCGCGGCGCCTGCTCCAGGAACGATTCGGCGGTCTGCACGGCCTCCTTCGCCGGCAGGGCGCGGAAGACCCAGGTGCGGTACGACCAGAAGCGGAACAGGGTCGCGATCCCGATCCCGAAGAACTTGAAGAAGTTGCTCGCCAGCGGGCCGTCCCAGCCGAAGCCGTACGTCGCCGTGTAGAGCAGGCCGTTCTGGATCACCAGGCCGATCAGGCTGAAGACCAGGAAGAGGGACATCTCCTTGGTGCGCCTGCTCTTGTCCCGGTCCCGGTAGGTGAAGTACCGGAAGCCGACGTAGTTGAACGCGATGGCCACCACGGTGGCGATGACGCTCGCCCGCACGACGGGGAGGTCCGTGAAGTGGCGCACGAGGTTGAACACCCCGAGGTCGACGAGGACCCCCACGGCACCCACGGCACCGAACTTCGCGACCTCGCGGAAGAGCCGATCGAGTCGCGTGCGCAGCGCGCCGGGTTCACTCATGGTGATGGCTCTGTCCCGTCCGTCCGGGTGACGCCCGGGTGACGTCAACCAGTCCATGCTAACCAGGGCCTCTGGCACATGCCGGGGTACCGCGCGAACCGTGGCCGATCCTCGCCCCCGCCGCCGGGCCCTCCGGGCGCTTCTGCCCCCGGTTTCCGGGCCGACGCTTGTGCCAAGACACAGCCGGACGAGTGTTCCCCGATGGTGCGGATACCCTAAGAGGGTGACGTTTCCGGTAGTCGGCATGGTCGGTGGCGGTCAGCTCGCCCGTATGACCCACGAGGCGGGCATCCCCCTCGGCATCAAGTTCAAGCTCCTCAGTGACACTCCGCAGGACTCCGCGGCCCAGGTGGTGAGCGAGGTCGTCATCGGCGACTACCGCGACCTGGACACGCTGCGTGACTTCGCGCGCGGATGCGACGTGATCACCTTCGATCACGAGCACGTTCCCACCGAGCACCTGCGGGCCCTGGAGGCGGACGGCATCCCCGTCCGCCCGGGACCCGACGCGCTGGTGCACGCGCAGGACAAGGGGGTGATGCGCGCCCGGCTCGACGAGATCGGCGCGCCGAGCCCCCGCCACCGCATCGTCGCGGACCCGGCGGACGCGGAGGCCTTCGCGGCCGAGGTCGGGGGCTTCCCGATCATCCTCAAGACCGTGCGCGGCGGCTACGACGGCAAGGGCGTCTGGTTCGTGCGTTCGCCCGAGGACGCCCGCGACCCCTTCCTGGCCGGCGTCCCGGTCCTCGCGGAGGAGAAGGTCGACTTCGCGCGCGAGCTGGCGGCGAACATCGTCCGCTCCCCGCACGGCCAGGCCGTCGCCTACCCGGTCGTCGAGTCCCGCCAGGTCGACGGCGTCTGCGACACCGTGATCGCGCCCGCCCCCGACCTGTCCGAGGAGCTCTCCGGGCAGGCCCAGGAGCTGGCGCTGCGGATCGCCCGGGAGCTGGGCGTCGTCGGCCACCTCGCAGTGGAGCTCTTCGAGACCGCGGACGGCCGCATCCTCGTCAACGAGCTGGCGATGCGCCCGCACAACTCCGGCCACTGGACCCAGGACGGCGCGATCACCTCGCAGTTCGCCAACCACGTCCGGGCGGTCCTCGACCTCCCCCTCGGCGATCCGCGCCCCCGCGCGCGGTGGACCGTGATGTGCAACGTCCTGGGCGGCGACTACCCGGACATGTACTCCGCGTACCTGCACTGCATGGCCAGGGACCCGCAGCTCAAGATCCACATGTACGGCAAGGACGTGAAGCCCGGACGCAAGGTGGGCCACGTCAACACCTACGGCGACGACCTGGACGACGTGCTGGAGCGCGCCCGCCACGCCGCCGGCTACCTGCGAGGGACGATCACCGAATGAGCACCAGCCCCGTCGTCGGCATCGTCATGGGTTCGGACTCCGACTGGCCCGTCATGGAGGCCGCGGCCCAGGCCCTGGACGAGTTCGAGATCCCGTACGAGGTCGACGTCGTCTCCGCGCACCGGATGCCGCGCGAGATGATCGCGTACGGCGAGGAGGCGGCCGGCCGCGGTCTGAAGGCGATCGTCGCGGGCGCGGGCGGCGCCGCCCACCTGCCCGGCATGCTCGCCTCCGTCACCCCGCTGCCCGTCATCGGCGTGCCCGTGCCGCTGAAGTACCTCGACGGCATGGACTCGCTGCTCTCCATCGTGCAGATGCCGGCCGGCGTGCCGGTCGCCACGGTCTCCGTCGGCGGCGCCCGCAACGCGGGCCTGCTCGCGGCCCGGATCCTCGCCGCGCACGACCCGGCGCTGCTCGACCGGATGCGCGCCTTCCAGCAGGAGCTGAACGACCAGGCGACGGAGAAGGGCAAGCGGCTGCGCGCCAAGGTCGAGGGCGCCGAGTCCTTCGGCTTCGCCCGGTGACCGCCGCCGACCGCCTCGCCGAGGCGCGGGAGCTCCTGGCCGGCCACCCGGTGGTGGACGGCCACAACGACCTGCCGTGGGCCCTCCGCGAGCACGTCCGCTACGACCTGGACCGCATGGACATCGCGGCCGACCAGACCGGCGCGCTCCACACCGACCTGGCCCGGCTGCGGGCCGGCGGGGTCGGCGCCCAGTTCTGGTCGGTGTACGTGCCCTGCCGGTTCACCGGGGACGACGCGGTCAGCGCCACCCTGGAGCAGATCGACGTGGTCGACCAGCTCCTGGAGCGGTACGCCGCCGACCTCGCGCCCGCCCTGACGGCGGACGACATGGAGGCGGCCCGGAAGCAGGGCCGCATCGCCTCCCTCAAGGGGGCCGAGGGCGGCCACTCGATCAACAACTCCCTCGCCACCCTGCGCGCGCTGCACGCCCTGGGCGTGCGCTACATGACGCTCACCCACAACGACAACAACGACTGGGCGGACTCGGCGACCGACGACCCCGGCGTCGGCGGGCTCTCCGCCTTCGGCCGGCAGGTCGTCCGCGAGATGAACCGCTCCGGCATGCTGGTCGACCTCTCGCACGTCGCCGCGACGACCATGCGGGACGCCCTGGACGCCACCGCCGCGCCGGTGATCTTCTCGCACTCCTCGGCCCGGGCGGTCTGCGACCACCCGCGCAACGTGCCGGACGACGTCCTGGAGCGGCTGCCCGCCAACGGCGGCGTCGCGATGGCCACCTTCGTGCCCAAGTTCATCCTCCCGGCGGCCGTCGAGTGGACCGCGCGGGCGGACGAGAACCTGCGGGAGCACGGCTTCGACCACCTCGACACCACCGCCGGGGCGATGGCGCTGCACCGCGCCTTCGAGGAGGCGAACCCGCGCCCGGTGGCCACCGCCGCCACGGTCGCCGACCACCTCGACCACATGCGCGAGGCCGCCGGGATCGACCACATCGGCATCGGCGGCGACTACGACGGCACGGCCTTCACGCCCTCGGGCCTGGACGACGTCGCCGGCTATCCGAACCTGGTCGCGGAGCTGCTGCACCGCGGCTGGTCCCACCCGGACCTGGCCAAGCTGACCTGGTCCAACGCGGTCCGCGTCCTGCGCGACGCGGAGGACGTCTCCCGCGACCTGAGGGACCGCACGGCCCCGTCGAACGCGACGATCGAGTCCCTGGACGGCCGGGGGGCCTGACGGCCCCTACCGGTCCACGCAGAGGCAGAACGGGTGCCCGACCGGGTCCGCGTACACGCGGAAGTCACGGTCGGGCCCGCCCGCGTCGAGCAGCTTGGCGCCGAGCGCGAGGACCTGCTCCTCGCCCCGGTCGAGGTCGTCCACGGTCAGGTCCAGGTGGAACTGCTGCTCGCCCGTCTCCCCGGGCCAGTCCGGCGCGACGTACCCGGAGACCTCCTGGAAGGCGAGCTGGGTGCCGTCGTGCCCGGAGAGCATCACCCAGGAGTCCCCCTCCTCGGAGTCCTCGGAGGTCCGGGGGGAGCCGCCGAGGATCCCGGCGTAGAAGGTGGCGAGGGACAGTGGATCGGGGCAGTCCAGGACGACGGACCGCAGGGTGGCGACGGGCATGGCTCTCCTCGTGCTCGTACGGGTGGTGCGTTCCTACCGTCCGCCCCTACCCGCATCCGCGCACGGCAAGGCCACCCACGCGCGCGTACCTCCGCCGGGTTCCCGGGAGGGTCCGAACCCCGGTCGCCCCGCGACGGAACGCCGTCGACCGGTCAGCGCACGGCGGCGAGCACCGCGTCGGCCATGGCCTTCTCGCCCGCCGCGTTGGGGTGGAAGGGCGCCGCCGCGTTGGTGACGAGGGGTTCCATCCAGCGGGTCCCGGCCGGCTTGCAGACGTCGTGGCCGACGGACTTGGTGTACGTGTCCACGTAGACGGCCCCGTGCGCGGCGGCCTGCGCGGCGATGACGGTGTTGAGCCGCTTGTGGATGTCCCGCAGCCAGGGCGCGTCGCCCTTGGCGATGGTCGCGACCCAGGGGCAGTTGGTGCCGTCGTCGGGAAGGATCGCCGGGTAGCCGGTGACCAGGATCCTGGCCTGCGGGGCGCGTTGACGGATGCCGTCGAGGGTCGCGGCGATCTTGGGAGCGGTGGCGTCGACCGTGGCGGCGAGCCGGTCGGTGCCCGTCCAGGTGTAACTGCTCTTGCAGGGCGAGCCGCCCAGGTTGAACACCCCCAGGGTCACGCAGCGGACGATGATGCTGCCGAAGCCGACGTCGTTGCCGCCGATGGTGAGGGTCACCAGGTCCGTGTCGGCGCTCAGCGCGTCGAACTGCGGCGGCGCGGACGCGTTCTGCGCGGAGGTCATGTGGACCGTGGTGGCCCCTCCGCAGGTGACGTCCTTGTGGGCGGCGGGGGAGAGCGCGGCGTTCAGCAGGGCGGGGTAGTTGCGGCTGGAGCGCGTACAGGCGGAATCGGTCTGCTCCGGCACGCCCGCTCCCGACGCGTAGGAGTCGCCCAGGGCCACGTAACGGCCGAACGCGGTGTCGGCGGCTGCGGCGGGGCCGGCACCGAGGCCGGCGGCGGTGGTCAGCAGGGCGGTGACGGCGGTGACGGCGGCGGTGCGGGTGCGGCGGCTCGGCGGAACTGATCGCATGGCGGTGCCTCTCGTGACGGGGTGAGGGGCGGGCGCCCGCCGGCCGCCGGGAAGGCCGGAAGGCACACCGTGCCGACGGCAGGACGGTCCCGTTCGCCTGCCGCCGGAAGTGCGAGGAAGCTGCGCGCAGTGTTACCGATCGGTCTTACTCGTCCGTAATATCGGGTCGGTGTGACGAGTCGTCAAGATGTTGCGCATTGAAGGGGGTTGGCGACGGTACGCGGCCCACCGGCCGCCCGCGCTCCACCGGCCCTGCCCCGGGTGCGCCCCGGCCTCCCCGCTCCCCCGGCTCCGCGCGCCCGCCGGGCGGCCGCCCGTCGGACGGGCCGTAGGTCTCCGGTCCTCGGTCCGGCCGCCCCAAGATCGTCCGCGAGCCCGATGCCGGCCCTCGGGGGCGGGGACCACCATACGGAGGGAGATCAACGGACCCACCGAAGGAGCAGAACGTGTCGCACCCCGAGGACTTCGCGTACCCGGAGCCCCGCTACCACGGCGACAAGGGCGAGGTGAACGCGACCTTCCGTCCCGCCGACACCCCGCCGGACATCTCCTCGCCCGGCGGCACCACCCACTACCTCGCCACCCACGCCTCGACCGGCGGCGAGTTCGGCTTCTACAAGGTGGACCTCGGTCCCCGGGCCGCCGGGGCCAAGCCCCACTTCCACAAGGCCATGTCCGAGTCCTTCTACGTCCTCTCCGGCGAACTGGAGCTCTACGACGGCGACAAGTGGGTCACCGGCCGCGCGGGCGACTTCCTGTACGTACCGGTCGGAGGCCTGCACGCCTTCAAGAACGCGACCGACGAGCCCACGTCCATGCTCATGCTCTTCTCCCCGGGCGCTCCGCGCGAGGAGTACTTCGAGCGGGTCGCGGAGGTGGCGCAGCGCGGCGGCGAGGAGCTCAAGCGGTTCCGCGTCCGGCACGACAGCTACTTCGTGGAGGACTTCGAGTCCGGGGCGGAGTAGCGGGCCCGGGGCGGAGTGGCGGGCCCGGGGCGGAGTGGCGGGCCCGGGGCGGAGTGGCGGGCCCGGACCGGGCCCGGAACGAGCCCGGCAGGGCCCCGCGGGGCCCTACGCCCGCGGACGCCCCATCGCCCGGTACGTCCAGCCCGCCTCGCGCCACCGCGCCGCGTCGAGCGCGTTGCGGCCGTCGAGGACGATCCGGGCGGACACCGCCTCGCCCAGCTCCGCCGGGTCCAGCTCGCGGAACTCGCGCCACTCCGTCAGGTGCAGCACCACGTCCGCCCCGCGCACGGCCTCCAGGGCCGAGTCCGCGTACCCCAGGGTCGGGAAGAGGCGGCGGGCGTTCTCCATGCCCTTCGGGTCGTAGACGGTGACCTGGCCGCCCTGGAGGTGTATCTGCCCGGCCACGTTCAGGGCGGGGGAGTCGCGGACGTCGTCCGAGTCCGGCTTGAAGGTGGCGCCGAGGACGGCGACCCGGCGGCCCAGGAAGGAGTTCCCGCCCAGGGCCTCGCGGGCCATCTCGACCATCTGGCCGCGCCGCCGCATGTTGATGGAGTCGATCTCGCGCAGGAAGGTCAGCGCCTGGTCGGCGCCCAGCTCGCCCGCCCGGGCCATGAACGCCCGGATGTCCTTCGGCAGGCAGCCGCCGCCGAAGCCGATGCCGGCCCGCAGGAACTTTGCGCCGATCCGGTCGTCGTGGCCGATGGCCTCCGCCAGCTTGGCGACGTCGCCGTCCGCGGCCTCGCAGACCTCCGCCATCGCGTTGATGAAGGAGATCTTGGTGGCGAGGAAGGAGTTCGCTGCGGTCTTCACCAGCTCTGCCGTCGGGAAGTCGGTCACGACGAACGGCGAGCCCTCGCCGACCGGCACCGCGTACACCTCGCGCAGCAGCTTCTCGGCCCGCTCGCCGCGCACGCCGACCACGATCCGGTCCGGGTGCAGGGTGTCGTCCACGGCGAAGCCCTCCCGCAGGAACTCGGGGTTCCAGGCCAGCTCGACGCCGGCCGGGAGGAGGGCCGCGAGCCGCTCGGCCGAGCCGACCGGCACGGTCGACTTGCCGACGACCAGGGCCCCTTCCCGTACGACCCCGGCGAGGGAGGCGAAGGCGGCGTCCACGTGACTCATGTCACAGGCGTACTCGCCGTGCTTCTGCGGGGTGTTCACGCAGACGAAGTGCACGTCGCCGAAGGCGCCGACCTCCTCCCAGGAGGTGGTGAACCGCAGCCGGCCGCTCGATCCCTCGATGCCCGCCACGTGCCTCGCGAGCAGCTCTTCGAGCCCCGGCTCGTACATGGGGACCCGGCCGGAGGACAGCAGCTCGATCTTCTCGGGCACGACGTCGAGCCCGAGCACCTCGAAGCCCAGCTCCGCCATGGCCGCGGCGTGGGTGGCGCCGAGGTAGCCGGTGCCGATCACGGTGATCTTGAGGGCCATGCGGTACTCCAGTGGGGTCGGGCGGAATGCCTGCCCGAGCATAGCCGTGCCCTGGTCGGGGGCTCGGTCACGCCCTACCATTTGGGTTACTTAACGGTAGTTAGCCGACCTGGGAGTGAATGAGCGTGGCGGGTTCCAAGGACTTCGACCTGTATCGGCCTTCGGAGGAGCACGACATGCTCCGGGAGTCGGTGCGTGCGCTGGCGGAGGCGAAGATCGCGCCGTTCGCGGCGGAGGTGGACGAGGAGGGGCGTTTCCCGCAGGAGGCCCTGGACGCGCTGGTCGCCAACGACCTGCACGCGGTGCACGTGCCCGAGTCCTACGGCGGTGCGGGCGCGGACGCGCTGGCGACGGTGATCGTGATCGAGGAGGTGGCCCGGGTGTGCGGGTCGTCCTCGCTGATCCCGGCGGTCAACAAGCTGGGCTCGCTGCCGGTGATCCTGTCCGGCTCCGAGGAGCTCAAGGCGAAGTTCCTGGGCCCGCTGGCCAAGGGCGACGCGATGTTCTCCTACGCGCTGTCCGAGCCGGACGCCGGCTCGGACGCGGCCGGGATGAAGACCCGCGCGGTGCGCGACGGCGACTTCTGGGTCCTCAACGGCGTCAAGCGCTGGATCACCAACGCCGGCGTCTCGCAGTACTACACGGTGATGGCCGTCACCGACCCCGAGAAGCGCTCCAAGGGCATCAGCGCGTTCGTGGTCGACAAGGACGACGCGGGCGTCTCCTTCGGCGCGCCGGAGAAGAAGCTCGGCATCAAGGGCTCGCCCACCCGCGAGGTCTACCTCGACAACGTCCGCATCCCCGCCGACCGGATGATCGGCGCGCAGGGCACCGGGTTCGCCACCGCGATGAAGACCCTGGACCACACCCGCATCACCATCGCCGCCCAGGCCATCGGCATCGCCCAGGGCGCCCTGGACTACGCCAAGGGCTACGTCAAGGAGCGCAAGCAGTTCGGCAGGCCGATCGCCGACTTCCAGGGCGTGCAGTTCATGCTCGCCGACATGGCCATGAAGCTGGAGGCCGCCCGCCAGCTCACCTACGCCGCCGCCGCCAAGTCCGAGCGCGTCGACGGCGACCTGACCTTCTTCGGTGCGGCCGCCAAGTGCTTCGCCTCCGACGTCGCCATGGAGGTCACCACCGACGCCGTCCAGCTCCTGGGCGGCTACGGCTACACCCGCGACTACCCGGTCGAACGCATGATGCGCGACGCCAAGATCACCCAGATCTACGAAGGCACCAACCAGGTCCAGCGCATCGTCATGGCCCGCAACCTCCCGTAAGCGCGAAGAAGGGCGCCCCCGCCACAGGACGGGGGCGCCCCTTTCGTGCTGATGGTCAGCGGTTCGACTCGACCGTGACCTTCTCGTCGTTCCTGATCTGCTCGACGAGCTGCTTCACCTTCGGCATGTCCCACTTCAGGGAGCCCTGCGGCGCGGCGCCCGCGATCGGCATGTTCATCGACCTGCCGTCGCCGCCGCTGATGCCCTTCATCGCGAAGAACATCTTGCCGAGGTCGTACAGCGACATGTCCTTGTCCACGATCAGCGTGTCCAGACCGGCGCCCAGCGTCGGGTACAGCGCGAACGGGTTGAGGATCGTGCCCGGCGTCGCCGCCTGGTTGGCCAGGGCGGAGAGGAACTTCTGCTGGTTCTTCGTCCGCGCCAGGTCCGACTCGGCGAACGCGTACCGGGTGCGGACGAAGGCCAGGGCCTGCTCGCCGTTGAGGGTCTGCGTGCCGGCCTGGAAGTCGGCGCCGGACTTCTTGTCCTTGAAGCCCTTCTCGATGTTCAGCTCGACGCCGCCGAGCGCGTCCACGATGTTCGCGAAGCCGGCGAAGCCGATCTCCGCGTAGTGGTCGATGCGCAGCCCGGTGTTGTACTCCACGGTCCGCACCAGCAGCTCGGGGCCGTCCATCGCGTAGGCCGCGTTCAGCTTGGAGCCGCCGCGGGCCGGGAACGCCTTGCCCGACTCGGAGCCCACGAAGTTGGGGATCGTCACCCAGGAGTCGCGGGGCAGCGAGACCATCGTGTTCCCGCTGGAGCAGGCCGCGAGGATCATCATCGAGTCGGTCCGCTTGCCCTCGGCGGAGCCGGTGTGCAGCTTCTTCTTCTCCTCGGCCGACATGCCCTCGCGGCTGTCGGAGCCGACGATCAGGTACGTGGTGCAGTCGCCCTCGGAGGGGCGCTCGATGACCTTGGAGAGGTCGACCTCGCCCCGCATCCGCGAGCTCGCCCAGGCGTACGTGCCGATGCCCCAGGCGAGGACGGCGACGACGAGGACGACCGAGCCGACCTTGATCCGCTTGCGCCAGTCCGGGGCGGGACCGGTGCCGGAGCCGCCGGGGCCCCGGGGCGTGTACTGCGGGGGGATGCCGCCCCGGCCGTCGCCGCCTCCGCCCTGGGCGCCGCCGTAGACCTGCCCGGTGCTGTAGCCGGAGTCGTAGCCGGTGCCCTGCGCCTGCGTGAAGCTCTGGTCGTAGCCCTGGTCGTAACGGGGCGGCTGCTGCGGAACCTGCGGGCGCTGCACGTGGCTCATCCTGCGGGGACCCTCGGGCTGGGGGTTCGCGGGGCCGCGGCCGTATCCGCCGTCATCGGGCCAGTCATTCATGCGGACCAGTGTGCCGGGCGGGGGATTCCGGGCGACAGACCGGGTGGAGGATCGGGGCGGGGCTGTTGCCAAGCTGATGCAAAGCGGACCGAACGGGGGCGTCGCGGAGACCCGGCATAAGGTGGAGGGCATGACAGATCAGGGCGATATCCCGGGCAAGCCCACCTCGGCCTCCCGCACCACCCTCAGCCACATCATGACCAGCCACGACACCAATCTCCTCGGCACGGTGCACGGCGGCGTGATCATGAAGCTGGTGGACGACGCGGCGGGCGCCGTCGCGGGCCGGCACTCGGGCGGCCCCGCCGTGACCGCCTCCATGGACGAGATGGTCTTCCTGGAGCCGGTCAGGGTCGGCGACCTGGTGCACGTGAAGGCCCAGGTCAACTGGACGGGCCGGTCCTCGATGGAGGTCGGCGTGCGGGTCATGGCCGAGCGCTGGAACGAGTCGACGCCCGCCACCCAGGTCGGCTCCGCCTATCTGGTCTTCGCGGCCGTCGACGCGGAGGGCAAGCCCCGCACGGTCCCGCAGGTCGTCCCGGAGACGGAGAAGGACCGGCGCCGCAACCAGGAGGCCCAGATCCGCCGCACCCACCGCCTGGCCCGCCGCCAGGCGATCAAGGAGCTGAGGGAACGGCGCGTGGCGGAGGGGTACGAGGACTGAGGGGCACGGGGCCGGACCCCCGGCCCCGCCCCGTTCGTACGCCTCGGCTGCGGACACGAGCCCCGTCCACGTCTGCGCCCCGCCCCGACTACGGGCACACCACCTGGTCCCCCGTCACCGCCTCGAACGGCTTCTCCGGCTCCTCCACCCGCACCGCCCGCACCCCCTTGTAGTCCGCCCCCACGACCACCCGCATCGTCCCGCCCCTGCCCGCCACCGCCTTCAGCTCCGTGCCCGGCAGGGCCGCCGCCAGGGACTTGGCCGAGCGGTCCCAGCGCGGGTCGTACTCCACGACCGTGCGCTCCCGCTCCGCCCCCGCCGCCGTCCTCGGGGCCCCGGTGGTGGCGAAGCCGGTCCCGCGCAGCGCGTCGTCGACCTTCCGGCCGAGGCCGTCCCTCCGGGTCCCGTTGTAGACCTGCACCCGGATCGTGTCCGGCGCCACGTCCACCACGACCTCCTTCGGCGCCTTCGCCGGGGCCGGCGGCTTCGCCGAGGCGATCGGCCGGTCCTCCCGCAGCGCCTGGAAGAGCCGCTGCGCCCTGGCCGCGTCCCACTTCACCGTCGAACCGATGCCCTTCACCGGGAAGCTCATGTCCCCGACCGGCACGGACATGAACTCCGACGACGCGGGCGTGAAGCCGCGCATCGCCTTGGAGAGCGAGAGCATCTGGTCCGTGCCGAAGCCCTCGTCGGCCCGCACGGAGCTCAGCATGCTCGTCGCCACCGCCCGGAACCGCACCGGGTTCAGCAGCACCCCGCCGCTCGTCACCCGCTCGACGAGCGCCGCCACGAACCTCTGCTGCCGCTGCATCCGCCCGATGTCGGCGGCCCCGTCGATGTGCCGGGAGCGCACGTACTGCAGGGCCCGCCCGCCGTCCAGCTCATGGGTGCCGGGGGCCAGGTCGAGCCCGGTGTACGCGTCCTTCAGCCGCTTCGTCGTACAGATCCGCACCCCGCCGACCGCGTCCACGGTCCGCATGAAGCTGGTGAAGTCGACCTCCAGGTAGTGGTCGATCTTGACGCCGGTCATCGACTCCACGGTCCGCACGGTCAGCGCGGGCCCGCCCTCCGCGTAGGCCGCGTTCAGCTTCACCGGGTGCGCCTGGTGCTTCTCGCCGCTGACGAGGTCGGTGTGCTCGGGCATCTCGGTGTACGAGTCGCGGGGCAGGCTCACCACGCTCGCCCGGTCCCGGTCCTGGGAGATGTGCACCAGCATCACCGTGTCGGTGCAGTTGCAGGGCGCGCCGCCGAGCCGGTACTTCGCCCGCTCCTCGGGGGTGATCCGGTCCCGGCCGTCCGTGCCGACGACGAGGACGTTCATCCCGTGCCCGGCCTGCGGCCGGTTCTTCATGTCCTTGAAGGGGTCGACCCGGGTGAGCCCGGTGTCCAGTCCGGTCACGAGCGCGTGCCCGATCCCGCCCGCCGCGAGGACCGTCACCGAGAGCGCCGTCGCCATCCGCATCCCCCACCGGGGCCGCCTCCGCGGCCGGCGCGCCGGTACGCGGCGGGCGGCGGGCCGGGGACGGGGCGTGCGGGGCGGTGTGGGCACGGACGGACACCTTCGCGGGTGGGACAAGGGGGCCGTGAGCACCGTAGGCCCATACGATCAGCGCAAGGGGGCGCCACCCGTGCGGCGCGCACCCGTGTCCCCCGTTCGCGGTAACGTGGCGGACGAAAACACCGTCTCCGTCTCGCGGGGGACGCCCCCCGCACCGCCGAGGAACCATGCTGCCCCCCGTCTCCGTGATCATGCCGGTCCTCAACGAGGAGCGGCACCTGCGCAACTCCGTCCGCCACATCCTGGAGCAGGAGTACGACGGCGAGATGGAGGTGGTGATCGCGCTCGGCCCGTCCACGGACCGCACCGACGAGATCGCCGCCGAACTCGTCCGCGAAGACCCCCGCGTCAAGACCGTGCCGAACCCCACCGGCCGTACGCCCGCCGCCCTCAACGCGGCGATCGGCGCCTCGCGCCACCCGATCGTGGTGCGCGTCGACGGCCACGGGATGCTCTCCCCGAACTACATCGCCACCGCCGTGCGGCTCCTGGAGGAGACCGGCGCGCAGAACGTCGGCGGCATCATGCACGCCGAGGGCGAGAACGCCTGGGAGGACGCGGTCGCCGCCGCGATGACCTCGAAGATCGGCGTCGGCAACGCCGCCTTCCACACGGGCGGCGAGGCGGGCCCCGCCGAGACCGTGTACCTGGGCGTCTTCCGCCGCGAGGCCCTGGAGCGGCAGGGCGGCTACAACGTGGAGTTCATCCGCGCCCAGGACTGGGAGCTGAACTTCCGCATCCGCGAGGCGGGCGGCCTGATCTGGTTCTCGCCGGAGCTGCGCGTCCAGTACCGCCCCCGGCCCTCGGTGAGGGCCCTCGCCAAGCAGTACAAGGACTACGGGCGTTGGCGCCACGTGGTGGCCCGCTACCACCAGGGCTCCATCAACCTCCGCTACCTGGCCCCGCCGACCGCCGTCTGCGCCATCGCCGCCGGCGTGCTCGTGGGCGCCCTCGTCACCCCGCTCGGCTTCGTGGTCCCGGCCGGCTACCTCGCCGCGATCACCGCCGGCTCGGTCCCGGCGGGCAGGGGCCTGCCCCTCAAGGCCCGCCTCCGGATCCCGGTCGCCCTCGCCACCATGCACATGTCCTGGGGCTACGGCTTCCTCACCAGCCCCCGCTCCCTCGCGAAGAAGGTCATCGCGAGCCGCCGCCCGGCGGTGCCGGCGGGGGAGGCGGAGACGGTCTGACGACCGCACGCGTCCGTGTGAACGGCGACGGCCGGACCCCGGAAGGGGCCCGGCCGTCGCCGCGTTCGGGGGAGCGGGGTCAGCTCTTGCCGTCCCACTGGTAGACCGAGTAGACGTCCATGCAGTCCGCCTTGTCGTCGGCGCCCTCGGGCAGGTCGCCCGCGGTGTGCGTCGGCCTCTTGTAGACCGCGCCCTCGCGCCAGTCGGCGCCGACGATGAGCTTGATGCCCTCGGCCTTCGCGTCGATCCGGACCGCGGACTCGGGCAGCCCGAGGGCCACGGCCACCGCCTGGGCGTTCGCCTTGCCCTTGTCGCCGTCGGCCTTGGGGTAGACGACCACGGTGTCCTTGCGGGGGCCGCCCTCCGCGGAGGAGTCGGCCTGCGTGAAGCCCTTGCCCCGGAGGGTCTCGGTCAGCGTGCGGGCGCGGCCCTCGACGGCCGGATCGCCGTTGCCGTCGGTGCCGTTGACGATCGTCACGCCGTAGGAGGCGGGGGCGTCGGCGGGCACCGCGGGCTTCGCGGAGGCCGTCGGCTTCGGCTTGCCGCCGTTCTTGTCGTAGGCGACGTCGTCACGGATCATCGTCCACATCTTGTCGGCGGACGCCGGGACCATCTCCAGCCACGCCTTGGGGTTGGCGGGGTAGGGCTTCGTCGGGACCGTCGCCGTCGTCAGACGGTCGATCTTGACGTTCTTGAGCTGCATCGACAGGTCGAAGAGCTTCTTCACGCTCTTGATCTCGTCGGAGACCTGGAGGGCCCGCGTGGCGGTGTCGGCCAGGCCCATCAGACGGCCGGTGTCGGTCCAGGCGTTCTGGCTCTGGAGCTTCTTCATCATGCCGTTCATGTACATGTGCTGGGCCTTGGCGCGGTTCTGGTCGCTGCCGAACGCGTGCCGGGTGCGCAGCCACTGGAGGGCCTGCTCGCCCTGGACCTCGGTGGTGCCCTGCTTCAGCTTCAGGCCGGAGCCGCCCTTCACCTCCCGGGTCGACTTGTCGTGGACGCCGGTCTTCACGCAGACCGGGACGCCGCCGACCTCGTCGGCCATCGCCACGACACCGGCGAAGTCGACCATCATCCAGTGGTCGACGTAGACCCCGGTGAGGTTCTCCCAGGTGGTGAGGGTGCAGCCGGGGCCGCCGCGCTGGAGGCTCTCGTTGATCGGCCGGTTGGTCGTGGCCGGGAAGGTCGTGCCCTTCTCGTCCTTGCACTCGGGGATCGGGACGACCGTGTCGCGCGGGATGGAGACGATCGAGGCGTTCTCCCGGTCCGCCGAGATGTGCAGCAGCATCTGCACGTCGGCCAGCGGCTTCCGGTCCCTGTCGTTCTTGCCGCCGCCCAGGGCGACGTTCTTCTCGTTGCTCCGGTCGTCCGAGCCGATCATGAGGATGTTCAGCGGGGTGTCGCCCAGCGCGTTCGGCGCGGCCTTCTTGACGCCGCTGTTGCCGCCCGCGCGGCTGCCGCCGCGGATGTTGCCGTTCAGGTACTCGTAGTACAGGTATCCGGCGCCGGCCGTCCCGAGTATCAGCACCGCCAGGGTGATCGCCACCCAGCGCAGCGCCTTGCGCTTGCCGGTCTTCTTGCCGGTGCCCTTCCGGGGGCGCCGCCGCGAGCCGCCGCGGCGGTGGCCGCTACGCGCGTCACCGCCCGCCGCCGCGCCCCGCCGCCGTTCCGCGCGGGTCTCCCCGCCGGAGGAGCCGTCGGAGGAGCCGTCGGCGGACTCCGTCTTCCCGGAGGGCGCGGCGCCGGTCGCCTCGCCGGCTCCGTGCAGGTCGTCGTCCCAGCCCAGTTCCCGGGCGCGCGGCACGCCTCCCCGCGTTCCCTCCCCACGCACGCTCTTCTGTCCCACCCCAGGTCCCCTCATGAATCAGGTGTGTGCCGAATCCCGGTGTTCCCGGGTCACTTGGCGCACACCTGCTGGTCGGCTGCTACCTTCTCGACGTCCGGCGCCTTTACCGGTCCGCTGACGGGCACCCCCGCGCCCTTGAAGTCGGCGCCGAGGACGAGCGTCATGGGCTCGCGTTCCCCGGCGTCCTGCGTGCCAGGCTTGAGAGCCGTGGCGGGCAGACCCATCATGTCCGCGAGCGCGCGGGCCTGATCGGCCTGGTTCGGTGCGTAGGTGAGCGTGGTCTTCGCCGCCTTCTCGGGGGCGTTGCTCTTGTTGGTCGAGCGGAGCACGCCCCGCTCGTTCTGCAGCCAGCTGAGGGTCGACTGGGCCGCCCCCTGGACGCCGCTGCCGTTGTAGACGTCGACGCGCACGTCGGCGGCGGTGGCCCGCGCGCCCTGGAGGAGCGCGGCCTGCGCCTGCGTCTGCGCGTTCTTGGCGTCCTGCTCCTTCTTCTTCACCTCGGTGAGCGAGGTGTCGGACTGGAGGACGGCGAAGAGCTGCGGCGCCAGCGTCGGGTGCGGCACCACGGTGATCGGCTTGGGCTCGTCCGGGTTGTCGATGACCGGCAGGGTCGTGAACGCGATGTTCTTCGCGTCGATCCCGGAGAGTTCCCCGGCCAGGCCCTGGAGCTTGGAGAGGGACCCTATGCCCTTGTCGACGGTGAGCGCCTTGGTCGCCGCCTCGGCGAGGTTCAGCAGCTTCGTCGGGCTGGTGAGCGTCTCGTCCGACTTCATCTGCCGGATCATCGACCCCAGGAACTGCTGCTGGACCTTGATCCGGTCCAGGTCGCTCTTGTTGCCGAAGCTGGAGCGGGTGCGGACGAAGGCGAGCGCCTGCTCGCCCTCGATGAGCGACTCGCCGGCCGGGAGCTTCAGGTGCGACTTGGGGTCGTTCACCGGCTTCTCGACGCAGACCTTCACGCCGCCGACGGCCGAGGTCAGCTCCTTGACGGCGTTGAAGTCGACCATCATGAAGTGGTCGACGTCGACGCCCGTCAGCTCCTTGACCGTGCGCATGGTGCAGCCGGGGTCGCGGCCGTCCTGGCCGAGGCTCACGTTGAAGCGGGCCTTCCGCTGGCCGGGGATGGTGAGGATCGTCCCGTCGGGCTGCCGGGTCTGGCACTCGGGGATCGTCGTCACCAGGTCGCGCGGGATGGAGAGCGCCGTGGCGTTCGTCCGGTCCTTGGCGACGTGGAAGAGGATCGTGGTGTCCGCGTGGCCGGGGCTGTTGGCGTCGCCGTAGCCGCCGTTGCCCGCGCCGGTCCGCTTGTCGGTGCCGATGATCAGGACGTTGAAGGCCTCGCCCTTGCGGAAGCCCTTGCCCTCGACGCCGATCGGGTCGACGACGCTGATGTTGCCGTCGAGCTTGTTGTAGAGCAGGTACGCGCCGGTGGCGCCGCCCACGAGGACGAAGGCCATCGCGCCGCCGGTCCACAGCAGGACCTTCTTCTTGCGGGAGGCGCTCCGCTTGGGCCTGCGGCGGCTCGCGGGCGCCTGCCGGCCGCCCCGGCTCTGCTCGGGGACCCGGCGCCGGCGCTGGCCGGGGACGGGCGTCTCGGTGGCGGTGGCGGTGCCGCCCTCGGAGGCCCCGGCCCCGGCCGCGGCGGGAGCGGAGGGGCCGTGAGATCGGGACGGGGTCGCCGACTGCCCAGCGGAGCGGTCCAGTCGCAGTTCGTAGTTGCCCGTCTGCGGGTTGAGCACCCACTGGTCGGCGGGGTCGATCTCGTCCGCCCGTCCACGGCTGTGCGCGTCCACGGTTACTCGAGTCCTCCGTCGGTGCCACGCGAGGCGCCCTCCCCCTGGGCGCCGCTTTCTCGGTCGTTCGATCCCTGGTGAGTGTGACGACCACGTGGTCGGGGTACACCGGATCGGGTCACACTATCCGCCCAGTTCAGCGCGGGGCGACGTCCGTGACAAATTCCACGCGCCTTACAACCGGGCAATCCGCTCAAACCGCATCCCTCTTGCCCCTCCCCTTGGTTCACCCTTTACCCGTCCGCCCCGCGCCCCGCCGCGCCCCCGGTCAGGAGCACACGCCCTCCGCCGCGTTCCGTCCGGTGAACGTCGGCGTCGGGGCCGGGCTCGGCGCCACCCCCGCGTTCTCGGGCTCCCGCTCCTCGTCCTTCGCCCCGGGCTCCACCGCCACGGGCCCGTCCTCCCGCAGCTGCTCGAAGAGCTGGTCCGCGGCGGGCTGCACCAGTTCGTCCCGGTTCGCGTTGTACGTGTACGGGCGGCGGGGGACCGTGAGGAACTGCACCCGCTCGGTCGGGATCGCCCGCATCGAGCGCGCCAGGTCGTACAGGTCCCGCAGCGAGTCGAGCCCCGCGTCGGTCGTGATCGACTTCGTGGCCGCGTCCAGGACCGGATAGAGCCTGGCCGGGTTCAGCAGCACCCCGTTGCTCTGCACCTTGTTGACGAGGGCGCCGAGGAACTGCTGCTGGCGGTCCATGCGTTCGGTGTCGCTGCCGTTGCCGAGCGACTTCCGGGCGCGTACGAAACCGAGGGCCTGCTCCCCGTGGAGCGTCTGGCGTCCCGCCGGCAGCTTCAGGTGCGCGTCGGCGTCGTCCACGGGCTCCTTGAGGCAGACCTCCACCCCGTCCACGGCGTCCACCATCTTCTTGAAGCCCTGGAAGTCGATCACCATGTGGTGGTCGATCCGCGTCCCGGTCAGCTTCTCGACGGTACGGATCGTGCACGCCGTGCCGCCGACCTCGAAGGCCAGGTTGAACTGCGCGAACTGCTCCCGGGTGCGGGACCCGTCGGGCTTGCGGCAGCCCGGGACCGTCACCATCAGGTCGCGGGGCAGGGAGACGGCGGTCGCGCTCCGCTTCCCCGCCGCGAGGTGCAGCAGGATCACCGTGTCGGAGCGCTGGGTGCCCTTGTCCCTGCCGTACCGCTCGTTCCCCTCGCCGGACCGGGTGTCCGAGCCGATGAGCAGGATGTTCCGGGCGGCCGAGGAGTTGGCGGGCGGCCGCTCCTTCTCGTACCTGCGCAGCTCGTCGGCGGCGGTGGTGTCCGTGGTGATGTTGCCGTCGAGCTTCCGGTAGAACCACCAGCCCGCCCCGGCCGCGCCGAGCAGGACGACCGAGACGCCGAGGGCCGTCCAGCGCAGCCAGTGGCGCCGGCGGGGCTTCCCGGGGGCGGGCCCCTCCGGGGTGCCGGCCGCCGCGTCCTCCGCGCCCGTGGCCCCGGTCGCCCCGTCCCCGGCCCCGTCCCCGGGCGCCGGGGGGTCCGGTTCGGCGGGCGTGCCTGCGCGGTCCGTCACGTCTGCGTCCGTCCTTCGTGGCGTCGGCGGCGCGTCGGACGGCCGCCGGTCGTGGAGGAGGACGGCCGGGCCCGACGCGTGGTGGTGCGGAAGGAGAGGACTCCCCCCGGCCGATCATCCACCGGACCGGGCGCGCGAACCCGGGGACCCGGCCCGTCGCTGGGCCGAACGGGTGCGGTTCGGCGGGCGCCGCGGAGCGTCGGGGCCCGGGAGGCGGCGGGTCCCGTGGAGCGGCCGGGGCGGGTTCACGGAGCGGCCGGGGTCATGGCGCGGCCGGGGTCATGGCGCGGCCGGGTTCACGGAGCGGCCGGGGTCATGGCGCGGCCGGGTTCACGAGCCGGCCGGGTTCAGGAGGCGGTGTCCGTCACCCGCTCGCTCTCCACCCGCTTCTCGAACGCCTCGGGCGCGAGCCGGTCCAGGTTCCGGCAGAGGACCACCGAGCCGCCGGCGGCGAGCGGCGCGTACAGACCGGTCGAGACGCCGGTCCAGTCCCCGTAGCCGAGCCCGGAGAGCAGCCGGGAGCCGGGGCCGAGGCCGAGCGTCGCCGCGTCCACGCGGGCCTGCTCGACGAGCTGGACGCCACTGCGTTCCTCACCGTCGACGACCAGGGCGGGAGCGTCCGGATCGACCGGTACGAACGGGGCGAACCGGTCGCCCTGGCTCGGCACCTCGACCGCGTAGTCCGCGTAACCGGCGGGCGCGACGGGGAACCGGCGGCCCAGCGGCGCCAGGGAGAGCGCGATCCGCTCCCCGGAACAGGCGAGACCCGCCTCCAGCGTCTCCGGACCCGCGACCACGACGTCCGCGCCCGAGGGGTCGCCGCCGAGTTCGACGGTCACGCCCACCGAGGAGCAGGCGAGCAGCCAGACGGCGGTCTGCCAGTGCGCGGGCAGCAGCAGCGCGACCCGGTCGCCGGGTCCGGCGGACAGCTCGCCCTGGATCAGGTTCGCCGTCTTGGCCACCCAATTGGCGAAGGTGGCGACGGACAATTCCACCCGTTCACCGGTGGCGTCGTCGTAGAAGGTGACCAAGGGGCGGGCGGGGTCCGCGGCGAGCGCGGATCGCAGCAGGTCGGCGGGGGTGCGGTCGCTGGCGTTCACGCCCGACAGCGTACGCGGGAGGGCCCGCCGCGGTCCGCCGTACCGGTGACGGCGTCCACCGGTCGGACCGATCGGCCGCCGCTTTCCGGGCGGTGTCCCGCCGCGCGGAACGCCCCGGCGGTACGCACGATCGGCCCATGCGTGCCTCACTCGCCTCCTCGATCGCCGTCACCTGCGCGGCGGTACTCGCCCTGCCGGTCTCCTCCGCCGCGCCCGCGGCGGCCGAGGTGCTCGGGCAGCCACCGGCGGCCTCCGCGCTGCCCCCCGCGCCCGACCTGTCGGGCTCCACCCAGTCCCTGCCGCTCGCCCCGCTGGGCCCCTCCTCGCGGGCCGGCGGCTCGGGGGAGCAGGGACTCCCCCGACGCGACGTCAAGCCCTTCTCGCTCGTGGGCGTGGTCTGGGACGACCCCAAGGCCCCGCTGCACGGCACCGTGCAGGTCCGCACCCGGGCCACCGGCACGGACACCTGGTCGGAGTGGCAGGACGTGGAGACCCACAACGACGAGCACGGGGCCGACCCGGACAGCGCGGAGGGCACCTCCCGGGCGCTCCGCGGCTCCACGGCCCCGCTGTGGGTGGGCGACTCGGACGGCGTCGAGATCCGCGTACGGGCGGACGCGGGCCGGACGGGCGGCGCGGCGCCGCTCCCGGCCGGCCTGCGCCTGGAACTCGTGGACCCGGGGGAGGGCCCGGAGACGGCGCCGGACACGGAACCGGTCCTGGAGACGGAGCCGGGCCCGGAGACCGAGCAGGCCGCGGACACCGGTCCGGTCGCCGACGGGACCGCGGAGACGGTCGCGGACACCGGTCCGGTCGCCGACGGGACCGCGGAGACGGTCGCGGACACCGGTCCGGCCGCCGACGGGACCGCGGAACCGGTCGCGGTCGCGGAGGCCGCCCCGCCGAGGACCCGTACGGCCGTGGCTCCGGAGGCCCCGCTGCCCCCGGCCGTCACCGTCCCGGCCACCGCCCTCTCGCTCGCTCCGTACGCCGGGCCCTGGCTCACGGCCCTGTCGAAGGAGGCGGCCGAGGCCGTGGCCCCGTACCTGCCCCCGTTCCTGCCCCGCACCCCGGCGTCCGGGTCCGAGGCGCAGGAACCGGCCCAGGCCGCGGCCGCGCCGTACATCGGCCCCCGCCCCGCGATCGTCACCCGCAAGGGCTGGGGCGCGGACGAGTCGATCCGCGAGAAGACCTTCGTCTACACGAACACGATCAAGGCGGCCTTCGTCCACCACAGCGCCACCGGCAACAACTACACCTGCGCCCAGGCGCCCTCCGTCCTGCGGAGCATCTACCGCTACCACGTCCTGAGCAGCGGGTGGCGTGACTTCGGCTACAACTTCGCCGTCGACAAGTGCGGGAACATCTACGAGGGCCGGGCGGGCGGCGTGGACAAGCCGGTGCTCGGCGCCCACACCCTCGGGTTCAACACCAGCACCATGGGCATCGCCGTCCTCGGCACCTTCAGCACGTCCGCCCCGCCGGCCGCCTCCGTGACCGCCGTCGCCCGTCTGACGGCCTGGAAGCTCGGCCTCCACGGCATCAACCCGGTGGGATCGGTCACCCTGACCTCGGGCGGCGGGAACCTGTACGCGAAGGGCACGAAGGTCAAGTTCCACGCCATCGCCGGACACCGTGACGGATTCGCCACGGACTGTCCCGGATCCCTTCTGTACGGCAAGCTCGGCACGGCCCGGACGAGCGCGGCGTCGTACCAGGGGAGGTAGAGGGGACCGCCGGGGCAACCCTCTGCATAAACTGACCGGTCATATCGCAGGGACGACCGAAAACGGACGTGCCGACGGCCCCGGACAGGAAGCAGAGACGACAAGGTGACAGAAGCGATCCTCCTGGTCGGTGGCAAGGGAACACGGCTGCGGCCCCTCACGGTCAACACGCCCAAGCCCATGGTCCCGGCGGCGGGCGTCCCCTTCCTGACGCACCAGCTCGCCCGCGCCCGCGCCGCCGGCGTCGAGCACATCGTGCTCGCCACCTCCTACCTGGCCGAGGTCTTCGAGCCGCACTTCGGCGACGGCTCCGAGCTGGGCCTGAGCCTGGAGTACGTCACCGAGGAGGAGCCGCTGGGCACCGGCGGCGCGATACGCAACGTGGCCTCGCGGCTGCGCTCGGGCCCCGACGACCCGGTCCTCATCTTCAACGGGGACATCCTCACGGGCCTCGACATCGGGGCCCTCGTCGACACCCACTCCTCCTCCGGCGCGGACGTCTCGCTCCACCTCACCCGTGTCGACGACCCGCGGGCCTTCGGCCTCGTCCCCACGGACCCCACCGGCCGCGTCACGGCCTTCCTGGAGAAGCCGCAGACGCCCGAGGAGATCGTCACCGACCAGATCAACGCGGGCGCGTACGTCTTCCGCCGCTCGGTCATCGACACCATCCCCACCGGCCGGCCGGTCTCGGTGGAGCGCGAGACCTTCCCGGAGCTCCTGGCCTCCGGCGCCCACCTCCAGGGCATGGTCGACTCCACGTACTGGCTGGACCTCGGCACCCCGCAGGCCTTCGTGCGCGGCTCCGCCGACCTGGTCCTTGGCCGCGCGCCCTCCCCGGCCGTCCCGGGCCGCTGCGGCGACCGCCTGGTGCTGCCGTCGGCGCGCGTCGCCCCGGACGCCAAGCTGACCGGCGGCACGGTCGTCGGCGCGGACGCGGTGGTCGGCGAGGGCGCCCGCATCACGGGCTCCACGCTCCTCGCGGGCGCGGTCGTCGAACCGGGCGCGGTGATCACCGACTCCCTGATCGGCGCGGGCGCCCGCATAGGCGCGCGGACGGTCCTCAGCGGGGCGGTCATCGGCGACGGCGCCCGGATCGGCGCCGACAACGAACTCCGCGACGGCATCCGCGTCTGGTGCGACGCCACCCTCCCGGCGGGCACGGTCCGCTTCTCGTCGGACCAGTAGCTTCTCGCCGGACCAGTGGGGGACGGGCGGGGGAACGGCGGGGGCCGCACCGGGCCCCGTCCACCGGACGGCTTCCGCCCGGGACGCCATTACGCTCGTCCCATGGCCGGCCGCTTCCCGCAGAGACCCACCGCACCCGCACGGGCGACCGGCCGCACCCCTGGGCCCCCGCCCCGCGTCCGCTCCCTCCCCCTCCCCGCGGGGACGGACCTCGGCCTCACCCTCGGCCCCCTCCGCCGGGGCCCGGCGGACCCCGCCTTCCGGGCGGCCCGGGACGGCTCGTTCTGGCGGGCCTGCCGGACGCCCGAGGGCCCGGGGACCCTCCGCGTCACCGCACGGGACGGCGTCGCGGAGGCGCAGGCGTGGGGCGGGGGCGCCGCGTGGCTCCTGGACCGCCTCCCCGCGCTGCTCGGCGCCGAGGACGACCCGGCCGCCTTCACGCCCCGCCACGGGCTCCTCGCCGCCGTCCACCGCCGCCGCCCCGGCCTGCGCCTCGTCCGCACCGGCCTGGTCCTGGAGTCGCTGATCCCGTCGATCCTGGAGCAGAAGGTCACGACGGACGAGGCGTACCGGGCCTGGCGGCTCCTGGTGCGGAAGTACGGGGAGCCGGCGCCGGGCCCGGTCCCCGACGGCATGCACGTCATGCCGGACGCGCGCGCGTGGAGCCTGATTCCGTCCTGGGAGTGGCACCGTGCGGGCGTGGACGACAAACGGGCCGCGACGGTCCTGCGCGTGTGCCGGGTGGCCCGCCGCATGGAGGAGGCCGCGGACATGGACCCGGCCGGGGCCCGCAGGCGCCTGGAGCTGATCCCGGGCGTCGGCCCCTGGACGAGCGCCGAGGTGGTCCAGCGCAGCCACGGCGCCCCCGACGAGGTCACCACCGGCGACTACCACCTGCCCGGCATCGTCGGCTGGGCCCTCGGGGGCGACCGCACGGCCGACGACGCGGCCATGCTCGACCTCCTGGCCCCCTACGAGGGCCAGCGCCACCGGGCCGCCCGCCTGATCCTCCTCAGCGGCCGGATCCCGCCCCGCAGGGCGCCCCGGATGACCCCGGGGAACATCGCGGCCCTCTGACCCCGGCCCGGCCGGCGGGATCAGCGCACCTCGACGAACTCCGAAGCCGTCCGCGCCGCCCGCTCCCGCGGCGCGGCCGCCGGATGCCCGATCGCCACCGCGCCGAGCGGGTCCCAGTCGTCCGGCAGGCCGAGGACCTCCCGTACGACGTCCCGGCAGAACATCGTCGAGGACACCCACGCCGAGCCGAGCCGCTCGCCCGCGAGCGCCACCAGAAAGTTCTGGACGCCCGCGCCCGCCGCGACCAGGAACATCTCGCGCTCGGCGGTGTCCCGGCGCGGGTCGCCGTAGTGGTGGGAGCCGTCCATGACCAGACAGGGCACGGCCAGGTAGGGCGCGTCGCGCAGGACGTCCCCGCGCCGGACCCGCTTCGCGATCGACTCCTCGGACTTCCCGTCGCGCCGCAGGTCCGCGATCCACGCCTCCCGCATCGCGTCGAGCAGCCGCGTCCGCGACCCCGCCGACTCCAGGAGCACGAACCGCCAGGGGGTGGTGTGGTGCGGGGCGGGCGCCGTCACGGCCGCGGCGACCGCGCGCCGCACCGCCCCCGGGTCGACCGGCTCGGCCGTGAACTCCCGTACGGTCCGCCGCAGCGTCACCGCCTCCCGCACGGCCTCGGAGGTGCCCAGCCGGAACATGTCGTCGGCCGCGCTCCGCACGAGCGCGCGTGCCCCCGGCTCCCCGTCCCCGCCCACCACGTGCGGCAGGCCCCGGACGACGGCCACCGGCAGCCCGGCCGCCTTGCCCTTCACCAGGTCCCCGGCGGCGGCGAGTTCGTCGGCGGTGGCGACCACGGTCGCGCTCAGCGGGTTGCCGTGCGCGTCGGTCCCGCCGCGCAGGTCGTCCAGGACCCGCACCCCGGCGGCCCCGATCGCCACGTCCGTGAGCCCGCCGCGCCAGGGACGCCCGAAGGTGTCCGTGACGACGACGCCCACGTCCACGCCGAGCGCCTCGCGCAGCCCCGCGCGGATCCGGCGGGCCGAGGCGTCCGGGTCCTCGGGCAGCAGGAGGACCGTCCCGGCGGGGGTGTTGGAGGCGTCGACCCCGGCGGCGGCCATGACGAGCCCCTGCCGGTTCTCGACGATCCGCAGGGTCCCGCGCCGCGCCACCACCCGGACGGTCTCGGCGTCGATGGCCTCCTCGCGGTCGTCGGCGGCGACCACCCGCCCCTCCGCCTTGCTCACGATCTTGGAGGTGACGAGCAGCACGTCCCCGTCGGCCAGTTCCGGGGAGACGGAGGCGATCAGCTTGGCCAGGTCGTCCCCGGCCGCCACCTCGGGCAGCCCGGGCAGCGCCCAGACCCGGTACGAGGGGGCGGCGGTCACCCCCGTACCTCCTCGGCAAGCGCGAGGGCCTCGCGGGCCATCGCCGCCGTCGCGTCCACGTCCGTCATCATCAGCGGCACCGCCCGGCAGGCGATGCCCGCCGCCTCGACGTCCGCCACCGCGCCCGCGTCCACGGTGTCCACGAGCCAGCCGTCGAGCAGCTCGGAGCCGTAGTGCCGGGCCACCGCCGCCGCCGTGGACTCCACGCCCACCGCCGCGAGGACCTTGTCGGCCATGCCGCGCACGGGCGCGTCCCCGACGATGGGGGAGAGGCCCACGACCGGCGCCCCGGCCGCGGCGACCGCCTCGCGGATCCCGGGCACGGCCAGGATCGTGCCGACGGACACGACCGGGTTGGACGGCGGGAAGAGGATCAGGTCCGCCTCGGCGATCGCCTCCAGGACGCCCGGCGCCGGCTTCGCGGCCTCCGCGCCGACCGGCACGACGGCCTTCGCGTCGACGGAGGCGCGCAGCTTCACCCAGTACTCCTGGAAGTGCACCGCCCGCCGCTCGCCGTCGACCTCGATGGCCACGTGGGTCTCGACGCGGTCGTCGGACATGGGGAGCAGGCGGACGCCCGGCCGCCAGCGGGCGCACAGCGCCTCGGTGACGGCGCTCAGCGGGTAGCCCGCGCCGAGCATCTGGGTGCGGACGATGTGGGTCGCGAAGTCCCGGTCGCCGAGGCCGAACCACTCGGGCCCGACGCCGTACGCCGCGAGCTCCTCCTTGACGGTGAAGGACTCGTCCGTACGCCCCCAGCCCTGCTCCTCGTTGATGCCCCCGCCGAGGGTGTACATCACCGTGTCCAGGTCGGGGCAGACCTTCAGCCCGAAGAGATGGATGTCGTCACCGGTGTTGCCGACGACCGTGATCTCCGCGTCCGGCACGGCCTGCTTGAGGCCGCGAAGGAAACGGGCACCACCGATGCCGCCGGCCAGAACCACAATGCGCATGTACGGCAGTGTGTCAGGCGACGATCACTCCCGGCGCGACCGGGGCGGGGGCCACCGGGGCGCACTGCGCGCGGAGCGACTCGTGCATGGGCATCTCGGTGAGGCCCGGGAAGTAGACGTGCAGGCTGACGGCCGGCTCCAGGGAGTCGTTGACGACCTCGTGGACGTACCCGGGCGCGAACACGCGCTGCGCGCCGCCCGCGAGCGTCCGCACGCCCCGGTCCGTGCGCTCCGTCAGCTCGCCCTCCAGGACGGTGAGGACGCCGGAGGAGACGCCGTGGTCGTGGAGCCCGCTGCCCTGTCCGGGCACCCAGGAGAGCAGCCAGACCTCGTAGCCCGGCCCGGTGCGCAGGCGGTGGTACCAGCGGGTGGTGGCGTCGTACTCGACGTGCGGGGCCCACTGGGAGCGGTCCTCGGCGATCGAGCGCGCGAGGCCGACGAAATCGGCCACGGTCACGGGGTGGACGCGCTCGGGCTGGAGGAGGTGGGGGACCTCCATGATGTCGCCGGCGATCTGGAGGTCGCTGTCCATGTTCATGGGGTGGGGTGGTTCCTCAGCAGAAACAGAAGCGGTGGGGGGTCACGAGAAGAGCGGTGACACGGATGACGCGGGTGACGCTGGGGGAAGAAGCTGGAGCTCTGCGGCATCAACAGCTGGGACAGCAACAGCAACAGCGCGCCTGGACAGCGCGGCGGAACCCACGGATGCGGGTCGCGGAGGGCGCTGCGGTCGCTGGCATGCCACCAAAGGTGGCCGGAGGGGCACCCGACTGTCAACTCAATGCCCGATTTGGCGGTAATGTTTCACCTCATCCGGTTGCCCTCTCTGGAGAAAGGTTTGCTCATGCGCGGACCAGGAGAGATGGCGCTTCGACCATGTCCGTGAACGTGGCGGCGCGCGCGTGTCGGTCCCTGACGGGGGCGGCTCGTGACCCGACTGTGATCCGGATCGCTTCCGTGGCTGGATGGCAACAAGATCCAAGTCCCGGACGTCCTCCTTCACGAAGGCCGTGCCGCGTGGTTGCGCCGTTGGCATGTGTCACGGTTTTTGGTGATTTGAACACTTAGTGCATACGCTTGGTTCCGCAGAGTGAATACGGGGCCCAATAGCAGATCTCAGCTTGACTCGCACAGAGCACGAACTTGTAATTTCACTCGTGTCGTTCGGCCGTGCCCGCACGGCAACTCCACGGGGACGCACAGAACAGACGAGGGGCGCACATGACCGAGTTGTTCCAGGAACTGCTGGTCGAGGACGCGGACGAGGAACTCGGCTGGCAGGAGCGCGCGCTGTGCGCCCAGACCGATCCCGAGTCCTTCTTCCCCGAGAAGGGCGGCTCGACCCGCGAGGCCAAGAAGGTCTGCCTCGCCTGCGAGGTCCGCTCCGAATGCCTCGAATACGCCTTGCAGAACGACGAGCGCTTCGGCATCTGGGGCGGCCTCTCCGAGCGCGAGCGGCGCCGCCTGAAGAAGGCCGCCGTCTGAACCGCCGCCGGCCGGAAAGCAGCCCCGGCCGCCGCCCGCACCGCCGGCACCCGACCGCGTCCGGACCCCCGAGCCGGGACGCGTCCACCGGGACCGCGCCGAGACGCGCGCATCAGGACGACCCGAACGGTCCGCCCCCGTGCACATGAGCACGGAAGGCGGACCGTTCGGCGTTCCCGCGGTCATCGCTTCCCCGCGTGCTCCGGGCCCTCCGCGGTCCTCGCTTCCCCGCCCTCCCCGGGCGCCCCGCCCCGCCCCCTCCCCACGACCGTTCCGTCCCCTCTGTCCACAGGGGCCCGGGAGCTCTGTCCACAGGGCGGCGGACCGCTCCGCGCACAGCCGTTAGTGTGGGCCTCCGTCCGAGACGCTCCCACGCCCCCCGCGGGCGACCCCCGGCCGGAGGGCCCGTAGCTCGATGTCCTCAACTCCTGAGTTCCCGCGACACGTCGTCACCGCCGTGCTCGTCACCCACGACGGCGCCCGCTGGCTGCCCGACGCCCTCGCCGGCCTGCTCGCCCAGGAACGCCCCGTGCAGAACGTGGTCGCGGCCGACACCGGCAGCGCCGACGACTCCGCACAGCTCGTCGCCGACGCCGTCGGCGCCGACCGCGTCCTGCACCTCGCGCGCCGCACCGGCTTCGGCGCCGCCGTCGAGGAGGCGGCCCGCACCGCGCCCGTGCTCGGACCCGAGGACCTGCCCTACCTGAAGCGCCCCAGCGGCTGGGACCCCGTCAACCGCACCTGGAACGACGAGGCCTACGACCTCCCCGAACTCCCGCACGGCGAACCGGTCCAGTGGCTCTGGCTCCTCCACGACGACTGCGCGCCCGAGCCCGACGCCCTCGCCGAACTCCTGCGCGTCGCCGACTCCGACGCGTACGCCGCCGTCGTCGGCCCCAAGCTGCGCGGCTGGTACGACCGGAAGCAGCTCCTGGAGACCGGCGTCTCCATCGCCCGCAGCGGCCGCCGCTGGACCGGCCTCGACCGCCGCGAGCAGGACCAGGGCCAGCACGACCAGGTCCGCTCCGTCCTCTCCGTCTCCACCGCCGGCATGCTGATCCGCCGCGACGTCTTCGAGGAGCTCGGCGGCTTCGACCGCCGTCTGCCCCTCATGCGCGACGACGTCGACCTGTGCTGGCGCGCCCACGCCGCCGGCCACCGCGTCCTCATCGCCCCCGACGCCGTCCTGCGGCACGCCGAGGCCGCCGCCCGCGAGCGCCGCACCGTCGACTGCGCCGGCCGCACCGCCGCCAACCCGCACCGCGTCGACAAGGCCGGAGCCGTCTACACGCTCCTCGCCAACACCCGCGGCGCCGCCCTCCCGTACGTCTTCGTGCGGCTCGTCCTCAGCACCCTGCTCCGCACCCTCGCCTACCTCGTCGGCAAGGTCCCCGGGCAGGCCGTCGACGAGGTCATGGGCCTCCTCGCCACCCTGCTGCGCCCCGAGAAGATCCTCGCCGCCCGCAAGCGGCGCAAGAACCCCGCCGTCGCCGCGGGCGAACTCCGCCCGCTGTTCCCGCCGCCCGGCGCCACCGTCCGCGCCGCCGTCGAACAGCTCACCGCCAACTTCGGCGGCAACGAGGCCGACTCCGGCGGCTCCCGCCACGGCGTCGTCGAGTCGGGCCCCGGCGGCGACGACGCCGACTACCTGGAGATCGAGCAGTTCGCCCGGCTCAAGAAGATCGCCCGCAGACCCGGCCCGGTCCTCTTCGCCCTCCTCCTCGTCGTCTCCCTCGTCGCCTGCCGCAACCTCTTCTCCGGCGGCTCGCTGGCCGGCGGCGCCCTGCTGCCCGCCCCCGACACCGTCTCCGGACTCTGGTCCCGCTACGCCGACACCTGGCACCCCCTCGGCACCGGCGGCACCCAGTCCGCCCCGCCCTACCTCGCCGTCCTGGCCGCGCTCTCCGCGCTGTTCCTCGGCTCCACCTCCACCGCGCTGACCCTGCTGCTCGTCTGCTCGGTCCCGCTCGCCGGCCTCACCGCGTACTTCGCCTCCCGGGGCATCGTCGAGTCCCGCCTCCTGCGCGCCTGGGGCGCCGTCGCGTACGCCTTCCTGCCCGCCGCCACCGGCGCCCTCGCCACCGGCCGGCTCGGCACCGCCGTCCTCGCGATCCTGCTCCCGCTGATCGGCCGCGCCGCCGTCGCCGCCCACGGCTTCAACCGGCCCGACCGGGGCAGCTGGCGCGCCACCTGGGCGTACGCCCTCCTGCTCACCTTCACGACCGCGTTCACCCCGGTCGTCTGGCCCCTCGCCGTCCTCCTCGGCCTCGGCGTCCTCGCCGTCCGCCGCTCCGACGCCACCGCGTACGGGCTCCGCTTCCTCGCCGCCGTCGGCACCCCCCTGCTCGTCCTCGCCCCCTGGTCGCTCACCCTCCTGACCGACCCCTCCGCCCTCCTGCGCGAGGCCGGCGTCGACCTGCGCACGGGCACCGCCACCGCGCTCGACCTGCTCGGCACCAGCCCCGGCGGCCCCGGCACCACCGGCGGCCTCCTCCTGATCGGCCTCGTCCTCGCCGGCCTGGCCGGACTGCTGCGCGAGGAGCGCCGGCTCGCCGTCCACGCCGCCTGGGCCGCCGCCCTCGCCGGCCTCCTCCTCGCCGTCCTGACCAACGGCGCGGGCGGCACCGGCTGGGCCGGCCCCGCCACCCTCGTCTACGGCGCCGCCCTCATCGCCGCCGGCCTGATCGGCGCCGAGGGCGGACGCACCCGCGTCGCCGCCCACGGCTTCGGCTGGCGCCAGCCCGTCGCCGCCCTCGTCGCCCTCGCCTGCGCCGCCGGCCCCGCCCTCGCCGCCGCCGGCTGGATGATCGGCGGCGCCGACGGCCCGCTGACCCGCCGCGACCCGGTCCAGGTCCCGGCCTTCGTCGCCGAGGAGAGCACCACCCGCGACCAGCCCCGCACCCTCGTCCTCGGCGGCTCCACCCCCGGCGAGGTCGCCTACACCCTGGTCCGCGGCTCCGGCGCCCGCCTCGGCGACGCCGAGCTCACCGCCACCGCCGAGGGCGACCCGCACCTCGACCGGACCGTCGCCCTCCTCGTCGCCGGCTCCGGCGCCGACCAGACCGAGCAGCTCAGCGGCTACGCGATCCGCTACGTCCTCGTACGGGACGGGGCGCCCCGCCAGATGAGCCGCGTCCTCGACGCCACCCCCGGCCTCAGCCGCCTCAGCCAGATCGACGGCAGCGCGCTCTGGCGCGTGGACCGCGAGATCGCCCGCGTCATGATCGTGCCGCCCGCCGCCGAGGAGACCGCCAAGGCCGTCCCCGTCGCCGCCGGCCCCGTCGAGGTCCACACCGAGGTCCCCGCGGGCCCCGCGGGCCGCGTCCTGCGCCTCGCCGACCGCGCCGCCGAGGGCTGGACCGCCACCCTCGACGGCAAGGAGCTGAAGGGGACCACCGTCGACGGCTGGGCCCAGGGCTTCGAACTCCCCGCCCAGGGCGGCCGCCTCGACGTCACGTACGACGAGCCGCTCACCCACACCGCGTGGATCTGGACCCAGGTCGCCCTCGGCGTCGTCCTCCTCGTCCTCGCCCTGCCCGGCCGCCGCCGCGAGATCGACGACGACCTGCCCGACGAGGAGCTCGCGATCCCCGCCCAGGCCGCCGAGGGCGACGGCCGCCGCGCCCGCCGCCTGCGCGCCGCCGCCGAGGCGGAGGCCGCGGAGCAGGCACTCGCCGACGCGCCCGGGCACGAGCCGGTCCCGATCCCCGGGCAGCAGTCCCACGAGCCCGGCGACCGGGAGGCGGAATGGGACGGCGCGTACGACCCCGCCTACGCCCAGGCCCCTGCCCCCGCCCAGGAGCAGACCGGGGAGCAGCCCTACGCCGACCAGGTCCCCTACCAGGAGTACGCGGCCGACCCGTACCAGCAGCAGCCCTACGCGTACCCCCAGCAGGGCTACGAGCAGCAGCAGTACGACCCGCAGGGGTACGAGCAGCAGCAGTACGGCGGACAGGGCTACGAGCAGCAGCAGGGCTACGACCCGCAGCAGTACGACCCGTACGGCTACGGATACGGGCACCCCCAGGGCCACGAGACCGAGCAGCGTGACGGAAGCGGCAACCAGTGAAGCGCACGACCCTCTCCCTGATCGCGGGCGCCACGGCCCTCGCCGCCGTCACCGGCTTCGCCGCCCTCACCGCTCCCGACGGCACCGCCGCCCCCGGGACGACGAAGGCCACCACCCGGCTGCCGGTCGAGCGGGTCGGCCTGGCCTGCCCGGTCCCCAGCTCCTCCGAGGTCGCCGAGACCGTCTACACCTCGTACACCCCGACGGGCGCGGCGGCCGGCAAGGGCACGGGCGCCGGCAAGGACGGGGCCGGGCGGTCCACGGCCCTCCTGAGGCCCGCCGCGGGCGCGACCGCCGACGGCGGGACCGGCGGCAAGAAGCCGCCCGCGACCGCCAAGGCCCCCGCCACCGTCACGGCCCCCGGCAAGCCCGTCACCGCCCGGGCTGACGGCGCGGCCGTGCCCGCCCTCACCGGCTCGGCCACCGGCGCCCTCGCCTCCGGCTGGACCGTCCAGCAGACCACCGTCGTCCCGGCGGGCGGCCCGCGCGGCCTCCTCGGCCTCACCTGCGGCGCCCCCGACACCGACTTCTGGTTCCCGGCGGCCTCCACCGCCCAGGCCCGCCACGACTACGTCCACCTCACCAACCCGGACGACACCGCCGCCGTCGCCGACATCGAGCTGTACGGCCCCGAGGGCGTCCTGAAGTCCCAGTTCACCGAGGGCATCCCGGTCCCCGCCCACTCCACGGTCCCGGTCCTCCTCCCCACCCTCACCCAGGAGGCCGCCCAGCGGGACGTCACCGTCCACGTCACCACCCGCAGCGGGCGCGTCGGCGCGGCCGTCGGCGTCGCCGACGACAAGCTCGGCAGCGACTGGATCTCCGCCTCGGCCGACCCGTCGGGCAGCGTCGTGCTCCCCGGCATCCCGGCCGACGCGGCCTCGGTGCGGCTGGTGGTCTTCGCCCCCGGCGAGGACGACGCCGACCTGAAGGTCAAGCTGTCCACCGCGAGCGGCGCGATCGTCCCGGCGGGCGCCGACACCCTGCACGTGAAGTCCGGGATGACGGCCTCCATCGACCTGCCGGACCTCACCCGGGGCTCGGCGGCCTCCCTGTTCCTCGGCCCGGAGGACCCGAAGCGGCCCGTCCCGGTCGTGGCCGCCCTCCAGGTCGTCCGGGGCAAGGGCGACAAGAGCGAGATCGCCTTCATCCCGGCGGCGGGGGCGATCTCCGCCCGCGCGACCGCCGCCGACAACCGCGCCGGGGCCTCGACGCTCTCCCTGACCGCCCCCGAGGCCGACGCGCAGGTCAGGATCACGGCCTCGGCCGGCTCCGAGGCGGGCGCGCCGGTGACGAAGACGGTCACGGTCAAGGCGGGCACGACGGCGGCCTTCACCGACATCGCCCCGCAGGGCCTCAAGGGCTCCTACGCGCTGACCGTCGAACCGGTCTCGGGCGGCAAGGTGTACGCGTCGCGGACGCTCACCGTGCCGCAGGACGGCATCCCGATGTTCACCGTCCAGGCCCTCGCCGACGACCGGGGCACGGTCGAGGTCCCGTCGGCCCACCAGGACCTGGGGGTACTGGACTGAGGCCCGGGGCCCTACGGGTGGGACCGCCCCCTACGGGTGAAACCGGAGGGGGCGGGCCGTACGACGGGAAGCGGAGCCGTACGACCACGGGCCCGGCCCGTGAGGCCGTCGCGTGCGGCCCCGGTCCGACTCGGCCCGGCCCGACCTAGTCCGGCCCGGCCCGTGAGGCCGTCCCTCAAGGCCCCGGCCCCCGGCCCCGCCCGCCTCAGTCCCGCCCGCCTCAGTCCCGCCCGCCTCAGTCCTGCCCGTACCGGGGATCGACCGACTCGGGGGAGAGCCCGAGGAGCTCGGCGACCTGCTCCACGACCACCTCGTGGACCAGGAGCGCCCGCTCGTCCCGGTTCTTCGAGCGGATCTCGACCGGTCGCCGGTAGACGACCACCCGGGCGGGCTCGCCCTTCTCCGCCGGGAGCGAACCGCCCAGCGGCACCGTCTCGCCCGGCACGGGCGGCGGCACCTCCAGGACCAGGAACTCGACGTCGGCCAGCTGCGGCCAGCGCCGTTCGAGGCGCTCCACCGAGTCGAGGACCAGATCGCGGAAGGTGTCGGCCCGGCTCGCGGAGAGCGGTACCTGCGGCGGCGCGACGGGTCCCCGCATCCCGCGGCCGTGCCGGTCGCGGCGGCGGACCCGGGGCTCCGCCGGGGGCTCCGCGGGACGGTGCGGGGGGCTCGGCGGCACAGGACTGTCCATCACCGACGCAGCGTAACCCCCATCGGTCCTCCGTACCGTGGCGTGTCCTCGCCACCTCCTGCCGAGCCCCGGACCCGTTCCCGTCCCCTCTCCGCCCCGCACCCGCCCCTCCTGTCGAAACCTGAACATTCCGGCCAATCGCGCGCCCGATTCGGTGGTCCGTCGCGATCGGCCATCTGGCCCCGATTGACCGGATTCGTATCCCAGACTGTCCGAATCTCCACCTGCCCCGGGACCCCTGCGAGACCTCCCCCGCAGGTCGGAACGGCCGCCCCGGACAGGGGTATGGCGCGGTTCACACCGCGACACGGTGGAGTGACCTGAGGGAGAGTCGTCGCGGCCCGCTCAAGAGTGCGGTACCGTCCAACGTCGTGAGCCCTGTACGTCGCTGTTCGCGCACCGCGTGCGGCCGCCCTGCCGTCGCGACACTGACGTACGTCTATGCCGACTCGACTGCGGTCCTCGGCCCGCTCGCCACCTACGCCGAGCCCCACTGCTACGACCTGTGCGCCGAGCACAGTGAGCGCCTCACCGCCCCGCGCGGCTGGGAGGTCGTGCGGCTCTCCGACGGATCCGCCCCCACCCGCCCCAGCGGCGACGACCTCGAAGCCCTGGCCAACGCGGTACGGGAGGCGGCCCGCCCCCAGGAGCGCGCGGCCGGAGCCGGCGGCAAGGGCGGCGGAGGCCGCGGCGGCGATCCCATGGAGGTCGGGCGCCGCGGGCACCTCAGGGTGCTCCGTTCCCCCGACAACTGAGCGCAACCGGCCACCGTCCGCATCCCCCCGCCCCACTCCGGGTAGTTTTGGCGTTCCGTACACGCGCCGCACACGCGTGCCCAGAACTCAGGAGGGTGGATCCGTGACTGCCGATCTGTCGCAGATCGTGAAGGCGTACGACATCCGCGGAGTGGTACCCGACCAGTGGGACGAGACGCTCGCCGAGCTCTTCGGCGCCGCCTTCGTCCGGGTGACGGACGCGGACGCGATCGTCGTCGGCCACGACATGCGCCCTTCGTCGCCCGGCCTCGCGGGAGCCTTCGCGCGCGGCGCGGCCCGCCTCGGCGCCGACGTCACCCTCATCGGCCTCTGCTCCACCGACCAGCTGTACTTCGCCTCCGGCAGCCTCGGCCTGCCCGGCGCGATGTTCACCGCCTCCCACAACCCGGCGCAGTACAACGGCATCAAGATGTGCCGCGCCGGAGCCGCCCCCGTCGGCCAGGACACCGGCCTCGCCGACATCCGCGCGCTGGCCGAGGAGTGGTCGGAGAAGGGCGCCCCCGAGGCCGCCGCCACCCCCGGCGCCATCACCGAGCGGGACACCCTCGACGACTACGCGGCCCACCTCAAGGGCCTCGTCGACCTCGCCGGCATCCGCCCGCTCAAGGTCGTCGTCGACGCGGGCAACGGCATGGGCGGCCACACCGTCCCCACCGTCTTCGCGGGCCTCCCGCTCGACACCGTCCCGATGTACTTCGAGCTGGACGGCACCTTCCCGAACCACGAGGCCAACCCGCTCGACCCGAAGAACATCGTGGACCTCCAGGCCCGCGTCCTCGCCGAGGGCGCCGACATCGGCCTCGCCTTCGACGGCGACGCCGACCGCTGCTTCGTCGTCGACGAGCGCGGCGAGCCGGTCTCCCCGTCCGCGATCACGGCCCTCGTCGCCGCCCGCGAACTCGCCAAGCACCCTGGCGGAACGATCATCCACAACCTGATCACCTCCTGGTCCGTGCCCGAGGTCGTCCGCGAGCAGGGCGGCGAGGCCGTCCGCACCCGCGTCGGCCACTCCTTCATCAAGGAGGAGATGGCGAAGACCGGCGCGATCTTCGGCGGCGAGCACTCGGCGCACTACTACTTCCGGGACTTCTGGAACGCGGACACCGGCATGCTCGCCGCGCTCCACGTCCTCGCGGCCCTCGGTGGCCAGGCGGGCACCCTCTCGGAGCTGGTCGCCGCCTACGACCGCTACGCCTCCTCCGGCGAGATCAACTCCACCGTCACCGACCAGGCCGCCAGCACGGCCCGCGTCCGGGCGGCGTACGAGGGCGGGGACGGGATCACCCTCGACGAGCTCGACGGCCTCACCGTCACCGCCGCCGACTGGTGGTTCAACCTCCGCGCCTCCAACACCGAGCCGCTGCTGCGCCTCAACGTCGAGGCCCGCGACGAGGCCACCGCGGCCCGCGTCCGCGACGAGGTCCTCGCCCTGGTCCGGGCGACGGACTGACCCCGCGCCCACCGCCGGGGAACGGGGCGACCCCCGTTCCCCGGCGGTAGGCTGACCTGGCCCGACGGCCGATCCGAGGCCCCGGCCCGAAGACCCGGCCCCGAGGCCGGTCCGAGGACCGGGTCCGAAGACCCGGCCCCGGGGCACGGTCCGAGAGCCGGGTCCGAAGACCCGGCCCGAGGGCAGCACCACCACCGTCCGTCCGCAGTTCGTCCGAAGGGACCACCCCATGCCGCTCGAAGCCGGCCTCCTGGAGATCCTGGCCTGCCCCGCGTGCCACGCCCCGCTCAACGACCGCACGGCGGACGAGGCCCCGGAGCTGGTCTGCACGGGCACCGACTGCGGCCTCGCCTACCCGGTCCGCGACGGCATCCCCGTCCTCCTCACGGACGAGGCCCGCCGCCCGGCGTAAGGCCCGTCGGGCGGATCACGGCCGGACAGGCACCGACCGCCCCCGAGGACGACGGCCGCCGACCGGCTCCGGGACCACCACGAGCGACGGACGCCGACGGCGGGTACCACTTACGGGAAGACCCGCACCTCCGCGCACTCGGTGGTACGGATGGTGCGAGCGGGACCGAGAAGTCCGGCCGGAGGCCGGGCGCACCCGAAGACACCGCCCCGCTCCCCGCCCGAGGCGCCCCACCGAACCCGCTCACCCGGGAGGCACCAGATGCTCGACGAGACCCTCCTCGACAGCCCGGACGACCTCGCCCTGGCCGACCGCCGGGGCCTCCTCCGCGGCGCCGCCGAAGCCGGCGCGCGGGTGCGGACCGCCACCCGCCACGCCGCCGACGCCGGCATCGCCGACCTCCGCCCCGAGGGCCGCCCCCGCGCGGTCCTCGTCGCGGGCCCCGGCACCGCCGCCACCGGCGTCGCCGACCTGATCGGCGCCCTCGCCGGAGCCTCCGCCCCCGTCGTACGCCTCCGCCCCACCGGCGTGGCCCCCGCCGCAGGAGCCCTGCGCTGGGCGCTGCCCGGCTGGGCCGGTTCGGTGGACCTGCTGCTGCTCCCCACCACCGACGGCTCCGAACCGGGCCTCGCGCTCCTGGCCGAGCAGGCCTACCGCCGCGGCATCACGGTCGTCGCCGTCGCCCCCCAGGGCTCCCCGCTCGTGGAGGCGGTCGGCGGCTCGCACGGACTGTTCGTGCCGATGGCCGTCGCCCCCAACGAGGCACCCGACGAGTACGCCGAGAACATCGCGGCCAGCCCCGGCGCCCTCTGGGCCCTGTTCACCCCGCTGCTCGCCCTCCTCGACCGCGTCGGCCTCCTGGAGGCGCCGCCCGAGGCCCTGGAGAAGGTCGCCGACCGCCTGGACCGCACGGCCGAACGCTGCGGCCCGGCCGTCGCCACGTACAGCAACCCGGCGAAGACCCTCGCCGCCGAACTGGCGGACTCGCTCCCGCTGATCTGGACCGAGGGCAGCGCCGCGGGCCCGGCCGGCCGCCGTTTCGCCGCCGTACTGGCGGAGCTCGCCGGACTGCCCGCCCTCGCCGCCGAACTCCCCGAGGCCCTGCCCGCGCACGGCGTCCTGCTCGCCGGCGACTACGCGGCGGGCGCCGACCCCGACGACTTCTTCCGCGACCGGGTCGACGAGCCGCAGGCCCTGCGGGCCCGGGTGGTCCTCCTCCGCGACCGGCCCGCCGGCGGCCTCAGCGCGGCCCCCGCCGCCCGGGAACTGGCCCTCGGCCACGACACCGCCGTCAGCGAGCTGGAGCTGGAGGAGGGCGGCGACCTGGAGACGCTCGCGGAACTCCTCGCCGTGACCGACTTCGCGGCCGTCTACCTGGCCCTGGCCACCCGGCCCGCCCCGGCCCCGTAGCCGCCGGACCGCACCGGACGCCGCGGCGCGCGGCGCCGACCCCGCACCGACCCCGTACCGTCCACCACCCGGTCACCCACCCGTCACCCGCCCCCTGTCATCTGTCTCCCGTGTCCCCGGACACCCGCACATCCGTCACCCACCCGAGGAGCTGGCAGGCCCCATGGACCGCCTCGTCAACACCGTCCGCCCCTACGCCTGGGGATCCACGACGGCCATCCCGGAACTCCTGGGCACCGCCCCCACCGGCGAGCCGCAGGCCGAGATGTGGATGGGCGCCCACCCCGGTGCCCCCTCCCGCACCGGGCGCGGCCCGCTGAACGAGCTCATCGACGCCGACCCCGTACGCGAACTGGGCGAGCGGACCGTCGAGAGGTTCGGCCCGCGCCTCCCCTTCCTCTTCAAGGTCCTCGCCGCCGGCGCCCCGCTCTCCCTCCAGGTCCACCCCGACCTCGACCGGGCGCGCTCCGGATTCGCAGCCGAGGAGGCTGCGGGCATCCCGGTCGACGCCCCGCACCGCACCTACAAGGACGCCCACCACAAGCCCGAGCTGATCTGCGCCCTCACCCCCTTCGAGGGCTTCTGCGGCTTCCGCACCCCCGTCGACGCCGCCGACCTGATCGCCGCGCTCGGCGTCGACTCCCTCAAGCCGTACGTCGACCTGCTGCACGCCCACCCCGAGGAGGCCGCGCTCCGCGAGGTCCTGACGGCCCTCCTCACCGCCGACCCCGAGGAGATGGCGCACACCGTCGCCGAGGCCACCGCCGCCGCCGACCGCCTCGGCGGCGCGCACGCCCCGTACGCGCGCCTCGCCCACCACTACCCGAGCGACCCCGGCGTCGTCGCCGCCATGCTCCTGCACCACGTACGGCTTCAGCCCGGCGAGGCCCTCTACCTCGGCGCGGGCGTCCCGCACGCCTACCTCGACGGCCTCGGCGTCGAGATCATGGCCAACTCGGACAACGTGCTGCGCTGCGGACTCACCCCCAAGCACGTCGACGTCCCCGAACTCCTCAAGGTCGTCCGCTTCGACCCGGCCGACCCGGCCGTCCTGCGCCCCGAGGCCTCCCCGTCCGGCGAGGAGGTCTACGAGACCCCGACCGACGAGTTCCGCCTCTCCCGCTTCGTCCGCGCGGAGGGCGCCGCCCCCAACGACCTCACCGTCCCCACCCCCCAGATCCTGCTGGCCGTCGCCGGCCGCCCGACTGCGGGCGAACTCTCCCTCGCCCCCGGCGAATCCGTCTTCGTCCCGGCGGGCGAGCGCATCCAACTGACCGGAGCGGGTACGGTCTTCCGCGCCACCGTGGCGGCCTGATGCGACAATGACCGGCCGAACCGCGGCGATCGAGCCGGAGCACCGACGAAGGGAACCCGTACACCCATGAGCGCGTCAGGCGGAACCAAGGCGATCGTGGCGGCGCTCGCCGCGAATCTCGCGATCGCCGCAGCCAAGTTCGTGGCGTTCCTCTTCAGTGGTTCGTCCTCGATGCTCGCGGAGAGCGTCCACTCGCTCGCCGACTCCGGCAACCAGGGCCTGCTGCTCCTCGGCGGCAAGAAGGCCCGGCGCGAGGCCACTCCGCAACACCCCTTCGGCTACGGCCGCGAGCGGTACATCTACGCGTTCCTCGTCTCCATCGTGCTCTTCTCCGTCGGCGGCATGTTCGCCATCTACGAGGGCTACGAGAAGATCAAGCACCCGCACGAGATCGAGGCCTGGTACTGGCCGGTCGGCGTCCTCGTCTTCGCGATCATCGCCGAGACCTTCTCCTTCCGCACCGCCATCAAGGAGTCGAACCCGCTCCGCGGCAACCTCTCCTGGAAGGAGTTCGTCCGCCGCGCCAAGGCCCCCGAGCTCCCCGTCGTCCTCCTGGAGGACCTCGGCGCCCTCGTCGGCCTCATCCTGGCCCTCGGCGGCGTCGGCCTCGCCCTGCTCACCGGCAACGGCGTCTGGGACGGCATCGGCACCCTCTGCATCGGCGTCCTGCTCATCCTGATCGCGCTCGTCCTCGCCGTCGAGACCAAGTCGCTGCTCCTGGGCGAGTCCGCCGGCATCGACGAGGTCAAGAAGATCGAGGCCGCCGTGGTCGACGGCAGGACGGTCACCCGCCTCATCCACATGCGCACGCTCCACCTCGGCCCCGAGGAGCTCCTCGTCGCCGCCAAGATCGCCGTCGCGCACGACGACACCGCGACCGAGGTCGCGCAGGCCATCAACGCCGCCGAGGAGCGCATCCGCGCCGCCGTCCCGATCGCCCGGGTCATCTACCTGGAGCCCGACATCTACAGCGAGAAGGAGGCCGCGGCGGGCCCGGACCCGGCCGCGACCCCGGGCGGTCCGAGCCACTGACCCGCGGGGCCACCGACACGCGGGGCCACCGACACGCGGGGCCACCGACCCGCCGGGCCGCTGATCCGGCTCGCGGCCCCATGGCACCGGCCCCTTCCGAGGCCACCTTTCTTCCGGGCCGCCTCCTTCCGATTCCGAAGTCGCTCCTCTCCGGTGATCAGCCCGTGAGACGGGCCGCCGGTCCAACGACTGAATCCGGCCATCGAGCCCGCCCCGCCGAGCCCCCGGTCCGTACGCGCGGACCGGGGGCCCGGCGCGTTCGACCCGGCTCCGGGGCTGTCCGGGAGGCACCCCGGGGCCCGATACGGACTGTGGCCCGCCGTGCCGATCGGTGTAGATTCGTGACCAGCCAGACGTCGCTGCTGATGGCGGTCGGGCGGTCCCCGTTGACCGGCCGAGGGAGAGAGGGCCTCCGACGACGGCACCATGGAAGTCCCGGGCATTCCTGTGCCCAGGGACCACCGCCGTGGTGCCCGGCGCCCCGAACGACCCTCGCACCCGACCCATGAGGAGCAGCCCCGTCATGACGACCGCAGCCCACCAGGACTTCAAGGTCGCCGACCTCTCCCTGGCCGCCTTCGGCCGCAAGGAGATCACCCTCGCCGAGCATGAGATGCCCGGCCTGATGTCGATCCGCCGCGAGTACGCCGAGCAGCAGCCCCTCGCCGGCGCCCGCGTCA
This sequence comes from Streptomyces sp. NPDC055632, assembly GCF_053618675.1. NCBI lineage: Bacteria > Bacillati > Actinomycetota > Actinomycetes > Kitasatosporales > Streptomycetaceae > Streptomyces > Streptomyces sp. NPDC055632. Next base: position 4,589 of record NZ_JBSHHY010000043.1, on the reverse strand, counting down.
CCGGCTCCCTGCACATGACCGTGCAGACCGCCGTCCTCATCGAGACCCTGGTCGCCCTCGGCGCCGAGGTCCGCTGGGCCTCCTGCAACATCTTCTCCACCCAGGACCACGCCGCCGCGGCCATCGCCGTCGGCCCGAACGGCACCCCGGAGAACCCCCAGGGCGTCCCGGTCTTCGCCTGGAAGGGCGAGACCCTGGAGGAGTACTGGTGGTGCACCGAGCAGGCCCTCACCTGGCCGAACTCGCCCACCGGCGGCCCGAACATGATCCTGGACGACGGCGGTGACGCCACCCTCCTCGTCCACAAGGGCGTCGAGTTCGAGAAGGCCGGCTCCGCCCCGGACCCGGCCACCGCGGACAGCGAGGAGTACGCCCACATCCTGCGTCTCCTCAACCGCACCCTCGGCGAGAACCCGCAGAAGTGGACCCAGCTGGCGTCCGAGATCCGCGGTGTCACCGAGGAGACCACGACGGGCGTGCACCGTCTGTACGAGATGCACCGTGACGGCACGCTGCTGTTCCCGGCGATCAACGTGAACGACGCGGTGACGAAGTCGAAGTTCGACAACAAGTACGGCTGCCGTCACTCGCTGATCGACGGCATCAACCGTGCCACCGATGTCCTGATCGGTGGCAAGACCGCCGTGGTCTTCGGTTACGGCGACGTGGGCAAGGGCTGTGCGGAGTCGCTGCGCGGCCAGGGCGCGCGGGTGATCGTCACGGAGATCGACCCGATCTGCGCGCTGCAGGCGGCGATGGACGGCTACCAGGTGACGACGCTGGACGAGGTGGTGGAGACGGCGGACATCTTCATCACCACGACCGGCAACAAGGACATCATCATGGCCGGTGACATGGCCCGGATGAAGCACCAGGCCATCGTGGGCAACATCGGTCACTTCGACAACGAGATCGACATGGCCGGGCTCGCGCGGATCCCGGGGATCGTCAAGGACGAGGTGAAGCCGCAGGTCCACACCTGGACCTTCGAGGACGGCAAGGTCCTGATCGTGCTGTCCGAGGGGCGTCTGCTGAACCTGGGCAACGCGACCGGTCACCCCTCCTTCGTGATGTCGAACTCCTTCGCGGACCAGACCCTGGCCCAGATCGAGCTCTTCACCAAGCCGCAGGAGTACCCGACCGACGTCTACGTCCTGCCGAAGCACCTGGACGAGAAGGTCGCCCGCCTCCACCTGGACGCGCTGGGCGTCAAGCTCACGACCCTGCGTCCGGAGCAGGCCGCCTACATCGGCGTCGAGGTCGAGGGCCCGTACAAGGCGGACCACTACCGCTACTGACGGACTCCGCGGAGAAGATCCGCGGAAGACGTCCGCAGAGGATCAAGGCAGGCCCCCCGCACCCCCGTGTCGGGGGGCCTGCCCCGTCCCGCCCCCTGCTACCGCTCCTGGAAGTCACCCGAGGACCCATGCCCCGCGGCCGTTATTCGCTCCATGACCCGCACGATCACACCCCCCTCGGCGAAGAACACTTCCACTGCGCGCCGGGCCCCTCCGGCTGGCGCTACGTCGCCCAGACCACCACCCCCTCCGGTGATCACCGGGGCTCCGTCGACCTGGCCGTCGACGAACTGGGCCGCCCCATCCGCCTCGAACTGCACGCCGCCGGCTGGCAGGTCCGCGGCGCGGCCCTCGACGGCGTCACCTGGGTCCGCACGGACCCCACCGGAGCCGATGCCACCGAAGGCAATGTGCGCGCCCACGCCTTCACCGGCAGCTCCCCGGCCTTCCTCGTCGCCCTCACGCGACTCCTGCGTCTCACCCCCGATTCCCCCGAGACCCGTGTCAGGCTCGTCGCCTTCACGGACCCGGTGCTCGCCCCCCTCACGGTCGACCAGTCCTGGGCCCTGCTGAGAAGTGAAGCGCACCCCACTGACAACGGCCCCCTGACGGTGGACGAGTACCAGGTCAGCACCCTGGACACGGGCGAGCGCCACACCGTCCACATAGCCGGGGACGTGGTCCTCGCGGCCCCCGGCATCGAACTCGAAGACCTCGACACCCCGCCCTCGTCCTTCCTCTGACCCGAGGGACCGCCGGTGACCCGAGGGACCGCCGGACCGGGCGTCAGGCGGGCGGGGCGAACCCGGTGGCGGGCGGCCCGTCCTCCCGGGAGGACCCGGCGGCCGGGGGCGCACTCGCGGGAGGAGCGACCGGCGGGGCGCCCGACGGAGCGGCCGGAGGAACGGACACCGGCGCAACAGCCACCGACGGAACGGCCGCGGCCGGAGCGCCGAAGGCACCACCGCCCCCGAAGCCGGCCCCAGCCCCCGTACCGGTCCCCGCCCCCGTCACAACTCCAGGCCCGGTCCCGCGTCCGGGTCCGGATCCGTGTCCGGATCCGGCCTCCGCGAACGCCCGCCGCGCGTCCCGCGCCTGCCGCTCGGCCACCACACCCGCCAGATACGCCTCCGCCGGCACCCCCGCGGGCGGCGGCGTCCCCGTCCGGGCCACCAGCTCGCCGGCCAGACGCTCGGCGAGCTGCCGCCCCACGGCCGGATCCAGTTCACGCGCCCGCGTGAGGTACTGCCGCACCTCCAGCCACAGGGCCTCCGGCACCGCCGAGAGGTCGAGCCCGGCGAACCGGCCCACCAGCCACGGCGGTGGCGGGGGCACGGGCCGGACCCTTGCCGCAGGCATCCGCTCCCGCACGACCAGCGTCCCCGCGAACACGTCCCCGAGCCGCCGCCCGCGCTCGGACACCAGCGACGCGATGCAGGCGACGACACCGAGGGTCATCAGGATCTCCACGACTCCCATGGCCCCCCGCACCAGCGCGTGCCGGAACCGGATCGGCCCGCCGTCGTCCCGCACGACCCGCAGCCCGCAGGCCATCTTCCCGAGCGACCGCCCGTGGGACAGCGTCTCCACCGCGATCGGCGCCCCCACGAGGACCAGCAGGAAGGCCGCGATGGACACGGCCGTCACCGCCGCCTCGTCCAACGAGGCCGTGGCGACCGCGAGCCCGATCATGACCAACAGGTACGCGGCCCACACCACGACCAGGTCGATGAGCACCGCGAGCGCCCGGCTCGGCAGCCGCGCGGGCTGCAGTCCCAGTACGACGGCGTCGCCCGTCACCACACCACTCACGGCACCCACCCTTCTCCGGCCTTCCCGACCCCTCCGAACGCCAGTCTGCCAAGCTGACCCCCAGCGCGCCGCAGTAGTACGGACCCGCCCGAAGCCAGTCCTGGAGCAGCAGCCGATCATGGACCTCGACGTCTACGTCACCGCCCACCGCGCGGAGTGGGAACGCCTCGACCACCTCCTGCGCCGGGGCGGGAAGCTCACGGGCGCGGAGGCGGACGAACTCGTCGCCCTGTACCAGCGCGCGGCCACCCACCTCTCGATCGTGCAGTCCAGCGCCCCGGACCCCATGCTCACGGCCCGGCTCACCCAGCTCGTGGCCCGCGCCCGCGCCACGGTGACCGGCACCCGCCGCTCCTCGTGGCGCGACGCGGCCCGCTTCTTCACGGCCGGCTTCCCGGCGGCCGTCTACCGCTCCCGCCACTGGTGGATCCCCACGGCCGTCCTCTCCACCCTGCTCGCGGTCCTCATCGGCTGGTGGATCGGAACGCACCCGGAGGTCCAGGCCTCGATCGGCGCCCCCGCCGAACTCCGCGAGATGACCCGCCCCGGCGGGCAGTACGAGACGTACTACTCCAGCCACCCGGCGGCCTCCTTCGCCGCCCAGGTCTGGACGAACAACGCCCAGGCCGCCGCCATGTGCCTGGTCCTGGGCGCCTTCCTGGGGATCCCGGTCCTCTGGATCCTCTTCCTGAACATGCTGAACCTCGGCGTCGGCATCGGCCTGATGTCCTCCGCCGGCCGCCTCGACGTGTTCCTGGGCCTGATCCTTCCGCACGGCCTGCTCGAACTGACCGCCGTCTTCGTGGCCGCCGGTACGGGCCTCCGCCTCGGCTGGACCGTCATCGAACCGGGCCCCACCACGCGTCGCGCGGCGCTCGCGGAACGGGGCCGCGCGGCCGTCGGCATGGCCATCGGCCTGGCTGTGGTCCTCTTCGTCTCGGGCCTGATCGAAGGCTTCGTCACCCCCTCCGGCCTGCCGACCTGGGCCCGCATCACCATCGGCATCGCCGCCGAACTGGCATTCCTCGCGTACGTCTACGTCCTCGGCGGCCGCGCCTCCCGCGCCGGCGACCGGGGCGACCTGGAGGAGCCCGACCGCAGCGCCGCGCTCCCCACCGCGGCCTGATGTGCGTACGGCCCTGCTGAGCTGCTAGTCTCCTCCGGTGCCCGCAAAAGCTGTTGACACAGCGATTGTGGGGAGGTAGATTTGAACAGTTGCCTGGAGCTGGACAGCTCGGCAGCAACCAAGTAAAGTCTGACTCACTCCGGTCGGGAATTTCGATTCCCCGGAGTCACTTCGATTCTTATCCGAATCACGAAAGCCACCGATTAGGTCGGCCGAAATGAATCTGATAAAGTCGGAACCGCCGGAAGGGCCCGGAGTGAAAGCGAAAGGGACCGGAAAGCACCGGGGAAATCGGATCGGAAAGATCTGATAGAGTCGGAAACGCAAGACCGAAGGGAAAAGCCCGGAGGAAA
>NZ_JBSHHY010000042.1:0-49929 GCF_053618675.1 Streptomyces sp. NPDC055632 | reverse complement strand
GGGCGGCGGTCGTGGTGGTGGCGATGCGGTGGTCGGGGCCGAGGGCGGAGAGGGCGGCCGCGGCGGTGGCGATCTTGACGGTGGAGGCGGGGGTCATGGGGGTGGCGGCGCCCTCGCCGTAGAGCTGCTTCCCGGTGGCGGTGTCGACGACGGAGGCGGTGCGGAGGGGGCCGAGGCCGGGGTCGGCGAGGAGGGGGACGAGGACGGCGGCGAGGTCGGCGGGGCGTCCGGCGGGCCGCTGGTCGGGTTTTCCGGCGGCGGGTCCGGTGGAGGGGCCCGTGGAAGGTCCGGCGGGGCGCAGGGCGGTGAGGACGCCGGGGGCGCTGGGGGCGGGTGCGGGGCGGTGGGGCGCGGCGGGGGCCGGGGGCGGGGCGTGACGCGTGCCACCCGCCGCGGGGGCGGCGGCGCGGGCCCGCTCGGCCGTACGCTGACCCGAGTCCCACGGGCCGGCCGCGGTCACCGCCGCGGCGGCCAGGGCCAGACCGAGGGCGGCGGAGCCCGCCGTGAGCTGCCAGGTCCTCGGCTCGGGCATTGCTGACCAGCCCCTTTCGCGATCACACACGTGCGTGAGGGACACTTAACCACCGCGCTTCGTCGCGAGCATTCACTTGTGTTGATTCAGGAGGAGCCACCCGTGGAGTTCGACGTTCTCATCGAGATCCCCAAGGGATCGCGGAACAAGTACGAGGTCGACCACGAGACCGGTCGCATCCGTCTGGACCGTCGCCTCTTCACGTCGACGGCCTACCCGACCGACTACGGCTACGTGGAGAACACCCTCGGCGAGGACGGCGACCCGCTGGACGCGCTCGTCATCCTCGACGAGCCCACCTTCCCGGGCTGCCTGATCAAGTGCCGCGCCATCGGCATGTTCCGGATGACGGACGAGGCGGGCGGCGACGACAAGCTGCTGTGCGTCCCGGCCACCGACCCGCGCATGGAGCACCTGCGGGACATCCACCACGTGGCGGAGTTCGACCGCCTGGAGATCCAGCACTTCTTCGAGGTCTACAAGGACCTGGAGCCGGGCAAGTCGGTCGAGGGCGCCGACTGGGTCGGCCGCGCCGAGGCCGAGGCCGAGATCGAGAAGTCGTACGCGCGCGCCAAGGAGCAGGGCGGCCACTGAGCCGGTTCCGGCTCCGCCGGTCCTGATCGCGTGAAGGGCGGCGCACCCCTCGGGGTGCGCCGCCCTTCGCGTGTCCGTCGCGGCCCCTTCACACGCCCGTCGCACGCGCGGAGTGCGCACGCCCATACTGGAAGCGACGATTCCCCCAGGGAGAGCGAGGCGGCAGAGTGGTGGCGGAGCCGGGCGGCTCGATGGACGTACGGTACGAAGGGGCCGAGGAGGCTCCGGAGGACCGGAAACCGCAGTCGGACGAGGCACGGAGCGCGTTCGTCCCGCCGGCCGGGGTGGAGCCGCCCGCGCCACCGGAGGAGGAGCACCCGACCTCCGAGTTCGCCCTGCCGTCGGGGCTGCGGACGGAGCCCGAGCCGGAGCCGGAGGGTTCGGCGTTCGCTCCCCCGGCCACGTACTCGGCGAAGAACTCGCCGCCCGCCTTCACCCCGGCGTACGGGGTGCCGCTGGTGCGCCTGGCGCGGGACGCGCCGTGGCAGGACCGGATGCGGACCATGCTGCGGCTTCCGGTGGGCGAGCGGCCGGTGCCGGAGGCGCCGCGCAAGGAGGACGAGCAGGGGCCGTCGGTGCCGCGCGTCCTCGACCTGACCCTGCGCATCGGCGAGCTGCTGCTCGCGGGCGGGGAGGGCGCGGAGGACGTCGAGGCGGCGATGTTCGCGATCTGCCGTTCGTACGGGCTCGACCGGTGCGAGCCGACGGTGACGTTCACGCTGCTCTCGGTCACGTACCAGCCGTCGCTCGTGGACGACCCGGTGACGGCGAACCGGACGGTGCGCCGCCGGGGCACGGACTACACGCGGCTCGCGGCGGTGTACCAGCTGATCGCGGACATCAGCGCGCCGACGCACGACGAGCAGGCGCACGAGGTGACGCCGGAGGAGGCGTACCGGCGGCTCGCGGAGATCCGGCGGAACCGGCACCCGTATCCGGGCTGGGCGCTGACGACGGCGGCAGGGGTGCTCGCGGGGGCGGCGTCGGTGCTGCTCGGCGGCGGTCCGACGGTGTTCTTCGTGGCGGCGCTGGGCGCGGTGCTCGGGGACCGGCTCGCGTGGCTGTGCGCGGGGCGGGGGCTGCCGGAGTTCTACCAGTTCCTGGTGGCGGCGATGCCCCCGGCGGCGATGGGGGTGCTCCTGACGCTGCTGCACGCGGACCTGCGCCCGTCGGCGGTGATCACCGGTGGCCTGTTCGCGCTGATCCCGGGGCGGGCGCTCGTGGCGGCCGTGCAGGACGGTCTGACCGGTTTCTACATCACGGCCTCGGCGCGGCTCCTGGAGGTCGCGTACTTCTTCGTGGCGATCGTGGTGGGCGTGCTGTCGGTGCTGTACCTGGCGGTGCAGTTCGACGCGCAGCTGAACCCGGAGGGGGTGCTGCGGGCGGTGGAGCGGCCGGTGGTGCAGACCCTGGCGTCGATGGTGCTGTCCGCGACCTTCGCGATCCTGTTGCAGCAGTCGCGGGCGACGGTGCTGTTCGCGACGCTGAACGGCGGGGTGGCGTGGGTGGTGTACGCGTCGATCGCGGTGACCGCGGAGGGGTCGGCGGTGATGGCGACGGCCGCGGCGGCGGGGCTCGTGGGGCTCTTCGGGCAGTTGGTCGCCCGGTACCACCACACGTCGTCGCTGCCGTACGTGACGGCGGCGATCGGGCCGCTGCTGCCCGGTTCGGCGACGTACTTCGGGGTGCTCGCGATCGCCCAGCACAATCTGGACCAGGGGTTCGCGTCGCTCGCGAAGGCGGCGGCGCTGGCCCTGGCGATCGCGATCGGCGTGAACCTGGGGAGCGAGCTGGCCCGCCTGTTCATGCGGGCCCCCGGTGCGGCGGCGGCCCGGCGGGCCGCGAAGCGCACCAGGGGCTTCTAGCGTCGTCGCTTCTCCGGAGTGCTTCTCCGGAGTTGCTCCTCCGGAGCTTTCCTCCGGGGCCCTTACCGCTTGGCGTGGCGGCCGCGGGAGCCCTGCTGCTGGGGGTCGGCGCTGCCGTGGTCGCCCTCGGCGGCGCGGGCCTTCTTGGACTGCGAGCGGGCCCGGAGGTACTCGATGACGATCGGGACCACGGAGATCAGGACGATCGCGATGAGGATCATCTCGATGTGCTCGTGCACGAAGTCGATCTTGCCGAGGGAGGCGCCGAGGAGGGTCACGCCGGCGCCCCACAGCACGCCGCCGATGATGTTGAACGTGATGAACGAGCGGTAGTTCATCCGGCTGACGCCCGCGATGATCGGCGTGAACGTCCGGACGATCGGGACGAAGCGGGCCAGGATCAGGGACTTCGGGCCGTGCTTCTCGAAGAACTCGTGCGCCTTCTCGACGTTCTCCTGCTTGAACAGCTTGGAGTCGGGGCGCTTGAAGAGGGCGGGTCCGACCTTGCGGCCGAAGAGGTAGCCGACCTGGTCGCCGATGATCGCGGCGGCCACGATCAGGGTGCAGACCAGCCAGAGCGGGGTGTCGAGCTTCCCGGTGGTGACGAGCAGACCGGTGGTGAAGAGAAGCGAGTCACCGGGCAGGAAGAACCCGATGAGGAGGCCGGACTCGGCGAAGACGATCACCAGGACGCCGATCAGACCGAAGGTCTGGATCAGATAGTCCGGGTCAAGCCAGCTCGGTCCGAGGGCAAGCGTGTTCACGGGTTCCGGGCTCCTGCGGTCGGTGGGGGCTTGGGGACGGGCTGCCCCAAGCTATCAACGTGGAGCGGGCGCCCCCGGTTCCACCCGGGTCTCCACGGGATGCGGAAGGGCCTCACGGGGCAGAAAGTGAGGAATCAGGAGGTGTATGCCGATGGGCATCGAGGATTACGGGGGCGGCCAGGGGCCGCATCCCGAAGTGCTGGTCGTGACGACGAACGACGTGCCGGGCCACGAGGTCCGGCAGGTGATCGGTGAGGTCTTCGGGCTCACCGTGCGCTCCCGGCATCTGGGCAGCCAGATCGGCGCGGGGCTGAAGTCGATGATCGGCGGGGAGCTGAAGGGCCTGACGAAGACCCTGGTGGAGACCCGCAACCAGGCGATGGAACGCCTGGTGGAGCAGGCGCGGGCGCGCGGCGCGAACGCGGTGCTCGCGTTCCGCTTCGACGTCACGGAGGCGGCGGACGTCGGCACGGAGGTCTGCGCGTACGGCACGGCGGTGGTGATCGCGCCCCTGGTGTGACGGGTGGGGGCGGATTCCGGGGCCCGGACGCGGGTTCCCGCGTGCGGGCCCGGGCCTCCGGCGTGAGCGGTGCGGGCGGTCGCCGTGCCGGAGGTCTGCGCCTACGGCCCGGCGGTGGTGCTCGTACGGGGGTCTCGGAGCACAGGCGGGGTTCGGCCGTGGCGTGTATATGGGGGGCCTCGGAGCACCGGCAGGGTCCGGCCGTGACGTGCGCACGAGGTCTCGGAGCACCGGCGGAGTCCGGCCGTGGCGTGCGCACGAGGGGCCTCGGAGCGCCGGTGAAGGCCCGGCCGTGGCGTTCGCGCGGGCTCCGGGCGGTTCGGCCTGACCTAGGTGGTTCGCGGCTTTTGCTCCCCTAGGGTGGGCCCGTGCCCACCGATCACGCCCCGGCCGCGCCGTCCCCCTCCGCCGACGAGGCCCCGCTGCGGGTCCTGCTGCCGCAGATCCTGCCCGCGCTCGTGGTCGGGGCCGGGTCCGGGCTGCTGTTCCTGGGGATCAGCGCCCTCTCGGAGGAACTCAAGCACGTGCTCTGGGAGGACCTGCCCGACGCCCTCGGGATCGGCGGGTACTCCTCCCTCTGGATGATCACCATGCTGACGGCGACCGGCGTCGCCGTGGGCCTGGTCGTGTGGAAGGTGCCCGGGCACGCCGGGCCCGATCCGGCGACCACCGGGCTCGGCGGGGCGCCGCTCCCCGCCGGGACGGTGCCGGGGCTGCTGCTCGCCGGCACCCTCGCGCTCGCCGGCGGGGTCAGCCTCGGTCCCGAGAACCCGATCATCGCCTCCAACATCGCGCTCGCGTACTGGCTGGGCCGCAGGGCCGCGCCCGCCGTGCCGGGCATCGCCTGGGTGACGCTCGCCTCGGCCGCCACGATCGGCGCCCTCTTCGGCACCCCGGTCGCGGCCGCGCTCGTCATCTCCGAGGCCCTGGCCGGGCACCCGGGTCCCGGCTCCCTCTGGGACCGCCTGTTCGCCCCGCTGCTCGCGGCCGGCGCCGGCGCCATGACCACCCAGCTCCTCGCCGAGCCCACCTTCGCCCTGGGGCTGCCGCCGCTGACCGACCCCGGCTGGGGGGACCTCCTCGCGGCTCTGGTGATCGCCTCCGTCGCGGCCCTCTTCGGCCTCGCCGCCTGCTCCCTCTTCCCGTACGTCCACGCCGCCTTCCGGCGGCTGCGGCACCCCCTGCTGATGCTGCCGCTCGGCGGGCTCGTCCTCGGCCTCCTGGGGGCCCTCGGCGGGCACCTGACCCTCTTCAAGGGCATGGAGGAGATCAAGGAGCTCACGGCGAACATCGGCGGCTGGTCCTCGGGCGAGCTGGCGAAGCTGGCCGTGGTCAAGCTCGTCGCCCTGCTCGCCGCCGCCTCCTGCGGCTTCCGGGGCGGCCGGATCTTCCCGGCCGTCTTCATCGGCGCCGCCTTCGGTCTGCTCGCCCAGGCCCTCGTCCCCGAGGTCCACCCGGCCGTCGCCGTCTCCTCCGCCGTCCTCGGGGTCCTGCTCGCCACCACCCGGCAGGGCTGGATCAGCCTCTTCGTCGGCGCCGTCCTCGCCTCCTCCCCCGCCATGCTGGCCCTGCTCTGCCTGGCCTCGCTGCCCGCCTGGCTGATCGTCACCGGCCGCCCGCAGCTCGAACTCGACGAGGGCGGGCGGTCGCTGAAGTAGCACCGCCCGCGCCGGTCGGCCGCTCCCGCTACTTCCCGAGCCGGCCGAACTTCCTCACCGCGAGCGGGAAGAAGACCGCGAGGAGCACCAGCGGCCAGATCACCGCCGCCGTCAGGTGCCCCGGCTCGCCGCCCGGGTTGCCGAAGAGCTCGCGGACCGCCGTCGCGGTCGCCGACATGGGGTTCCACTCCACGACCGCGCCGAGCCAGCCCGGCATCGAGTCGGGCGAGGCGAAGGCGTTGGAGAGGAAGCCGAAGGGCCAGACGAGGATCTGGACCGCCTGCACCAGCTCCGCCCGGCCCGCGACCAGGGCCAGGAAGATCCCGATCCACAGCATCGCGAAGCGCAGCAGGAGCAGCAGCCCCATCGCCCCCAGGAAGGCCCCGAATCCGCCGTTCGCCCGCCAGCCGATCGCGTATCCCACGCCCGTCATCAGGAGCAGTCCCACCGCCGACTGGAGCATGTCCGCCGACGCCCGTCCGACCAGGACCGCGCCGTCGGTCATCGGCATCGCCCGGAAGCGGTCGATCACACCCTTGTTCAGGTCCTGCGTGACCGCCGTCATGGTGCCTTCGAGGCCGAAGACCATGGTCAGGGCGAGCATGCCGGGCACCAGGTAGTCGACGTAGTCGCCGTCCACGGCCCGCCCGCCGCCGACCAGGTAGCCGAACATCAGGAGCATCATCACCGGGAAGACGAGCCCGACCAGGACCTGCACCGGCTGCCGGGCCCAGTGGGCCAGCTCGCGGCGGGTCATCGTCCAGCAGTCGCCCACCACGTACGCGGCGCTCATGCCGCCACCTCCTTCGCGCGAGCCGGACCGTCCGCCGTCAGGTGCAGGAAGACCTCGTCGAGGGTCGGGCGCCGCAGGGCGATGTCCTCCGCCTCGATCCCGGCCGCCCCGAGGGCCCGCACGGTCTCGGTGAGCGAGGCCATCCGGTCGGCCACGGGGGCGCTGAGCAGCCGCCGGTCGGCGTCCACGGCCACCTCGGCGCGGGCCGCCGGGAGGAGGTCCGCCGCCTCGTCGAGCCTGCGGGCGTCCCGTACGACCACGTCGATCCGGTCCGCGCCGACGCGGGCCTTCAGTTCGTCGGCGGTGCCGTCGGCGACGACCCGCCCCCGGTCCACGACCGAGATCCGGTCGGCGAGCTGGTCGGCCTCCTCCAGGTACTGCGTGGTGAGCAGGACCGTCGTGCCGCCGCCGACCAGGGAGCGCACCGAGTCCCAGACCTCGGCGCGTCCGCGCGGGTCGAGTCCGGTGGTCGGCTCGTCGAGGAACAGCACCTCCGGATCGGTGATCAGCGACGCCGCCAGGTCGAGCCGGCGCCGCATGCCGCCGCTGTACTGGCGGACGGGCTTGCGCCCGGTGTCGGCGAGGCCGAAGCGCTCCAGGAGCTCGTCGGCGCGGGCCCCGGCACGCCGGGCGCCCAGGTGGTGGAGCCTGCCGAACATCTCCAGGTTCTGCCGGCCGCCCAGCTCCTCGTCCAGGGCCGCGTGCTGGCCGAGGAGCCCGATCCGCCGGCGCACCTCCCGGGCTTCGGTGCGCACGTCGTGCCCGGCGACGCGGACCAGGCCCGCGTCGTGCCGGAGCAGGGTCGCCAGGATCCGCACCGTCGTGGTCTTGCCCGCGCCGTTGGGCCCGAGGAGCCCGTGGACGGTGCCGCGCCCGACGGTGAGGTCGAGCCCGTCCAGGGCGTCCTTGTCGCCGTACCGCTTCCGCGCGCCCTCCACGCGGATCGCTTCCGTGGTCATCCTTTTCCTCCCGAGCCTTCCGAAAAAGGCATAGTCAAACTTGACCAGTCGCCACCGACGGAGCACGGTATGCCCTCGCGGGCGATTGGTCAAACTTGATTAGTCAGTTCTTCCGGGGCGCTCCACCCGAGCGGTGTTCCCCGGGGCCGGGGGCCGCCGGACCTCGGTGGGTGCGGTGGCCTCGGTGGTCGCCGGACCCCTGTCAGCCCGCGTACGGGTCCTTCCCGCCCTCCGCGAGCACCCCCACGAACGGGTCGCCCTCGCCCGCGAACACGTACGCCCCGCCCTCGATCCGCCCGATCAGGCCGAGCGTCCACTCCTTGCCCGCGTCGGCCGAGCCGACCCACATGTGCATGATCTCGCCGATGTGCCCGAGCTGCCCCGGGCCGCCCTCCGGCGTGTAGTAGTCGGTGACCGCCGCCCGCCACTCGTCGAGCGCCCGCACCCGCCGGCGCAGCAGCTCCACGACCTCCGTGCGGGGCAGGTCCACCATGAAGCCGATGCCCGCCGACAGCACGTCCACCTTCTGGTCGAAGGTGGTCAGCGCCTCGCGGAGCAGCGCGAAGTACTCCTCGGTGCCGGCGTCCGTCAGCTCGTACTCGACGCGGGGCGGGCCGCCGACCGCGCTGGGCGCGACCTCGTGCGCGCGCAGCAGTCCCTGCTTCGCCATCTGCTTCAGCGCGTGGTAGATCGAGCCGGGTTTGGCGTGCGACCACTCGTGCGCGCCCCAGTACTCCAGGTCGTTGCGCACCTGGTAGCCGTGGGCGCGGCCGTGCTGCCGCACCGCGCCCAGGACGAGAAGACGGATGGCCGACATCCCACGTACCTCCTGGTCGATCCCGACCAGGGTACGCGCGGCGATCACCGCCCCGCCGCCTCCGCCTCGGCCGCGATCAGCTCGTAGGAGCCCTTGCCGTCGATGCTCTCGCGGATGATGTCGGCGTGGCCGGCGTGCCGTCCCATCTCCTGGACGAGGTGGAGCACCATCCAGCGGACCGTGACCCGCCCGTCCTTCGGGAACCAGGGCGCCTCCGGCAGCGGGAAGGTCTCGTCCAGGCTGGGCACCGAGCGGACGAAGTCCTCGGTCTGCTTGGTGACGTCCGCCCAGAACGCCACGACCTCCGGGACCGTCTCGCCGCCCACGAGCCGGAAGCCCTCGCTCCAGGTCTCCTGGGTCCGCTCCCGCTCGTTGGGCCGCTGCTGCGCGAACCGGAGCCAGCCGAGCTCGACCTCGGCGACGTGCTTGAGCAGCCCGGACAGGCTCAGCCCGCTGGCGCTGGGGGTGCTCGCCGCCTGCTCCTCGGTCAGGCCGAGGACGGCGCGGCGCAGCGCGGCGCGCTGGGCCTCCACGAAGTCGAGGAGCGTGCCGCGCTCGTCGCCGGGGGTCCCTGCGGGAACAAGAGCAACCATGACGTCCGCCTTCCGGATGTGGTCCGTGCCGGGTTGTTCCGACACAGACCACGCTACGGAGGCTTGCGGACAGTTACTGTCCTCAACCGTCCCCGGATCCGGACCGGATCGGATCCGGTCCGGATCGGCCGGATCAGGACCGGATCAGGACCGGATCAGAAGGGGAAGCGGCTGCGGCCGTGCTGGATCGAGATCCACTTCTGGGTGGTGAAGGAGTCCACCATCGAGTCGCCGTTGAGCCGCCCGACGCCCGACTGCTTCTCGCCGCCGAAGGGGACGATCGGCTCGTCGTGCACGGTGCCGTCGTTGATGTGGATCATGCCGGTGTGGACGCGCTTGGCGAGCCGCACGCCCCGCTCGACGTCGCCGGTGTGGACGGCGCCGCTGAGCCCGTACGGGGTGTCGTTGGCGATCCGCACGGCCTCCTCCTCGCCGTCGAAGGGCACGATCAGGGCGACCGGGCCGAAGATCTCCTGGCTCAGGACCGGGGAGTCGGCGGCGAGGCCGGTGAGGACGGACGGGGAGACGAGGTTGCCGTCGACCGTGCCGTGCAGCAGGGCGGTGGCGCCGGCGGCGACCGTCTGGTCGACCAGGGAGGAGACGGACTCGGCCTGCTGGGAGTTGATGAGCGGGCCGATGTGGGTGGCCGGGTCGGCCGGGTCGCCGACGCGCAGGGTCTTCACCTTGGCCACGAACTTCTCGGTGAACTCCGCCTCCAGGGTGCGGTCCACCAGGATGCGGTTGGCGGCCATGCAGACCTGGCCCTGGTGCACGAAGCGGCTGAAGACGGCCGCGTCGACCGCGTAGTCGACGTCGGCGTCGTCGAGGACGATCAGGGCGCTGTTGCCGCCGAGTTCGAGGACGGCGTGCTTGAAGTTCTGGGCGCAGACCGTGGCGACGTGCCGGCCGACCTTGTCGGAGCCCGTGAAGGAGATGACCTTCGGGACCGGGTGGGTCAGGAGCGCGTCGCCGATCTCGGCGATGTCGGTGACGACGACGTTCAGCAGACCGGCCGGGAGCCCGGCCTCCTCCAGGACCTTGGCGACGAGGGTGCCGCCGCAGATCGGGGTGTTCTGGTGCGGCTTGAGGACGACCGCGTTGCCGAGCGCGAGGGCGGGCGCGACCGACTTCAGGGAGAGGAGGAAGGGGAAGTTGAAGGGGGATATGACGCCGACGACGCCGACCGGGACGCGGTAGACGCGGTTCTCCTTGCCGTCGACCGGGGAGGGCAGGATGCGGCCCTCGGGGCGCAGCGCGAGCTGGACCGCCTCGCGCAGGAACTCCTTGGCGAGGTGCAGCTCGAAGGCCGCCTTGAGGCGGGTGCCGCCCAGCTCGGCGACGATCGTCTCGGCGATCTCCTCCTCGCGGTCCTCGACGATCCGCAGCGCGCGCTCGAAGACGAGCCGGCGGGCGTACGGGTTGGTCTCGGCCCACGCGGTCTGGGCGCGCTCGGCGGCCCGGTAGGCACGGTCGACCTCGCCGACGGTGGCGACGGTGATCGAGGCGAGCTTCTCCCCGGTGTACGGGTTGAAGTCGATGATGTCCCACGAGCCACTGCCCGGCTTCCACTCGCCGTCGATGTACTGGTGGGCCAGGTCGGTGAAGTGCGACATGGTGGAGACCCCTCTACCCGCTACCCGCGCGATGCGACTGATGTACGAAATCCGTACGCCTGATGTGGCGTCATCGTACTGATGTGTCAGGAGAGTTGGAGGAGGCCCCGGAGGATGTCCCGGCTTTCGGCCGGATCCGGTCCGTCCTGCTGGAGCCTCTCCATCACCCGGCGGTACTGGGCGACCTCCTCGCGCTTGTCGAGGTAGAGCGCGCTGGTCAGCTGCTCCAGGTAGACGACGTCGGAGAGGTCGGACTCGGGGAAGCTGAGCATGGTGAAGGCGCCGCTCTCGCCGGCGTGGCCGCCGAAGCTGAAGGGCATGACCTGGAGCGTGACGCCGGGGTGCTCGGAGACCTCGATGAGGTGCTTCAACTGGCCGCGCATGACGTCCCGGTCGCCGTACGGGCGGCGCAGGGCGGCCTCGTCCAGGACGGCGTGGAGCTGCGGGGCGCGCTCGGAGACCAGGACCTTCTGCCGTTCGAGCCGCAGGGCGACCCGGCGGTCGATCTCGGCGCGCGGGGCGTCGGGCATGCCCCGGGTGACGACCGCCTGGGCGTACTCCTCGGTCTGCAACAGGCCGTGGACGAACTGCACTTCGTAGACGCGGATGTGGGACGCGGCGCCTTCGAGCCCGATGTACGTCTGGAACCAGCCCGGCAGGACGTCGCCGAAGCTGTGCCACCAGCCCGCGACGTTGGCCTCGCGGGCGAGCCCGAGGAGGGCGCCGCGCTCGGCCTCGTCGCCGACCCCGTAGAGCGTGAGCAGATCCTCGACGTCCCTGGCCTTGAAGCTCACCCGTCCCAACTCCATGCGGCTGATCTTGGATTCGGACGCGCGGATCGAGTACCCGGCCGCCTCACGGGTGATTCCGCGCGACTCGCGCAACCGCCTCAGCTGGGAGCCCAGCAGGATGCGCCGCACCACGCTTCCGCTCGCTCCGCCCGATTCGCCTGCGGTCACGGCCCCAGCCTCCCCTTTACGGTGTCGACCCCCCGTCGAATCCCCCGTCGAGCCCCGGATTCTGCCACCAAACGCTTCAGCGCGTACACATTCGATTACGGAAAGGCGACTGGTTCCGGGCATCCACGGGCACGGCGCGTGCAGATCCGGGGAAGTTCCCTTCCGGTAACGGTCCTCGCGTGGACGACTTATGCACAGATTAGGCACAGGAAAGGACAGGTCCGGCGCGTGCACGTGCATCTGCCCTTGCATCCGGGGGTCGCATTCGGAACCATGGGGGCCGCGCAGCCGCGTACTCGTTCGTGTTGTCGTGTTGTCGCACCACAGTCGCGATTCCCGGGAGTGCCTCGCATGGGGACGAATGGATCGACCGTGCTCGAGCCGTTACGGCAGGGCCTTCCGCCGATCGATCCCGGCGCCGTCTCCACCTCCGCCTCCTGCGCCCTTCCCGCGCGGTTCGAAGCCGTGCGCGGGGCCCGGAAGTTCACCAGCGCGACGCTCGACCGCTGGGAGCTGTCGGAGCGCTTCGACGACGTGGCCCTCGTCGTGTCGGAACTCGTCACCAACGCGCTGCGCCACGCGGTGCCCGCGGACGCGTGTCCCGACGACGGCCGGCAGCCGCCGGTCCGGCTGCACCTGATGCGCTGGGCCTCGCGCCTGGTGTGCGCCGTGCGCGATCCCAGCGTGGAGAGCCCGGAGGCGCGCGGCGGCGAGGAGGACTTCTCCGCCGAGTCGGGGCGCGGCCTGTTCCTGGTGGACTCGTTCAGCGACAGCTGGGGCTGGCACCCGCTGGCGGGGACGCTCCAGGGCAAGGTCGTGTGGGCGCTGTTCCGGATCGGCCCGGAGTAGACGGAACGCACGCGCGAGGGCCCCGGCGGTCGCCGCCGGGGCCCTCGCTCGCGTCCGCGCGCGCTCACACCAGGTGGTCGAACTCCCCGTCCTTCACGCCGAGCAGCAGCGCCTCTATCTCGGCGGGCGTGTAGACGAGCGCGGGCCCGTCGGGATGGCGGGAATTGCGGACGGCAACGTTTCCCCCCGGAAGTTTTGCGAACTCCACGCAGGAACCCTGGGAGTTGCTGTGCCTGCTCTTCTGCCACACGACACCGCGCAGCTCCGTGGCCGCCATGCCGTTGTACGCGTGATGCGCAGGATGCACTGGTAGCTCCCGAGTTGCTTGGTGCAGGTGTCAACTTGCTCGGATCATAGCTGTGTTCACATGACGGCTGCATGAGCAGATGCACGTGCACAGGCGGTGGCGTACCGACTACGCGACAGAGCGTGCCACCAGCGGTTATCCCCGGCTAGGGGCGGTCTCGGAGAGGGCCGTCGCGAGCTCGTCCAGGCTCTCCAGGAGCAGCACGGCGCCCTTGTGGAGCAGGAAGTGGTCCGGCGGTTCGCCGGTCCAGGCGCCGACGGTCTCCCGCAGTTCGGCCCAGTCCGGCTCCCCGCGCTCCCGCAGCGCCTTCGCGCCCCGCCCGGTCGACCGGCGCAGGGCCTCGGCGAGGACGGCGGCGTACGGGAGGGGTTCGGCGCCGCGCTCGGGCAGGTGCGCCTCCATGAGCATCGCCACCCGGCCGAACTCCCCGAGCGCGTGCTCGGCCTGCTCCACCGCCGCGTGCGACAGGCCCCGGTGGCGCACCGGCTCGTGCGCCGCGCGGGCCAGCGCCTCCTGCCAGGCGACCCGGGCGGCGCGGGTCCGCAGGAGCGCCTCGCGGACGTCGGGGTCGGCCGGGCCCGCCGGATCGGCGTACCCGGCGGCGACGACGGACGCGTACCGTCCGACCGCCTCCAGCCAGTCCGCGAGCAGGCCGCGCAGCCGGGGCGTCTCCCAGGCCGGGTAGACGGCGTACGCCAGCATCGCGAGGAGCCCGCCGAGCAGGGTGAGCAGCACCCTCTCCCGTACGGTCTGGTCGACGCCCTCGCCGGCCATGCCGAGCAGGAAGACCACGTACGCGGAGACGCAGACCTGGCTCGCCGCGTACCCCGTGCGCATCAGCAGGTACATCCCGAAGGCGCACAGCACCGCGAGCACGGCGGAGAGGTGCGCGTCCGGGTGCGCCGAGCGCACGACCGCCGTCGCCAGGCCCACGCCGACCAGGGTGCCGCCGAAGCGGGCCACCGAGCGGGCGTACGTCTGCGAGAAGTCCGGGCGCATCACCATGACCGAGGCCATCGGGGCCCAGTAGCCGTGGCCGAAGGGGAGGACCGCGCCGAGGAGGTAGCCGGCGGCGGTGACCACCGAGACGCGGATCGCGTGGCGCAGGACCGGGGACTCGTGGCGCAGCTCGGCGCGGACCTGGGCGAGGACGAGGGGGGCGAGCCGGACGAGGGTGGGCCGGGAGCGGGCCACGCCCGTGCGGACCGAGGTCTCCGCGTGCGGGTCGGCGGTCTCCAGGACGTCGCCGAGGAGGGCGGCGAGGCGGACGGCGGCGCGGCGCGGCGGGCCGGTGAGGACGGAGCCGGTGTCGAGGGTGCGGAGGGCGGCGAGGGCCGGGGCGGGCAGGACGACCGGGTCGCCGCGGCGGATGGCGAGCGCGGCGGCGTCGAGGACGGCGGCGGCCGCGTCGAGCAGCTCGCGCACCCGGTCCCGCTGCGGCCCCTCCCCGGGGACGCCGACGGCCGGGTCCGCGAGCGAGGCCAGGACGGGGCGGATGCGCTCCGCGAGGCCCCGGGAGCCGTGCAGCTCGGCCGGGCGGCGGCGGGCCTGGCGGGGCGTGACGGCGGCGGCGTTGCGGGCGGTCATGAGCGGGACGGGGTCGAAGGGGGCGATCGGGTCGTGGCGCAGGCGGCGGGCGTAGTCCGCCTCGGCGGTGAGGGCGTCCGCGAGGGCGTCGCGCTGGGCGCCCCAGCGGCGGACCGGGAGGAGGGCGACCAGGGCGGCCTGGACGACCCCGCCCGCGAAGATCGTGGCGGCGTGGCCGGCGGCGGTGGCGACGGAGGTGGGAAGGGTGACCGTGACCAGCATCATCGCCACGTTCGAGGAGGCGATGAGGCCGGCGGTGGGGCCGGCGGCCCAGGCGAGGCCCGACAGGAACGTCCACAGGAGCAGCAGGGCGAGGAAGAGCCCGTCGTGGGCGCCGGTGAGGTAGCCGATGAAGGTCGACACGGCGAGGCTGGCGCCGGAGGCGAGGGCGAGGGTGGGGCGGGGGCGCCAGGAGCGCTGGAAGGTGGCGATGGCCGCCTGGAAGGCGCCGAAGGCGGAGGAGACGGCGACGGCGGGCCCGAAGAGGGCGAGCGAGACCCCGACGACGAGCGCGAGCCCCAGCGCGCCCCGCGCCGCTCCCCAGGGCTCGAGCCGCTGCCGCTCGACGGTGAGCCCGGAGCGGGCGGTCCCCTTCAAGGCCCGGAGCCAGCTCATGCGGGAAGCGTATCCCCATGATTCGTCACGAAACGGCTGTTCGGCCCCCACCCCGCCCCTTCCCGGAACCCTGCCGGGGGGGGCGGACGGGGGGTGCTGCCGGGGCAGACGGGGGGTGCTGCCGGGCCGCGCTCCCGGGCCCGCCGGGGCGGAGGGCTCCGGGGCGCCGGGAGGTGGAGGCCGGGCGCCGGCCCTGCCGGTGTCCCCGGGAGGTGCGCCCCGGGCGCATCGGGGCGGGTGAACGCCTTGCGGGGGCTCCCGCCGTAGGCCGGAGGGCCGGGGGCCGTCCGTCGGAGGAGGGCCGGGGGCCGTCCCGCCGGAGGAGGGCCGGGAGGGGCGGGGAGCCGCCGCGGGCCGGGGGCCGCCGGGGCCCGGGGCTATGCGCCGCCCTCCACCCGGCGCCGGTCCGGGTGGAGGGCCGCACGGTCCGCGGCCGTCGCGCCGTGGTTCCAGCCCGCCTCGTCCCAGGCCGCGCGGACGCGGGTGGTGCGGGTCTCGGGGAAGAGTTCGTCCGTGCGGGTGGTGACCGCCGCCTCGCGGGAGGCGAGGACCGGGAGCAGGGTCGGGGCCTCGGCGGCCACCCGGCGGGAGGTGGCCGAGAGCCGGGCGCCCAGCCGGTTCGCGTACGCGAGGAGGAAGGACTGCCGGAAGGACTTCGTGCGCTTGCGGCCGCCCGCCCGCTGTTCCGCCTCCGCCCGCGTCATCGCCGCCGTCCCCTGCACGAGCAGCGAGGTGTAGAGGAGCTCCACCGGGTCCAGGTCCGACTCGAAGCCGACCACGGTCGAGAAGCCGTACGCCTCGTTCCACACCGCCCGGCAGTGGTTCGCCGTCGCCACCGCGTCGAGCAGGATCGCCTTCGCCTGCTCGTACGGCGCGTCCACCCCGATCCGGATCGCGCCGGGCGCCTCCGGGGACGGCGCCCCCGCCGCGAGCGTCGCCCCGTCCAGGCTGTGCCGGGCCATCAGCTCCTGCGCCTTGGCCGTCAGCGCCTCCGCCTCCTCCGGGTAGCCGGTCGCCTCCGCCTTCGCGAGCAGCGCCCTGATCCGGCCCAGCATCCGGGGCTCCCCGGCCGCCGGCGGCGGCAGCGCCTCCCCCGGCGCCGGGCCGACCGCGTCCAGGCGCGGCAGCCGGACGAGCAGCCGGTACAGCTCCAGGACGCACGTCGCGTACGAGAAGCGGTCCGCGGGGCGGCCGGGCCCGTCGGGAAGCTCGTCGAGCTGCGCCTCCCAGCGGTGCGGCAGCCGCCCGTACCCCACCGTCTCCGTCCTGATCAGCCCGGCGAGCAGCCGTACGTGCTCGTCCCCGAGGTCCCGGCGGGCCGTGCGGACCAGGTCGGCGGGCTGCCAGCCGCGTCCCCACAGCGTCCGGACGAACTCCTCGCCCCGCCGTGCCAGTTCCGTGTCCGCGCCCCGGTCGGCGGCGAGCAGCGAGGCCGCCGTGTCGAGCGACCCGTCGTCGCTCGCGTACAGCGCCTCGAAGGCCTTGTCGATGGTGGTGCCCACGCCGTCCTCGCGTCCCGTTCCTCGTCCGCACGCCCGTCCCCGTCTCCCTCCGATGGTCTCAGCCCGGGCCCCGGCCCCGTTCCCCCGGTGTCGACCCGGCCCGGAGGTGGGCCTGGCCCGGAGGTGGGCCCGGCCCGGAGGTGGGCCCGGCCCGGAGGTGGGCCTGGCCCTACCCCCGGGACGCCCGCCAGTGGTCGTGATCGGCGGCGGCGGAGACGGTTCGCTGGGTCCATGACCGCAACCGACACCCGCAACGCAGCCGCCGCCGTCGCCGTACGGCTCCGGGGGCTCACCCGCCACCACCGGGACGTCCGCGCCCTCGACGGCGTCGACCTCGACTTCCGGGCCGGGACCTTCACCGCCGTCATGGGCCCCTCGGGCTCCGGCAAGTCCACGCTCCTGCGGTGCGCAGCCGGGCTCGACCGGCCGACCTCCGGGACCGTGGAGATCGACGGGACCGCCCTGGAGGGGCTGAGCGAACGGCGGCTCACCCTGCTGCGGCGGGACCGGATCGGTTTCGTCTTCCAGTCCTTCAA
The DNA here is from genome assembly GCF_053618675.1 of Streptomyces sp. NPDC055632. Classification (NCBI taxonomy): domain Bacteria; kingdom Bacillati; phylum Actinomycetota; class Actinomycetes; order Kitasatosporales; family Streptomycetaceae; genus Streptomyces; species Streptomyces sp. NPDC055632. The sequence goes on along the minus strand of NZ_JBSHHY010000042.1, from coordinate 32,866 downwards.
CCTGCTGCCCTCCCTGACCGCCGCGCAGAACACGGCCCTGCCGCTCCGGCTCGCCGGTCGCCGCCCGTCCCGCGCGGAGGTCCGGGAGGCCCTGGCCCGGGTCGGGCTCGCCGGGCGCGAACGGCACCGGCCCGGCGAGCTGTCCGGCGGACAGCAGCAGCGGGTCGCGCTCGCCCGCGCGCTGATCACCCGGCCGGCCGTCCTCTTCGGCGACGAGCCGACCGGCGCGCTCGACTCGACCACGAGCCGCGAGGTCCTCGGCCTGCTGCGGGAGCTGGTCGACCGGGACGGCCGGACGATCGTCATGGTCACCCACGACCCGGTGGCAGCGGCCCGCGCGGACCGCGTGGTCTTCCTGGTCGACGGCCGCGTGGCGGGCGAACTGACCGCTCCGGAGGTGGAGACGGTCGCCGGGAGGATGGCGGCGCTGGAGGGGTGGGGGGCGGCGGGGCAAGGCCAGGGGGGCGAGCAGGTCCCGGGGGCCGGGGAAACCGGGGAGGCCCGGGGTGCCGGGGAAGCCCGGGGTGCCGGGGAGGTCCAGGAACCCCGGCAGGGCCCGGAAGGCCGACAGGCCCGGGGGACCCGGAAGTCCCGGTGGACCCGAGAAACCTGGCGGCCCCGGGAAACCCGGCAGGCCCGAGAGGTCCGGGAAACCCGGCGGGCTCCGGTATCCCGGAAGGCCTTGGAATCCCCGAAGACCCGGGAGGTCCAGGAGACCCGGATGACCCGGGAGGCCCGAAAGCCCTCGCGGGACCCGCGGAACCGGCAAAGCCCCGGAAGCCCGCAGGACCCACAAGATCCGTGTCCCTGGCAGAACCCGCAAGCCCGGCAGGACCCGCAAGCCCGGCAGGACCCGCAGTCCCCGCAGGACCCGCAGTCCCCGCAGGACCCGCGATCCCCGCACCACCCGTACGCCACCGCCCCCGCCGGAGGCACCCCGTGCTGACGCTCGTCCTCTCCGGGCTCCGGGACCGCTGGGCCTCCCTCCTCGGCGGGTTCGTCGCCCTCGCCCTCGGGGTCGGGCTGCTCGCCGTCACCGGGCTCGGGCTCTCCGCCACCCTTCACGCGCCCGAGCGTCCTCCCGAGCGGTTCGCCTCCTCGCCCGTGGTCGTCATGGGCCACGACCGGCTGGTCCTCGACGTGCGGCGCGGGCCCGCCACCGCGTCCGTGGAGCAGCGGCTCGACCGTCCACGGCCCGTGGAGGCGGAGCTCCTCCGCGCGCTGCGCGCCCGCTGGGCCGTCACCACGGCGGGCGGTCCCGACGCCGTCGGCGTCGACGCCCCCGCCGACCGGGTCCGGGACCTCGTCGGCACCCGGGCCCGGGTCCTCACCGGGGCCGAACGGGTGCGCGCCGACCCCGACCCTGAGCGGGACGCCCGCGCGCTCACCGCCCTGAACGCCCTCCTCGGCACCTCCGGCGGCGTCACCGCCTTCGTCTCCGTCTTCGTCGTCGCGTCGACGTTCGCGTTCGCCGTCGCGCTGCGGCGCCGCGAGTTCGGACTCCTCAGGACCGCCGGGGCCACCCCCGGGCAGGTCCAGCGCCTCCTCCTCGCCGAGGCCGCCGTGCTCGGCGTGCTCGCCTCCGCCGCCGGATGCGCCCTCGGCGCCCTGGGCGCGCCCCTGCTCGCCCGGACGCTCGTGGACGGGGACCTCGCGCCCGCGTGGTTCACGATCGGCGGGGCCTCCTGGCCGTACCACGCCGCCTTCTGGACGGGCCTGGCCGTCGCCCTGGCCGGGGCCTTCGCCGCCTCCCGCCGGGCCGGGCGGACCGGTCCGACGGCCGCCCTGCGCGAGGCGGACGTCGACGCCGACGTCCTGCCGCCCGGCCGGGCCCTGGCCGGGGCGGCGCTGCTCCTGACCGGTCTGGGGCTGCTCGTCTGGACCTGCGCGACCGAGCCGTCCGAGCTCCTGAAGCGGAAGACGTACACGACCCTCCCGATGCTCCTGATCGGCGGCACCGCCCTGCTCGCGCCGCTCCTCGTCCGGCCGGCGGCCCGGCTGCCACGGCTCCGGGGAGCGGTGGGGACGCTCGTGCGGGAGAACTCCGCGGCCTCCGTCCGCCGCACCGCCGCCGTCGCCGCGCCCGTCCTGGTGACCGTGGCGCTCGCCGGGTCCCTCTTCGGCTCGGCGGCGGGCGTCACGCGCGCGAAGGGCGCGGAGATCCGGGAGCACACGGCCGCCGCGTACGTGGCGAGCGGGGAGGACCTGCGCCCGGTGACGTCGGTCCCGGCCGGGGCCGTCGTCTCGGCCACCGGGGCGACCTCCGTCTTCGTACGGGACGGGGCGGAGGCCGTCGTGAAGTACGGCGCGCGGGCGGTCGCCGACCCGGCGGCCTTCGCGGACCTGGCCCGGCTCCCGGTGGTCGCCGGGGACGTGCGGGACCTGGACGACCGGTCGATCGTCGTCAACGAGGACTTCGAGCGGCGCCGGGTCGGCGAGGCGGTGGAGGTGTGGCGGGCGGACGGGAGCGGTCCGGTACGGCTCCGGGTCGCGGCCGTCCTCGCGCTCGGGACCGGCGACAACGGCCCGTACGTCACCCGGGCGAACGCGCCGGGCGCCGTCCTCGACCGGATCGAGGCGCGCGGCGGCGGCGCGGCGACGGCCCGGGCCCTGGAGGCGAGCGGCGGGACCGTCGCGACCGCCGGCGCGTGGGCGGCGGCCGAGCGCCCGGCGAGCAGCCCGCAGACCCGGCTCGGCCTGGTCCTCGTCCTCGGCATCGCCCTCGTCTACACGGTGATCGGCCTCGCCGACACCCTGCTCATGGCCACCTCGGTGCGCGGCGCGGAACTGGCCTCGCTGCGGCTCGCCGGGGCCACCCGGACCCAGGTCCTGCGGGTGGTGACGGGCGAGGCGGCGCTCGCCGTCGCGATCGGCGCGCTCCTCGGCCTCGTGGTGACGGCCGTCGTCCTCGGCGCCCTGGGCGCGGCCCTGGCCGCCCTCTCGGCCCCGGTCGCCCTCGCCCCGCCCTGGGCGGCGGTCGGCACGGCGGCGGGCGTGTGCGCGGCGGTCGCGGTCATCGCCTCGGCCCTCCCGGCGTGGCGCCTGACGCGCGCTTCCCACGGGGCTTGAGGAGCACCCGACGCGTGCTTCCCGCAGGGCTTGAGGAGCACCCGACGCGTGCTTCCCGCAGGGCCTGAGGAGCACCCGACGCGCACCTGACGCGGGGCCCGAGGAACGCCCGACGGGCTCCCCGCGTGGCGCGCGGCCCGTCGACCGGCCATGGTGGGACGACGGGGCGGTGACCGGGGTCGGAGCCGGGTCACCGCCCCGGTCCCGGTTCCGATCCCGGTCCCTACCCCGCCCTCAGCCGGCCGCCCCCGGCGGCTCCGCCGCCTTCGCCGCCCGCCACTCCCCCGCCAGGACCGACCAGACCTCCTCGTCGTGGCGGCGGCCCCGGTACGCGTGGCTCTCGCGCAGGACCGCGTCCCTGGTCATGCCCAGGCGGCGGGCCACGGCGATGCTCGGCGCGTTGTCCGAGGAGACGACCCACTCCACCCGGTGGATCCCGCGCACCTCGATCGCCCAGTCGACGAGCGCCCGCGCCGCCCGGGTCACCAGGCCCCGGCCCGTCGCGGCCGGTTCCAGCCAGCAGCCCGCCTCGGCCGTGCCGTTCGCGGTGTCGAGCGTCCGGAGGATCACGGCGCCGACCAGGGTCCCGTCGAGCCGGACGCCGTGGATGCGGCCGGTGTCGGCCGCCGTCTTCTCCGCGTACGCCCGGAGGAAGGCCCGGCTGGACTCCAGGTCGGTGACGACGTCCGGGAGCCCGTTGCGCGCGCCGATGAACTCCCTCCCCCGGTCCATGTGCGCCAGGAACTCGTCCGCCTGCCACGGTTCGAGCGGGCACAGCTCCGCCCCGTCGTCCCCCAGGGACATCGCGTACATCGTCCTCCCCCTCCACGTCCGGATCCGGTGTCCGCGCCACAGCGTAGAAGGCCCGGCCCTGTCAGTGGCGGCTGCCAGACTCGCCGGTATGAGCGAGAGGTGGGCGCTGGCCGCCGAGGAGGAGGGGGACGGGGCGCTGCTCGCGCCCCTCGGTCCGGACGGCGCGCCCGCCGGGCCGGTGCGGCGCGAGCCGGACCTGGTGGCGGCCGTGCGGGACCGGCCGGAGGTGGCCCGGTGGGTGTGGCGGTCGACGGCCGAGGTGTATCCCCGGCTGCTCGCCGCCGGGGTGCGGATCGAGCGGTGCTACGACGTGGAGGGCGCCGAGCAGTTGCTCCTCGGGTACGAGGGGCGGCTCGGCGAGCCCCGCTCGGCGGCGGCCGCCTGGGCGCGCCTGCGGAACGCGCCCGTGCCGCCCGACCCGCCGCCCCGCACCGCCGAACCCGGTTCGCAGGACTCGCTGTTCGAGCCGCGCCGCGTGGCCGCCGTGCCTTTCGAGGGGCTCCTCGCGGTCTACGCCGAGCAGCTCCGCCGCCACGACCGGGTCGAGCACCCGGGCAGGATGCGGCTGCTGACGGCCGCCGAGTCGGCGGGGATGCTGGTGGCCGCCGAGATGCACCGGGCCGGGCTGCCGTGGCGGGCCGACGTGCACCGGGAGCTGCTGAACGAACTGCTCGGCGAGCGGTACGCGGGCGGGGGCGAGCCGCGCCGTCTGGCCGAGCTCGCGGGCGAGGTGTCCGCGGCCCTCGGCCGGCGCGTCCGGCCCGATCTGCCCGCCGACGTGGTGAAGGCCTTCGCGGCGGCCGGGATCCGGCTGCGGTCCACGCGCCGCTGGGAGCTGAGCGAGGTCGACCACCCGGCGGTGGAGCCGCTGATCGCGTACAAGAAGCTGTACCGGATCTGGACGGCGCACGGCTGGTCCTGGCTGGCCGACTGGGTGCGGGACGGCCGGTTCCGGCCGGAGTACCTGCCCGGGGGCACGGTCAGCGGGCGCTGGACGACCAACGGCGGCGGGGCCCTCCAGATCCCGAAGGTGATCCGGCGGGCCGTGGTCGCCGACGCGGGCTGGCGGCTCGTCGTGGCCGACGCCGACCAGATGGAGCCGCGCGTCCTCGCCGCGATCTCCCGCGACCCGGGCCTGATGGAGGTCGCCGGCCACCCCGACGACCTGTACACCCGGCTCTCGGCCCGCGCCTTCTCCGGCGACCGCGAGCACGCCAAGCTCGCGCTCCTGGGCGCGGTCTACGGGCAGACCAGCGGCGACGGCCTGAAGAACCTGGCGGCGCTGCGCCGCCGCTTCCCGCTCGCCGTGGCGTACGTCGACGACGCGGCGAAGGCGGGCGAGGAGGGCCGGCTCGTCCGGACCTGGCTCGGCAGGACCAGCCCGCCGGCGGCCGGGGCGGGGGACGCCGACGAGGCGGGCCTGCCCCAGGAGGGCGACGCCGAACCGGTCGTGGAAGAGGGCGAGTTCACCCCCGGGTACGCCTCGGGGAACACCCGGGCGCGGGGCCGCTTCACCCGCAACTTCGTCGTCCAGGGCAGCGCCGCCGACTGGGCGCTCCTGATGCTGGCGGCCCTGCGGCGCTCCCTCGCCGGGATGCGGGCGGAGCTGGTCTTCTTCCAGCACGACGAGGTGATCGTGCACTGCCCGGCGGAGGAGGCGGAGGCGGTCACGGCGGCGATCCGGGCGGCCGGGGACGAGGCCGGGAGGATCACGTTCGGGGACACGCCGGTGCGGTTCCCGTTCACGACGGCGACGGTGGAGCGGTACTCGGACGCGAAGTGAGGCGGGGGGAGGGGTACGGGGGCGATGACGCTCCCCGTACCCCTCCCCCTCCTCCTCCCGCCGGACAGGCCCTAGTCGACCAGCTTCCGCCACTTCGGGCTCAGCGCGATCGTCTTGAGCCGCTCCACGGTCAGCGCGGGCTCGGGGCGCGTGGCGGGGGCGCGGTACCCGTCGGAGTTGAGGGCGGTGACCACGACCCGGAAGCCCTCGGGCGTGACGGTGTCGACGGTCCACGAGACGACGCCGGTGCCGCCCTTCTCGGCGGCCTCCCGGGTGACCCCGACCAGGCGCCCGTCGGGCAGGGTGGTGGCCCCGGTCGAGGTCAGGCGGCCGGCGACGTCCCGCATGCCGGTCTGGACGTTGATCTCGACGAAGCTCCTGCCCCCGCCGTCGTCGACGACGACGTACCCGTAGCCGTCCTGCCCGCCCTCGTCCTTCACCTTGAGGCCCTCGGGGAGGAGGGAGCGCAGGGTGGCCCGGAGGGCGTCGGCGGAGGGCTCGTCCGGCGCGCTCGGAGGCGTGGGCCGCTGGGGGAGCGCGGGCAGCCTGGCGAGCAGCGGCTTCCAGGCGCCGGCCGTGACGAGGGCCTTGAGCTGGGCGGGGGTGAAGGGCGGGGTCTCGCGGCTGACGCGGGCGCCCTTCTGGGCGGGGGCGTTGTACTCGTTCGCGTCGACGAGGAAGCCGTCCTCGGTGAGCAGGGTCGCCCGCCAGCTCTTGGTCTTCTCGCGCTTGTCGGGGTACTCGTACCCCTGGAAGAGCAGGAGCCGGCCGACGCCGGGGAGCGTCTCGGTGGTGCACTCGGCGTCGGGCACGTGGGCCTCGTCCGGGCAGGTGACCAGGGCCTCGCCCGCCTCGCCGGGGCCGGAGGAGCGGGAGAGGGAGACGGAGACGGCGGCCTTGCCGGCGCCGTCGTCGTACACGCCGAGGACGAACTGCCCCTCGCCACCCTCGTCCTCGATCTCCCACCGCCCGGCCGGGGTGTGGGCCTTGAGGACGGCCGCGAGGTCCTCGACCGGGATCCGCGCCTCGCCCGGCGGGCGCGTCTCGGGGCCGGTGCCGGTCGGCTTCGGCGGCACCGCCACGGAGGTCGTCGCGGCCGGCCCGGCGGAGCCGAGCAGCGAGCCCCCGTACACCCCGCCGACGCCGACGGCGGCGAGCGCGAGGACGCCGCCGGTGACCGCGGCCCGGCGGCGCACCAGCCGGCGCCGGCCGCGCCGGACGCCGCCCTCGACGAGCTCGCGCCGGTCGCCCGCGAAGCCTTCGCCGGTGCGGCGCAGGACGGCGCCGAGCTCCTCCTCGAAGCCGTCGTGCGGGGGGTTCTCGTGGCCGGGGCCGTCGTTTCGGGGCATGCGGGATCACCGTCTCGGGTTCGTGGCGGAAAGGGTGCGGGACGAGGGGGTGCGGGGCGAGGGGGTACGGGGGTGGGGTCCGATCAGCGGACGGCGAGCTCCGCGAGGCTGCCGCCGAGCCGTTCCCGCAGCTTGGCGAGGGCCCGTACGGACCGGGTGCGGACGGCGGCGGAGCTGACGTTCATGGCCTCGGCGGTCTCCTCGACGCTGCGGTCCTCCCAGTAGCGCAGCACCACGACCGCCCGGTCCTTGGGCGCGAGTCCGGCGAGGGCGTCGAGGAGCGCGATCCGGAGCGCCGGGTCCCCGTCGGTGTCGGAGACGCGGTCCGGCAGCTCGCCGAGCGGGCGCTCGGTGGCCGAGCGGCGCCGCCGGTGGCTGAGGAAGGTGCGGACGAGCACGGTCTGGGCGTACGCGGCGGGGTTCCCGATCCGGGCCATGCGGCCCCACAGGGCGTACATCCGGCCCAGGGTCTCCTGGGTGAGGTCCTCGGCGAGGTGGACGTCTCCGCTGGTCAGCAGGCACGCCGAGCGGAACAGGGGCCCCGTGCGCGCGGAGGCGAACTCCAGGAACTCGTTCGCGCGGGCCTTTCTCATGCCCCTCCTCGTCCCGGTCGTGTCGTGTCGGCCGCGTCGTGCGGTCGCCGTACACCTCATTGACGCGGTGGAGGCGGACAGATGTTTCAGATAAATCCGAAGAGATCTCTCCCCGGCGCATCCAAAGAAGCGGAATCGGGTAATCCGTAGATATGAACACTCTCAGCGCAGCAGAGAACCTGGCGGCTGGGGTTTGGCAGTCAGGCCTGGCACAGGTTCTCGGCGGTCTCGTCGTCGTCGCCGTCCTCATCGGCGCGTTCGTCTTCGGCATCCGCGTCCGGAACCGCGAGTCGGCACCGCCGAAGACCGAGGAGCACCCGCACCGGCCCGACGACGGCGCCCTGCCCGGCGAGTCGTCCGAGTACCGCCAAGGGTCCGAGATGCCGCAGAACGACGGCGAACACCGGCTCATGCCGTACCAGCTCAACCACTCCGGCACCGAGACCTCGCCCCAGCCGCCGGACGAGGAGAAGCGCAAGTGGGGCGGCATCTCCAGCGGCGGCTTCGGCAGCGGCGGCACCGGCCACGGCGACTGACCGACCGAACGCGCGGGAGCGGAATCCGGCGGCGGGGCACGGCCCCGCCGCCGGTCACGCCCGTCCCCTCCGCACGGGCCCCGCGGTCCAGGCGCAGGCGACCGGCGCCCCGTCCCGGCCGTCGTGCGAGGCGGACCAGCGGACGCCGTTCCAGGTGCCCGTCCGCGCGCCGAGGGGGACCGGGACGGCCCAGGGGCGGCCGGAGAAGCCCTCCCCCACGGCCTTCACACAGGCCTCCTGAACGGCGAAGATCCGGGCGAACCCGGATCTGCGCGCCTCTTCGGGCAGGGCCGCCAGGGCGTCGGCGTCCCCCGGCGCGCAGCAGAGCCGCAGCAGCCGGTCGCCGACGGCGGCCGGGACCTGCACGTCGACGCCGACGTCCCGGCCCCTGCCGACGGCCGCCGCGACCCAGCCCGAGGAGTGCGAGAGGCTCACCCCCAGGCCGGGCCGGCCCGGCAGGTACGGGCGACCGCCCGGCAGCGCGCCGACCGGCCCGTCCCCGGCGTCCCCGGCGTCCTCGCCGATCTCTCGCAGCAGGAACCGCAACAGCGTCCGCGAGGCGAGGTGCTCCGCCGCGCGCCACGGCGGCAGCCCCTCGGCGGTCGCCCGGTCCGCGGCGGCGACGGGCAGCGCGCCGAGGACCTCCTCGTTCCGGGCGACCAGGTGGTGCACGCCGTCGACGGGCGTGCGGATCCGGCCGGGCACGGACATGGACATGGACATGGACGCGGGCGTCCCGGACCGGTCAGACGCGGTCCGGGACACGGCGCAGGGTGCGGATCGGGCGGGCCGCCAGGAGGGCGGTGGCGGTGAGGAAGGAGACCACGACGCCCACCACGAGGACCTCGTCGGTGCCGAACGCGTCGACGGCGGGACCGGCCAGCGCGCTGCCGATCGGGTACATGCCGACGGAGCCCGCGACCTCGTAGGCGTGGACGCGGTTCAGGACCTCGCCCGGCACCTGGGTCTGCACGCTGGTGGCCCACATGACGCCCCAGACGCCGATGCCGGCCCCGACCAGGACCTGGGCCACGATGAGCAGCCAGACCGGCCAGCCGAGCACGATGCCGAGCGGGTAGAGCGGGTACGCCATCATCGCCACGGCCCCGGCGGCGAGCGGCCGCTGGGGCTTGTAGCGGATCGCGAGGAGCCCGCCGGCCACGGTCCCGGCGCCGAGCGCGGCGTTGATCAGACCGAAGGCGCTCGCGCCGTGCTCGGGCACGATGACGCCGGCGGCCACCGAGAGCTGCGGCCCCCAGGAGAGCACCGCGTAGAACATCCAGATCAGGATGACGCCCCAGAGCCAGCTCCGGGAGCGGAACTCGTGCCAGCCGACGGCCAGGTTGCGCCACAGGCCCTCGCCGGCCGGCGGGGCGGGCACCACGCCGAGCCGGAGGGCGAAGAGGCAGATCGCGCTGGTGCCGTAGGCGACGGCGGAGATCACCATGACCCAGCCGGTGGACCCGAAGCCGACCAGGGTGCCGGCCAGGGCCGGGCCGCCGAGGCCGGTGATCGCCTCGGAGGTGCGCAGCACGCCGTTGGCGCCCTGCACGTCGCGGGAGACCAGGGGCACGGTGGAGGAGGCGCCCGGCTGGAACAGGGCGTTGGCGGTGCCGGCGACGACGAGCAGCGCGTACAGCTGCCAGAGGTGGTCGATGCCGTGGATGAAGAGGAGGGCGAGCAGGACGTGGGCGGTGAGGTTGGCCAGGTCCGCGATGATCATCATCCGGCGGGCGGTGAACCGGTCGGCGAGCACCCCGCCGAACAGCACCAGACCGGCGAACGGGGCGACCAGGAAGGCCATCGAGTACCCGGCGGTGTCCAGGCCGTACCCGCCGCTGAGCAGACCGGCCGCGACCGCGACCGGCAGCATGGCCCAGCTCAGCAGGCCGGCGCTGCGGGCGACGAAGTAGTACCGGAAGTTGCGGGACCAGATCGCCGGCTCGTCCGGGGACGGTCCCGTCGCCCGCGCCCCCGGCGGCGGTCCTCCGTCGGACCCGTCCTTCGTCAGCGGGGGCGCCACCGCCGGGGTGGGCTCTGCCAAGCGTTCTTCCATGACCCTTCAGTCCTTCGGTCGTTGATCGGGGTTCGGGAGGCGGGGGTTCGGGAGGCGGGGGTTCAGCGGTCTTCGGGGCCGGTGCGGGGCGGCGGGGCGAGTTCGTCCAGCGCGACCGGTTCCAGGCCGCGTTCGAGCAGGCCCTCGACGATCGCGGGAAGGGCCGCCACGGTCTGGCTGCGGTCCCCGGCGCCCTCGTGCATCAGCACCACCGAGCCGGGGCCGACGCCCTCCAGGACGGTCTTGGCGATCTGCCCGGGGCCCGGCCGCGACCAGTCGCGGGCGTCCACGTCCCACATCGTCAGGGTGGCCGGGTGCTCGGCCAGGACGGCGAGCACCTCGGGGCTCAGCGCCCCGTACGGCGGCCGGAACCAGGCCGGGGCCGCGCCGGCCACCCGGTCCAGCTCCTCCGTCGTCCGGTCGATCTGCTCGCGCAGCTGCTCCGGCGTCAGGTCGAACAGGAAGGGGTGCGACCAGGAGTGGTTGCCGAGGCCGTGGCCGCCCGCGACGATCCGGCGCACCTCGTCGGGCAGCGCGGCGACGTGGTGGCCGACGCAGAAGAAGGTGGCCCGGGCCCCGTAGCGGTCCAGGATCTCCAGGACCTGCCGGGTGAAGACCGGGTCGGGGCCGTCGTCGAAGGTGAGCGCCACCTTCGGGACGTCCCGGCGGCCGTGCTCGAAGCAGCGCCCGGACGCCGTCAGGGCCTTCTGGTCCGGCTCCCCGCGCCGTACGCCCTCGAAGTACTCCTCGGCGCGGCCGGTCAGGGTGCCGCCCTCGGCGGTCACCCGGGCGAGCTCGCCCGGCGCGGCCAGGGCCCGTTCCGCGAGCTGCCGGGCCGTGACGGAGCCGAAGCGCGGCCGGGGCGGAAGCAGCCAGGGGTCCGCACGGTGGACCTCCAGGCCGGCGGCCGTCATGGGGCCGTCGAGCAGGCCGTTGGTGCTGTCGAGGACCACGGCCGGGGGCTCGCCGCCGTCGAAGTCCCGCAGCCAGGCGATGAGTTCGGCGACCCGGGCGGCGCCCCAGTCGCGCGGCTCCCCCACCGGGCGGCCGGTGCCGTCCAGGACCTCGACCCGGTAGCCCGCGTCGGTCCAGGCGATTCCCGCGTACCTCTTCGTCAGCGGTGCCATCAGTCCCCCAGCGCGATCGCCTCGGCGACGATCAGCCGCTCGACCCCGCGCAGGAACTCCTCCATGCCCGCGCGGTCGACGACCGCCGGGTCGGCGGTCATGGCGAGGTCGAGGGCGCCCGGGGCGGTCAGCACGTCCACCGCCATCGAGACGTTCCTGCGGGCCGGGAACTCCGTCGGCCAGCGCAGTTCGGTCCGGCCGATCAGCTCGCTCAGCGGCGCCTTCGGCCGCTCGACCTCGTCGAAGGGCCCGACGCCGGGGTCGCGGGTGTCGTTCCACCAGTACGAGTGGTCGGCCGCCTCCCCCTTCTCCACCAGGAGCGCCACCTCGCGGTCGAGCGCCCACTTGTCGTACGCGGCGTGCCGGAACGCGCCGAAGGCGACGGACCGCGTCCGCCGCACCGCGTCCTCGAAGTCCCGGTCCGCGTCCGTGAGGCGGAACAGCGCCTCCTGCGCCACCGTGCTGACCGAGGCGGCGGCGGAGGGCTGGAACCGGTTGCCCACGACGACCTGGAAGAGCACGTCGGCGCTCCCGGACATCCGGGCGAGCTGATGGGCGGCCGCCCCGAGGAGCACGGCGGCGTCGCTGACCTCCAGCTCCGCCGCGACCCGCCCGACGGCGACCGCGAGGGCGGGCGAGCGCAGCAGCGCGTTGGGGAACCTGCGGTCCGGTACGTCCGCGAGCTCCGGCGCCGCCGGTTCCCGGAAGATCCGCCGGGGGCCCTCGGTGAGCTGCTCGATCCAGTAGCGGCGGGCCGCCTCGTCCCGGCGGCGGCCGAGCGGCGAGGCCTGGACCCCGGCAGCCTCCAGGGGCTGGAGGGCGGGGCGCGCCGCGCGCAGCGACTCGGCGGTCCCGCCGGCCTGGACGGACTCCAGGTCGCGGAGCAGCCGGCCGAGGCCCCAGTAGTCCATGCCGGTGTGCGCCCCGGCGAGGACGAGCCGGTGGACCAGGCCGCCGGACTCGATCAGGCCGACCCTGAGGGGCCACTCGCGGGTGTGGTCGAAGGGGCGCCCGGCCAGCTCGCCGAGGAGGGCGGCGCCGTCCTCGTCGGAGCGTTCGGCCGGGCCCGTGCGGATCTCCACCGGGAGTGCGCCGCTGCCGTCCACGACCTGTTCGAGCCCGTCCTCGCCGTCCGGCAGGAACCGGGTGTGCAGGCTGTCGTGGAGCAGCAGCAGCTCCTTCAGGTCCGCGAGCACGCGGTCGACGGGGCGGGGCGGGGAGACGGGGATGTGGACCGGCAGGTTGTACCGGGGGGCGTCGTCGCCGAGCCGGGTGACGACGCCCCAGATGGCCCGCTGGCCCCAGGTCGCCGGTCCTCTTCCGGCCCGTGCGGAGTCCAGCCTGATGGTCCGCTCCTCAGCCGTGGTCATGGTGTTCCAGCCTTCCCTTCGGGTGCGTCGTCGGGTGTCGGTACGAGCCGGTGGGGGTCGCGGACGGGGCGGGGGGCGGGGCGGGGGGGGGGGGGGGGGCGGCCCCCCCCCCCCGCCCTTCCGGACCGAGGGGGTCAGCCCCCGTCGCCGGCGAAGAGCGCCACGTGGGTACGGCCCGAGCGCGGGTCCGTGTCGCACAGCACGATCCGCCGGTGGTCCCGCCCCCACTCCCGCCAGTGGTCGGCGAGGTCCAGCCAGAGGCTGGTGCAGTAGCTGCCCGGGGCCACCCGGTGCACCGGGCCGCCGTGCTCGGGCACGTCCCCGGTGACCCAGGGGCCGAGCACGAGGAGCGTGCCGTCCTCGACGGGCTCCCGGCCGAGGGCGTCCGCCGGCGAACCGACCGAGTGCGCCCGGACGAACCGGGGACCGCCCTCGTCCCCGCGCTCGTCCCCGCCCCCGCCCCCGTCTCCGTCCCCGCCGCCCGCCCCGGTGCCGAGGACGAGCGCGGCGGCCGAGTCGACCAGCGGGGTGTCCCGGACCAGCGGGAAGGGGGTCGGCAGGGTGGTCTGTTCGAGGACCGCGATCACGACCTCCGCCGCCCGCCCCGCCCTCGCGTACGCCGAGGCGATCCGCAGCGCGGTGAAGGGCGCGGCCAGTCCCTGCTGGGCGACGGAGAAGTTGGCCGCCCGGCCGCCGAGGCGGTCGGTGAGGTAGGGCGCGACGGCGGTGAACGGCACCACGTCCGGGAGGGCGTGGGTGACGATCAGGAGCTCGGGCCTGCTGCCGCCGACGCCCTCGTCGGCGACGAGCAGGTCCGCGAGGTCCCGGTGCCGGACGTGCCGGCCGCCGTCGAACAGCTCCTCGTCCGGCTTCTCCCCGAAGGGGACGAGCAGGTCGCGGAAGTAGTCGAGCGCGGCCCGCCGGTCGTCCGGCTCCCGGCGCTCGGGCGAGCGGACCGCGGCGGCGGCCCGGACGGCGAGACCGCTCATGGCGTCCCCTCCTCTTCGCGGAGCGCGGCCTCGACGTAGTCGGCGAAGGAGCCCACGGTCCGCAGGTGGTCGATGTCGAGCGCCTCCGGGTCGACCGAGATGCCGGTCGCCTCCTCGACGGTCATGAGGAGTCCCAGGACGGCGAGGGAGGTGAGCTGGAGCTCGTCGAAGAGCGCGGTCTCCTCCGTGAGCCCGGTGACGGGCCGCTCCAGGACCTCGCCGAGCGCCTTCTCGATGGTGAGGATCAGTTCCTGACGGCTCACCGGGGACCGCCTCCCGCCCGGTGGGTGATCACCATCGCGCCGAAGGTGGCGCCCAGGCCGACGGAGACGAGGAGGTAGTGGGCGCCGTCCACCAGGCGGCCCTCGTCGCGCAGGGTGGTGTAGTTGACGAAGACGTCCGAGGCGAAGGTGTGGCTGTAGCGGGGGACGTTGTCCAGGAAGACCTTCTCCGGCTCCACCCCCAGCTCCTTGATCGTCTGCCGCCAGGCCAGCTTGTTGACGTTGTGCGGGATGACCAGGTCGACGTCGTCGAGCGTCAGCCCGGCCTCCTCCACCGCCCGGTGGATGACCTCGGCGATCCGGCTGCCGTACTGCTCACCGAACTCGGTGTTCTGCTCGGGGGTCAGCTCCAGCCACTGGGCGTACTCGCCCAGGGTCCGGGTGGCGAAGGACCGGACCACGTCGCCCTCGCCGTCCAGGGTGATCAGACAGGAGGCGGCGGCGTCGGCCATGATCGAGGTGTTGGGGACGTGCTGGACGACCGGCGAGTACGCCTGCTCGCCGGTGACCATGAGGGCGTACGCGCCCTCGCCGCCCTCCGCACGGAGCAGTTCGCCGAGCACCTCGATGGCGCCGAGGCTGCTGACGCAGGCCTGGTGGCTGAGGCCGAAGGCCTCGGTGTCGGCGAGTCCGAGGTCGTCGCCGACCCGCCGCGCGATGTCCACGTCGGCGGGGGCGACCGCCTGGGTGACGTGGGCGTAGGCCAGGTAGTCCACCCGGCCGCCCTCCGGCAGGGCGGCCAGGGCGCCGCGCGCGGCGGGCGTCAGCAGGTCGAGCAGCGGGAGCTCGGGGTCGTACCGGAGCCGGTCCAGGCCGTAGAACTTGCGGAAGACGCCGAGCTGCGCCCGGTGCAGTCCGAGGCGTTCGCCCAGCTCCTCGATCCGCACGCTGCGCTCGGGCAGGTACGACTCGATCCGCTCCAGGGTGATCGGGCGGTCCGTGGTCGGTCGGTCTTCGGTCGGCCGCTCTTCGGTCGGCCGGGGACCGGTGGTCGGCAGGCTCATCAGGACTTCACGACCTCGGCGCGGATCAGCCACAGCCGGTTGGCGCCGCGGCGGTCCCTCGGCTGGACGTCGTACGGCCAGCGTCCCTCGCCGGCGCCGGGCTGGCCCGGCTCGCGCAGGTCGGTGGTCTTCCAGCCGTTCGCGGTCAGGAACTCCTCGGGCTCGTCGGTGCCGAAGATCCACGGCGTGCCGTCGGAGGCGAGGGTGTCCAGGAAGCGCTTCGAGAACGGGCTGCGCAGCAGGGCGCGGCCGAGGATGTCGAAGGCCAGGTGGCTGCCGGGGGCCGAGGCGGAGGCGAGCAGCCGGAGCAGCCCGGCGGCCTGGTCCTCGGTGAGGAAGAAGGTCAGCGCCTCGGCGACCCACAGGGTCGGGCGGTCGCGGTCGAAGCCGGCGGCCTCCAGGGCGGGCAGCCACTCCTGGGTGAGGTCGGCGGAGACCTCGCGCCGGTCGACCTGCGGCTCGGCCCCGAGGGCGGCGAGCCGGCGGCGCTTCTCGGCGATCAGGAGGGCGTGGTCGACCTCGTACAGCTCGATGCCGTCCGGCCAGTCGAGCCGGAAGGCCCGGGTGTCCATGCCGGCCGCGATCAGCACGACCTGCTGGATCCCGCTCTCGGCCAAGACGTCCTTGATCGCGTCGTCCAGGAACCGGGTGCGGATGGAGATGAAGGGCAGCAGACCGCCGCCGGCGTAGCGCTCGATCAGTTCGAAGCCCCGGGGCGCGGCCAGTTCGCGGGCGAACGGGTCGACGAACAGCGCGTCCTCGCGCTCGGACTCCTCCGCGCGGGCGGCGGCCATCCACTGGGCGGTGTAAGAGACTGCGTCCATGGTGAAGACCCCTCCTCGGGATCAGGCGAAGAACGCCTTCTCGATGGTGGCGAGGGTCTGGAAGTCCTCGATGTCGATGTTGTCGAAGTCGATCTCCACGCCCGCGGCGTCCTCGATCGTGTAGACGAGCTCGACGAAGGCGAGCGAGTCGACGAGGCGGCTCTCGATGAGGTCGACGTCGGAGGCGAGCTCGGTGCGCTCGGGGTGACGGCCGAGGATCCAGTCCCGGACCTTGTCGATACCTGCGGAACTCATGGCATTCCCTTCAGAGTCACTGATCCAGCGGAACGGGTCGGTCTTGTACGGGTCGGTCTTGTACGGGCCGGTCCTGTACGGAGGTGGTGGTGGCCGCGACGGCGATCGCGAAGCCGGCGTCGTGGCTGATGCTCACGTCGATCGGGCCGACCCCGGCGGTACGGGCCAGCTCGGCCGCCCGGCCGGAGAGCCGGACCCCGGGCCGGCCGCCGGGGCCGCGCAGGACCTCGATGCCCTGCCAGGGGACGGGCCTCCCGACGGAGCCGAGCAGCTTGAAGACGGCCTCCTTGGCGGCGAGGCGCCCGGCGATCCCCGACGGGTCGGGCGCGCCGTCGGGTGTCCGGGAGGCGGCCAGCTCCTCGGCGGAGAGGAACCGCCCGAGGAGGGGACCGGGGCCGAGGTCTGAGCCGGACCCGAATCCGGTTCCGGTTCCGGTTCCCAGGAGGTCGCGGACCCGGGAGAGCGGGACGAGGTCGACGCCGATCAGGGGCCGGGTCACGGCACTTCGACGGCGGCGGCGCCCGCGCCCGCGCCCGCGGCGGCACTCGTGGCCGCAGCGGCCTTCCGCACCGCGCCGAGCGCGGCGTCGAGGTCCTCCTCGAAGTGCTCGGTCAGGACGGCGAGCCAGCGCTCCAGACCGAAGGCCACGCAGGAGGTGTAGGCGTGCTCGCCGGACTCCAGGCGGATCCCGCACCGCTCGCCGAAGAAGTTGCGGTGGGTGTTGACCGAGGCGATCGCCAGGTCGCCGTACTGGAACTCGTACTTGACCGGGCTGAGCTTCTGCATCAGCGCGCGGCCGTTGTCGTTCCGGAAGAACGGGTCGCCCGCCGCCTCCCTGCCCAGCTCGATCCCGAGCGCGGCGGCGAAGGCCTGGATCCGCCCGGTGAAGCGGGTCAGTACGCGCTGGGTGTGCTCGAAGCCGCCGAGCGCGACGATCTCGCGCATCTGGAAGCTGGCGAGGCGGCGCAGCCCGCCGTAGTGGTCCTCGTTGCGGAAGCAGCGGTTGACCAGGGTGACCAGGGCGTCGTCGGCGACCTGGCCGCCCTCGTGGAAGAGGTAGGCGCCGTAGCAGGTGGCGTGCGGGAGCCCGTACCGCGCCTCGGTCACCGCGCCGGGCCCGAACTTGCCCTCCACCGGCTTGAACTGGTCCTCGGTCAGGTCGAGCGAGCCCGCCACCCAGGCGAGGTGGGGGAAGTTGGTGTAGACGTCGAACTTCTCCAGGTCGGTCACCGGGAAGAGCGGCGGGGCGCTGATCTCCTCGGCGCCGTCCGCGAGCCCCCAGCCGGCGAAGACCCCGTCCAGCTCCCTGACGAGCCGGGTGGCCCCGGGCCCGAGGATGGCGAGGGCGGGCGCGCCGTCGCTCCCGGTCAGGCGGTTCATCGGACGATTCCCGTCTTCTCGAGGTACTTGGCGGTCTTGCGGAAGGTCCGCAGCTCGGCCTCGGCGCGGGCCGGGGACTCCAGGAGGGCCCGGCGCAGCTCGTGCGGGCGCTCCAGACCGGCGTCGCGGTAGACCTGGGGGTGGTAGAGCGACTCGAAGCTGTGCTTCATGTAGCGGCGCAGATAGGTGGAGACCTGGTCCAGCTCCTCCTCGGTGGCGGTCTGCTTGAGGTCCTGGTGGAGGAGGTTGACCAGTTCGCGGCCGAAGGCGATGTGCCGGGACTCGTCCTGGTGGTGGATCCGGTTGATGCCGCGGATCGTCTCGTGCAGCCGCTCGTCCTCGGCCATCGCCGAGTTGAAGTGGTCGACCAGCTCCTCGAAGATCAGGATGCGGGCGAAGACCAGCAGGCTCTGGATCTTGTCCGAGGGCACGGCCGTCTCCGCGCCGCCGGCCGGCTGGCGGTAGATCTTCCCGCCGTAGCGGAGGCAGAATTCGGCAAAGAACCACATGTGCTCGTTCTCCTCACCGATGAAGTGGTGGAAGAACTCCGACGGCGTTTCGAAACCGGCGGTGTGGATCCGGTTGACCACCTCGATGAGCAGTTCCCGGATTCCGTGCACGTTGAGGCTGTAGAAATTGATGCTCTCGTGCTTGGAAAGCGTGTGGAGCTGCTGCGGAGTGAGTTTCCCGGCCCATTCCGTCCCGTACGTGGTGGTGAGCTCGGGGCTCATCCACCACATGTCCTCGGGAAGCCGGTCCGGCCACTCGAACAGCCGGTACGGGTTGTAGTAGTCGTCGATCGACTTGGTGGCGAGCCGGTCCAGAATTCCTCGGAACCGGTCGTTCCGGTCGATCACGTCGCTGACCATCGCGCGATGTCTCCGTTCGCTTCGAGGGCTCTTCGCTGATTCCAGACTGGCCCCCGGGGAGGGGGGCCATCAATGCCCGGAACAGGCTGCCGAATTCGGTCAGTGGACGGACCGGCGGACGGACCGGGCGACGGAGCCGCGCAATGGTCGCCGAGATTTCAGGAAGAAGGGGGGCCGTCGTCTCCCCGCCGCGCGGCGAGTTCCGCGCGCAGGGCGGCGTTCTCCTCCTCCAGGTGCGCGATGCGCCCGCGGACCGGCGCCAGGGCGTCGGCGAGCTCCTCCTGGCTGAAGCGCGGGGTGATGTGGTTGGGGCAGTTCCAGGCGAAGGCCTCGACCCGGATGGTGACGAGCTGCTCGACCGTTCCCTCGGTGCGCGTCGAGTCCAGGCGCTCGGCGAGCGCGGGGTCCTCCCCGGCCGGTACGGCGGTGGCACGGCCGAACAGCTTGAGGCGGGTCCGGCGGGCGTGGTCGATGAAGAAGAGCGCGACCCGGTCGTCGCCGCGCAGGTTGCCGGTGGTGATGTACTGCCGGTTGCCCCGGACGTCCAGGTAGGCGAGGGTGTGCGCGTCCAGGACGTGGACGAAGCCCGGCGGGCCGCCCCGGAACTGGATGTACGGCCAGCCGCTCTCGCTCACGCTGGAGAACAGGAAGCCGTCGAGGCCCCGGATGAAGTCGGCCGCGTCGCCGGTGAGCGGCTCGGGCCCCCCGTCCGGCTCCCGCAGGCGCCGGCCGGCGGCCGTGGCGCTGCCCATCTGCTCCTGGGCCTCGCGTACGGACGGGGTGTACGCGATGTGGTCGTAGCGGCTCACGCGGCGCTCCCCAGGGACAGGTCGACCAGGCCGGCCCGGGCGGCGAGGACACCGGCCTGGAAGCGGCTGCCGGCCGACAGCTCCTGCATGATCGCGGCCACGTGGCGGCGCAGGGTCCGCTCGGACATGCCGACCCGGCGCGCGATGGCCTCGTCCTTGGCGCCGGAGGCGAGCAGGTCGAGCAGGGTCGCCTTGAGGTCCCCCATCGTCCCGGCGTATCCGGACGCCCCGGAGTCGAAGTCGAACGCGGACTCCCAGACCCGGGCGTGCAGCCCGGCGAGGAAGGCGGCGACCGCGCCGTCGTAGACGACGGCGATGGCGTCGCCCTCGCCGGCCGGGATGAAGGCGGTCTTCCGGTCGAAGACCAGGAAGCGGTCGCGCACCTCCTTGGTGGTGCGCACCTGCCCGCCGGCGGGCAGGACCTCGCCGAGGTGGGCGCGGGTGTCGGAGTCGCCGCGGGCGGTGTGGGGGTAGAGGATCCGGCCCTGCGCGCCGCGCCGCAGCACGTCGAGGACGAGGGGGCGGGCGAGGCGCAGCTCGGGGGTCTCGCGGGCCACGCAGGGCTGCATCACCAGGACCTCGGTGGTGCAGGCCTGGGCGGCTTCGAGGAGGCGCAGCTCGATCTCCTCGCGGTCGCCGGTGATCACCACCGTGTCGGCGCGGGCCCTGGACTGCTTCTCGAAGGCCGCCACGAAGGAGCTGAGCTGCCCCTTGAACCCGGCGAGGCGGCGGCGCCCGTCGAGGATCTCCCGCTCCAGGGGGACGAGCAGTTCCATCTGGGCGGCCTCCGGGCTGACCGCGACCAGCCGGCCCGAACCACCCTCGGCGGTCTTGACCAGGCGCAGTTCGCGCAGCACCCGGACCGCCTGCTCGGCCCGCCGGAGCGGGACGCCCAGCTCGTCGGCGATCCCGGACGGGCTGAAGTCGGCCCGCCCGAGGATGCGTTCGTAGAACGTGACCACGAACTCGTCCACTTCGGCGGCCCGCCGGGCTTCCTGTCGTGGGATCTGTGTCGCGGTTTCCATCGTCACCTCGTTCTGTTCGCACGGATGTGGTCGGCAGGGGGAACGGCGTGGCAGACGTGCGGGAGCCGCCTGTGGGGCGGCTCCGGAAACGCTTGAGGAACGCTGCGGACAACGGCTTTCGGGCAGTGGCTCTCGGGCAACGGCTTTCGGGCAACGGCTTTGCGGTGCGGCCACCGTATGGCTCCGGTCTGGGCGGGCTCCTACAGCCGGACCAGAGGACCGGAAGCCGCCGGAGGACGACGCCCACGCCGGCGCACCGGCGCCGACCTGTGGTTCCGGCGTCCGCCGCAGTTATGCCCGTGGCAACCGGCAGAACTGGGCCGACTGCCGGAGCACTTGCCCTTCCGCTCCTTCAACTTCCCGCAACAAAAGGGAAGGCGGCACGGGCCGCTCGGCAGCTCAGGAAGCCCCGGCCTCGGGCCCGGCCTCCGCCCCCGCCCCCGCCCCCGCATCGACGTCAGGCTCCGCCCCTCTCCCGCACCGGGTGAGTTCACGGGCGCGGGAGAGGTGCTCGCAGGCGAGGTGCTCGGCGCCGTTCTGCTGGTGCGCGGCGCCGATGCGGCGCAGCGCGAGGACCTGTCCCTCGGTCCAGTCGGCCTGCCGCGCGAGCTCCAGCGCGCTGCCGAACAGCTCCAGGGCCTGCGCGTCGTTCGCCAGGGCCCGGTGGCACTCGGCGCGCCGGAGCTGGGCGGCGGCCTGGGCGCGCGGCTCGCCGTCGGCGACGGCGGCGAACAGGCTGGCGGTCGCGACCTTGAGGCAGTCGCCGGTGTACATGCCCGTCGAGAGGTAGGGGTGCAGGCTCTCGGCGAGGCGCCAGGCGACGGCGGTGAAGCCGGACCCGGACGCCTGGAGGACGGCTCCGGCCAGGTTCTCCCGCTCCCCGTCCAGCCACTCCGCGGCCTCGCCGTGGTCCGAGAAGACCAGTGCGGCCGAGGGGGCGGGGGGCGTCCCGGCGGCCGGGTCCGTCTCCGCCGGGTGGAGCAGCCGGGCCGCCGCGTCGGCGTGGTAGAGGTACCAGTCGAAGAGCCGCTGCCGGGCGGCGTGCGCCTCGTCGCGGCCGGCCAGCTCGCGGGCGTAGGAGCGCAGCAGGTCGTGGAGTCCGAACCGGCCGGCCGCCCGTTCCCGTACCAGATGGGCGTCGGTCAGGACCGCGAGGAGCCCGGCCGCCTCGGCCGAGGTCGAGTCCGCGAGGGCCGCGGCGCCGTCCACGGTGAGGTCGGGGCCGGGCATCAGGCCGAGCAGCCGGAACATCCGCCGGGCCGCGGCCGGGAGCGCGCGGTACGAGAGGTCGAAGGCGGCCCGCACCGTCGAGCGCCGGTCCCCCTCCACGCGCAGCCGGCTGAGCATGTCGTCGCCGGGTGACTCGGCGGAGTAGTCGGCGATGCGGGCGTCGCGGGCGAGCAGGTTGGCCCCGGCGATCCGGAGGGCGAGCGGCAGGCCGCCGCAGACCCGCACGAGCCGGCGGGCCGCCTCCTCCTCGGCCGCGACCCGGCTCTCGCCGATGGTGGCGGCGAGCAGCCGGCGGCCCTCGTCCGGGTCGAGGACGTCCAGGACGAGCTGGCGGGCGCCGTCGCTGGCGACGAGGCCGGCGAGCCGGCTGCGGCTGGTGATCACCACGGCGCAGCCGCGGGCGCCGGGGATGAGCGGTCTGACCTGTTCGGCGTCGCGGGCGTTGTCGAGGACGATCAGCGTCTGCCGGTCGGCGAGCAGCGTGCGGTACAGCGCGGCGGCCTCGTCCTCGTCGGCGGGCAGGTGGTCGGGCGGGGCGCCCAGGGCGCGGAGGAACTGCGCCAGGACGTCGGCGGGGCGCAGCGTCGGGAGCGGGGAGTGGCCGCGCAGGTCGACGAAGAGCTGCCCGTCCTCGAAGTGGGCGCGCCGGGCGTGCGCCCAGTGCTTGGCGAGGGCGGTCTTGCCGACCCCGGGCGCGCCGACCACCGCCACGACGTGCGCGCGGGCCGCCGGGTCGGGCGAGACGAGGGCGTCCAGCTCCCGCATCTGCCGCCGCCGCCCGACGTAGGAGCCGGCCATGGCGGGGAGCTGGGCGGGGAACGGCCCGGCGGAGGCGGCGCGTTCGGGCGGTGCGGGGCGGTCGGGGCGCCGTGCGGGAGGAAACTGCTGGCGCAGGACCCGCAGATGGGCGTCGCGGACCTCGGCGCTGGGCGCGATGCCGAGTTCCTCGTCGAGGCGGTCGCGCAGCCGGTTGAAGACGTTGAGGGCGGCGGCCTGTTCGCCGGAGCTGGCGAGGGCGAGGATGAGCCGGGCGTGCAGTCCCTCGTGCAGCGGCTCGGTGTTGACCATGTCCCACAGCACCGGGACGGCCTCCTCGGACCGGCGCAGCAGCAGTGCCGTGTCGGCGTGCAGGAGCGCCGCCTTGACCCGCCGCTCGTTGACCACGACGGCGGCGGGGTGCTGGCGCAGCACGGGGTCGGCGTCCGCGAGCACCGGTCCGCGCCACCACCGCAGGGCCCGCGTCAGGGACTCGTACGCGGAGACCGGGTCGGGGGCGCGGTGCAGCCGCTCGGCCTGGTCGAGGAGTTCGTCGAAGTGGCCGAGGTCGATCTGGTTGCGGGGCGCTTCGAGGAGGTAGCCGGTGGGCGTCCGGACGACGGTGGGCGGCGGCCCGTTCCGTACCCCGCCCTGCTCCAGGAGCCGCCGCACCTGACTGACGTACGTGTGCACGAGACTCTGATGGGAGCTGGGCGGCCCGGACGGCCAGAGGACGTCGGTGATCTCCTGCTGGGTGGAGGGCTCGGGGTGCTTGAGCGCGAGCAGTCCGAGCAGGCGGCGCAGCATCGGGCTGGTGACGGGGACGGGGGTGCGGCCGCGCTGGAGGGAGAGCGGGCCGAGGATGAGCAGCCGGGGCCGGCCGGCACCGCGCGGCGACGGCCCGGCGCGGTCGGCGGCAAGGAGCTCCCCCAGCTCGCCGCTGCTGAGCCCCAGCGCCTCGGCGAGCCGCTGGAGGGTCCGCGACTGGGGCCGCTGGACCCGCCCGCGCTCGATGTCGCGCAACGCCCTGGTGCTGATCCCGGCCCGCGCGGCGGCCGTCTCCTGACTCAGCCCGGCCCGCCTGCGGAACGTCCGGAGCCGTAATCCGAACGGCCCCCGCTCACCTCCCGGCCCCTCCTGGGGGACCCCCGTGGCCGGCGCCCTCCCTGACATGGCATCCCCCTCACCCGATGACCGCGAACCGTCGATCATGACCGGCGGCGGCCGTGCGGGCCGCGCGCGGCCGACTCTGCAGAGGCTTCGTCAATGATCAGTTTGGACTAGACCAATGCCCCGGGCAAGGGCACACCTCTTCCACGCGCGCGTGCGCGTGCGCGTGCGCGCGTGGAGCGCGGCGCCGAGAGAACCCCTCGACCGCCGACGGACGACGACGGCAAGGGGCGGAAACAGAAAAAGCCGGGTCAGAAATCATCTGACCCGGCTTCTTTCTGAGCCGCCTTCGGGATTCGAACCCGAGACCTACGCATTGCGAGGGCCTGCAAGATCATCCCGGCTGGTGCCGGACGATGCCGAAGAATCCCGTTTTACCAGGTCAGAGCCGCCCGAACTTGATCACTGCGACGCTAGGTCCACCCTGGTGCCACCCAGTCCGCTCACACAGCGCTCACGTAAACCGGGTCACCCTCAGAAGGAGGTCAGATCGCGCTGAGGTCGACCTCCACCGCAAAGGGTGCCGCGACCTTGATGACACCGGTGAACACGTCTCCGTCCCGATAGGCCCCGGTAGCAGGGTCGAGGACGTAGGTGTACACGAGAGGGACACCGGTCGCCGCCTGCTCAACCCTCCAGTAGAAGGCGATACCGGACTTGGCGTACTGGTCCGTCTTCACGATCCGGTCGGTGGTTTCCGAGCCCGGTGAGACGACCTCCACGACCAGCAGCACGTGCTCAGGACGGGTAGGCGTGATGTCGATCGTGTCCGCGCGGTACACAACGACATCCGGGCGCCGATTCGTGAGCGGGACATCCTGGAGACGGACATCGAAGTCGGTGTCGGCGTTCCAGTCAGGCCCCGCAGCCTCCTCCAAGGAATTCGCCAGGATCCGAGCGAGCCGGTTGTGGCGCTTGGACGCACTGGGGCTCACGACAACCATCCCGTCCACGATCTCGATCCCCGCACACTGCTCCTCGGTCCAGGAGTCGTACTGCTCCGCCGTGATCTGCTCGTGCATCCACGCAGGGGCTGCCATCTCGGCAGTCATGACGCACCTCCCGGACACCATGCGGGCGGGTCCGATCCCGCTGAGCTCAGCGTACTGTCTCAGCTCCCCCGGCACGTTGGACGCCAGGACAGCCGGTATGCGCTTCGGCCATCCAACAGGAGACAGCGCAGAAGGTGGCCGTCGCTCCGCCGGGGGAGAAAGGGAGACGGCGGCCGATCTCCTCCGATTCCGATTACTGAGCGGCACGGTGGCGCTACGATCGATCTCCCTGGGGGGTCAGGTTTCCGCACGCGTCCCATGCCGTGCTGTCGGGCCCCCGTCGCGAAGAGGAGCCGGGTCGCCGAGATGCCGTACACCGCCGAAATCAGCCGCACCAATCCTGGCTGCTTCATCTTCCTCGTGGACCAGTCCGCATCCATGAGTGATCCCATCGGCAGCGGCGAGATGGTCCAGCAGCGGGCCCAGGTCGTATCGGATGCCATCAACCGATTGCTGACCGAGTTGTCGGTCAAGTGCGCAAAGGAAGAGGGTGTCCGCGACTACTTCCACGTCGCGGTGATCGGCTACGGCCACACTCAGGTCGGCTCCGCCTTCACCGGCGCGCTCGCCGGGCGTGACCTCGCGCCACTGAGCGAGATTGCGAATAACCCCGCCCGACTGGAGAGCCGTACGAAGAAGGTGCCGGACGGTGCTGGTGGCCTCGTGGAGACGACCGTGCAGTTCCCCGTGTGGATGGACCCGGTCACCAACGGCGGCACCCCGATGACTCGCGCCCTCGGCTACGCCGACTCCCTTGTCGCCCGGTGGGTCGATGAGCACCCGGGCGGTTTCCCTCCCATCGTCCTCAACTTGACCGACGGTGAGTCCACTGACGGCGATCCCACCAGCGCGGCCATCGGACTCGCCTCGCACGCCACCGCCGACGGGTCGGCGCTCCTCTTCAACCTGCACGTGTCAGGAGCGAGCAGCACGCCTGTCACGTTCCCGGACAGCGAAGGCGACCTCCCCGACACCTACTCCCGGCTGCTCTTCCACATGTCGAGCGTGCTGCCCACTCACATGCGTTCTTACGCCGCTTCGCAAGGCCACCGGGTCAGCGAAGCCACACGCGGCTTCGTCTACAACGCCGACATCACCTCCATCGTCGAGTTCCTCGACATCGGTACGCGTGCCACGGAACTTCGCTGAACAGCATGGGCGCTTCCTCAATGCCTATCGACGTCCAGCGCTTCCTCGTTCCCAAGACGGGCAGCTCCCCGGATGAGTGCGAGGACGCCATTGATGTCTCACTGTCACCCGACGCGAGTTCGCTCTTCGCCGCCATGTCCGACGGGGCATCAGAGAGTCTGCTCGCCGGAGCATGGGCCAGGCAGCTGGCACATGGCGCCGTCACGTCGATGGCGGCTGCCGATGAAGAACCAGGGGGCCAGGAGGACTGCCTGCTCGGGGCCTTCGTCGAGGACCTCTTGGCCCGCACCGTCGACCAGTGGGACGGCTACATCTCGGATTATCAGGCGGAGCGGGCGGCACGCGGCCGGCCGATCACCTGGTACGAACAGCCAGGCTTGGACAAAGGGGCCTTCGCCACGCTGATAGCCGTCCACATGCGGGCAGCACCGGCCGTCCCGGAAACCTCCGGAGCTGTGCGCTGCTGGGTCTGGAGAGCTTTCGCTCTCGGCGACAGTTGTCTCTTCCATCTCCGCGATGACCGGCTGCTCGCCTCTTTTCCCATCACGGACAGCCATGGCTTCGGGATCACCCCTCAGCTGCTCGGCAGCCGTAACCGGGACGCTGGACTGATCGCTGACCGGGTGTCGACCGCAACCGGTGAGCTGCACGCGGGTGACGAGCTGCTGCTGGCAACCGATGCGCTGGCCGCATGGCTGCTGTCGCACCCTGAAATCGATTCGGGCGGAGCAGGAAAACAGCTTGGAAACCTTGCCGACCTGGACCACGAGCTCTTCACCGAGTGGGTCCGGAGCGAGCGCGACAAGTCCCGGATGCGCAACGACGATGTAGCCCTCATTCGCATGCGGGTGAAGACGGAGGGGTAATGGCGGTCTCCCGCGCTGGCAAACCTGTCGCCGGACGTAGATTCCCGACCGGCGCGAACTACGTGGAAGCCCTCCAGAACCCCACGCTCTGTTTCGAGGACCCGGACCTCAAGAGCGGGTCTGTTCAGCAAAGCCCTGTGCTAGGGCCGAAGGCGATCTCCGGAAACTTCGCAAGCGTCTTCTCCATCACCGCACCCGGCGGGCAGCGGTATGCACTGAAGTGCTTCACTCGCGACAGCAGCACTCTGGAAGCGCGCTACCAGGCCATCAGCAAGCAGCTCTCCGGTCTCAAGCACGCCAAGCTGTCCCAACCGTGGCCCGTCAGCCTCGAGTATCTGCCACGTGGCGTCCTCGTCGCCGGTCAGTGGTATCCAACCCTGAAGATGGCTTGGGTAGAGGGCACCAACCTGATCACATGGATCGACCGAAACATCCGAAACACGGCGGCCATCCTCGGTATCGCCGAGCGGTTCGCGGCACTGACCGCCGACCTGGAGCAGCTCGGTATCGCTCACGGAGATCTCCAGCACGGCAATCTTCTGGTCGCGGCTGACGGCACACTCCGCCTCGTCGACTACGACGGAATGTATGTACCCGCGTTCAAGGGCCAGGGAGCAACGGAGAGCGGTCACCGAAACTAC
Source organism: Streptomyces sp. NPDC055632 (assembly GCF_053618675.1). Lineage (NCBI taxonomy): Bacteria > Bacillati > Actinomycetota > Actinomycetes > Kitasatosporales > Streptomycetaceae > Streptomyces > Streptomyces sp. NPDC055632. The sequence goes on along the minus strand of NZ_JBSHHY010000042.1, from coordinate 5,870 downwards.
CAGTCCCCAAAACGCACAAGCTCGGACTTCGGCCCCGCGATGGACCGTTTTTCGTCCTGGGTCATCTACCTCGCCCTGGTCGCGATCGCCACTGACCCCAGCATCTGGGACCAGTTGCACGAAGACGAAGGAGAGTTCCTGATTCTGAAAGAGGACGATTTTCAGGAACCACAGTCCTCCATGGCCTGGAGTCTGCTGCTGACCCATCCAGACCCAGCCCTTCAGGCGCTGGCCGCACAGACGCACGGTCTGCTCGCTGCGGCCGCCCACGCGGTCCCCTCGCTGTCCGCAGCCGTGGCAGCGGTCCCTGCTTCGGTCCCGGTCCAACGTCCGGCCCCCGCCACAGCTACGGCAGGTGGAACCCCCGCCTGGCTCGCGGGCCACATGCCACCGCCTCAGAACGCCTCTGTGGGAAGCCGTGGGAGCTCGGGCTCAGCCACCGCTACAGGCTTTGCTCGCCGGCGCCCCGCAGACGTTCTCTTCGGGATCTTCGCCCTGGCCGGGTCCGCCGCGCCGGCTGCACTGACCGCGCTGAGCGTGCTGCCGAGCGGCTACACGGCCGTCGCACAACTGGGAACTCTGCTCGCATCTGGTGGCGTCCTCCAGGTCGCCGGGAGCTCGCACCCCGAGGCCCAGGCATCCAGGGCCCGGCTGCGGGCACTGCAGCAACAGGTGGAATCCTTGACGGCCCCTGTGGCGGAGGGGCAGAAGATGCGCCAGGAGATCGAAGCCCTGGACCTGGCCGGCGCGAGCCGGGACGTACAGATCAACCAGCAGATCAAAGATCTCCAAGCCGAGCTACGTGACGCTCAGTCTCGGATCACCATCACCCTCAACCAGAGAACCAACAACCTGAGGGCCACGCTGAGCGGACTGGCATCCAAGGAACAGAAGCAACTGGATGCGGCGCTGACCTCAGCGATCACGGCACACGTCCAGGACAGGCTTCGCCGGGCTTCCATCCAGGAGGTCAAAAAGCTCTCGAACATCAGCAGCGGGACGGTCACGGCTCTGACCGCCGCCGGCATCCATACGGCCGCCGACTTCACGAGGGTCCGGTATGTACAGACCGGCCGGTACAGCAACCGCGACGCGTACCTCATCCGGCCTAGCGGCCAGCAGGTCAAAGTTCCGGGCGTCGGTGAGGTACGGGCGCGCGCACTGGAAAGCTGGCGGGCGTCACTGGAGCAACGGGCCCGCCAGTCGGCTCCCACCAGGGTGAGCGCCAAGGACCGAACCATGATCCGCCAGCAGTTCGCTGCCGAGAAGAAGCGCCACGAAGCGGAGATCGCTCAGGCCGAGAGTGCCTCCCGCCGGGAGCGCGAGCAGCTCCAGCAACGCATCACCGTCCGCCAGCAGCGAATCAACGAAGAGAGGCAACAGCATCAGACGGCCACGCAACGTCAGCGTGCAGTACTGCTCCAGCGCCAGGCCCAACTCGCCGACGCCGCCACGACGCACGGCCTGATGGTCGCCCAGCTTGTCACCGCGCGCACGGAACACCGCCGCGCCTTCGGCCTGCGCCGCTACCTTCGCTTCCTCGCGGCGGGCCATTGACCGGCCACACGCCGCAAGCTGGATCCCGTACCCAACGACTGGCAGCCCTTCGCTCACGCATACTCGCGCACGGATCGCCCATCGCATACTTCGGAATGTCACGGGAAAACAAAAAGGCCAGGTCAGACAGTGTCTGACCTGGCCTTCCTCTGAGCCGCCTTCGGGATTCGAACCCGAGACCTACGCATTACGAGTGCGTTGCTCTGGCCAACTGAGCTAAGGCGGCAAGCCGTGCGGTCCCATGGTGGGTGCGGCGGCGTCGCCAAGTCTACACAGTTTCCCGGGGTGCTCCGACCACCCCCGGAGAGGGCCTATGAGCAGCGCTTTCCGTCCGCCGGAGGGGTGCCTTCGAGGAGGTAGGTGTTGATCGCCGTGTCGACGCAGTCGCTGCCCCGGCCGTAGGCGGTGTGGCCGTCGCCCTCGTAGGTCAGGAGGGTGCCGGAGGAGAGCTGGCCGGCGAGGGACTCGGCCCACTTGTACGGGGTGGCCGGATCGCGGGTGGTGCCGACGACCAGGATCGGGGCGGCGCCCTCGGCCGTGATGCGGTGGGGGCGGCCGGCGGCCGGGGACGGCCAGTAGGTGCAGTTGAGGGCCGCCCAGGCGAGGCCCGCCCCGAAGACCGGGGAGGCCTTCTCGAAGGACGGGACGGCCTTCGCCGCGTCGGCGGGGCCGCGGTAGGCGGCCGGCAGGTCGAGGCAGTTCACGGCGGCGTTGGCGGCCATCAGGTTGGCGTACTCCCCGTCCGGCTCGCGCTCGTAGTAGCTGTCCGCGAGTGCCAGCAGGCCCGCCCCCTGGCCGCCCTTCGCCTGGGTGAGGGCCTCGCGGAGCTGGGGCCAGGCGCCCTCGTCGTACATCGCCGCGATCACGCCCGTGGTGGCGAGGGACTCGCCGAGCTTCCGGCTCTCCCCCGTCGGCAGCGGCTCGGCGTCCACCGCGCGGAAGAACTTCTTCAGCGCCTCGCCGGCCGCCGGAACGGAGCCGGTGCCCAGCGGGCAGTCCGCCTTGGCGACGCAGTCGGCGGCGAAGGCGCGGAAGGCCGTCTCGAACCCGGCGGTCTGGTCGCGGTTGAGGTCGAGCGCGGGGAGCGAGGGGTCCATCGCCCCGTCGAGGACGAGCCGCCCTACCCGGCCGGGGAACAGCTCGGCGTAGGTGGCGCCGAGGAACGTGCCGTACGACGCCCCCACGTAGTTCAGCCTCTCGTCGCCGAGGACCGCCCGCAGCACGTCCATGTCGCGGGCCGTCTCGACGGTGGAGACGTGCGGCAGGACCTTCCCCGAGCGCTGCGCGCAGCCGTCCGCGAACTCCTTGAAGGCGGCGCCGAGCGCGTCGGTCTCGGCCGCGTCGTCGGGCGTCTGGTCGACCTGGGTGTACGCGTCCATCCCCGGGCCCGTCAGGCACTCGACCGGCTCGCTGCGGGCGACCCCGCGTGGATCGACGGCCACCATGTCGTAGCGGGCGCGGACGGGAGCCGGGTAGCCGATGCCCGCGTACCCCTGGAGGTAGCCGACGGCGGAGCCGCCGGGTCCGCCGGGGTTGACCAGGAGCGAACCGATCCGCTTCCCCGGGCCCGTGGCCCGCACCCGGGAGACCGCCAGCTCGATCTCCCCGGCCTCCGGCTTCGCGTAGTCGAGCGGGACCTTCAGGGTCGCGCACTGGAAGCCCTCCACCCCGCAGTCCCGCCACTTCGGCTTCTGCGCGTAGAACTTCTTCAGCGCCTCGGGCTCGGCGGAGGGCGCCGACTGGCCCTGGGCCGTCGTACGGGGCGCGGCGGCGTCGCTCCCGCCCGAGCAGCCGGAGAGGATGAGGCCGGCCGCGGCGAGGGCCGTGGCGGACGTACGGAGCAGGCGCCTGGAGTCCATCCCCGGAGCGTATCCGGACCGGTACGGAACGTGTCCAATCGTGACGGGTCGTGTACGGGACGCTTCCGGCGACGTCGTGACGGGTCGTGTACGGGACGCTTCCGGCGACGTCGTGACCGGTCCTGCCGCGAGGTCCTCGGACCGGCCCGCTACCGCAGCGCCATCGTCATCGCCTCCACCGCAAGGAGCGGCGCCACGTTCCGGTCGAGGGCCTCGCGGCAGGCGAGGACGGCCTCGATGCGGCGGAGGGTCAGCTCCGGGGTGGTGGCACGGGCGACGGTCTCCAGGGCGTCCCGCACGTCCTCGTTCGTCAGGGGCGCGCGGGAGCGGAGCTGGAGGGCGAGGACGTCCCGGTAGAAGCCGGTCAGGTCGGTGAGGGCGAGGCCCAGGCTGTCGAGCTGGGTCCGGCGGCCGCGCCGCTTCTGCTTCTCCTCCAGCTCCTTCATCATCCCGGCCGTGCCGCGCGGCATCCGCCCGCCCTGCACGGCCCCGAGCGCCGCCTTCAGCTCCTCGGTCTCCTTGGTGTCGATCTCCTCCGCGACCTGCTTCGCGTCCTCGGCGGCCGCGTCGACCAGCTCCTGGGCGGCCTTGAAGCAGCCGCCGATGTCCGCGACCCGCGCCGGCAGCTTGAGGACGACGGCGCGGCGCGCGCGGGCCCGCTCGTCGGTGGCGAGCCGGCGGGCCCGGTCGACGTGCCCCTGACCGGCCCGGGCGGCGGCCAGGGCGATCCCGGGCTCGATGCCGTCGCGCCGCACGAGCACGTCGGCCACGGCCTCGACCGGAGGGGTCCGCAGGTTCAGGTGGCGGCAGCGGGAGCGGATCGTGGGCAGCACGTCGTCCAGGGAGGGGGCGCAGAGCAGCCAGACGGTGCGGGGGGCGGGCTCCTCCACGGCCTTCAGGACCGCGTTGCCCGAGCGCTCGTTGAGCCGCTCGGCGTCGGTGACCAGGATGACCTGCCAGCGGCCGTTGGCCGGTGCGGTGAAGGACTTGCGGACGGTGTCGCGCATGTCGCCGACGAGGATCTGCGTACCGACGGCGGAGACCGTCGTGAGGTCGGCATGGGTGCCGATCATCGTCGTGTGGCAGCCGGTGCAGAAGCCGCAGCCCGGTGTCCCGCCGAGGGCGCGGTCGGGGCTCACGCACTGGAGGGCGGCCGCGAAGGCCCGCGCGGCGTCGACCCGGCCGGCCCCCGGCGGGCCGGTGAAGAGCCAGGCGTGGGTCATCTTCGAGGCCCCGGGGACGGGCCCGCCGGTCTCGTGGGCGGTCACGAACGCGTCGGCGTCGCGCGCGGCGGCCGTGAGCTGCTCCTCGACCTGGCTCTGTCCGACCAGGTCGTCCCATACGGCCATGTCTGCCCCTCCTCAGGTACGCCCTCCATTGTGGGGCAGTCCTCTGACAGCCCCCGTCCACCGCAGGGCGGTCCTGTGAACAGCCCCCGTCCACCGGGCGGGGACACGGAGGCGCGGAACGGCGTCCGGCCGGGAACCCGAAGGCCCCGGCCGGAAGGAGGACCCGGAGGCGTCAGCGGCGGCGCCGGGGCTCCTCGTCCTCGTCCTCGTGCGGGCCGAACAGCTCGTCCGCCAGCGTCGGCAGGTCGTCGAGCGGGGTCTCCTCGGCCCAGTCGGAGCGGCGGCGCGGCCGGCCGTTCTCGTCGAGCTGGGGCAGCTCCCTGGTGCGGTCGTTCGCCCCGTGCGGCTCGTCCTGACGCGCACCACCGGCACCACCAGCACCACCGGCACCACCAGCACCACCGGAACCGGAACCGGCACCCGCACCCGCCGCGCGCTCGTCGCGGAAGAAGTCCTTCGGCAGCCGGTCGGCGGCGGCGGAGCCGGAGGACGCCCGGGGGTCCCGGGACTCACCGGAAGCACGGCTCTCACGAGGAGCCCGGGACTCACGGGAAGCACGACTCTCACGGGGCGCACGGGACTCACGGCTCTCACGGGGATCGCGGGACTCCCGAGGATCCCGTACGGAAGGCAGTACGGCCGTCTCGTCGACGTCCCGGTCCTCGCGGACCTGCGGCAGCACGGCCGTCTCCGCCTCCGGCCGGGACTCCGCGTCGAGGCGGACGATCGGCGTGGCCACGGTGACCTCGTCGGGCGAGACGCTCGGGGCGTCCTGCTCCGAGGGGCGCGGCCCGTCCGGCTTCACGACCGGCGTCGGCACGGTGACCTCGTTCGCCGACACCTCGGCGGCGCGGGCGGCGCGCTCGGCGGCGGCACGGGCGGCGGCCTCGGCCTTCTTCCGCTCCGCCCGCTCCGACGCCTCCGCGGCCTTCGCGCGGGCCTCCCGCTCGGCGGCCGCCTCGGCCTCGGCCGCCGCCCGCTCCGCCGCGGCCTTCTCGCGGACCGCCTGCTCACGGGCGGCCCGCTCCCGGGCCTCCTTCGCCTCGGCCGCCCGCTGGGCCGCCGCCTGCTCCGCCGCGGCGCGTTCGGCGGCGGCGCGCTCGGC
>NZ_JBSHHY010000041.1:0-50771 GCF_053618675.1 Streptomyces sp. NPDC055632 | reverse complement strand
GGGGGGGGGGGGGGGCCCCTACGGTTGTTACACCCCGCGGGGGGGCCGCCGCGGCCCCCGGCGGGGCCCCGCCCCTCTGCGGTTTTACCGGCCCCCCGCGCAAGCCCTCCCGATCGCGTCCAGCACCTCGCGCCCCGCGTCCACCAGGTACATGTGGTCGCCGGGGAACTCGACGTAGTCGAAGGACGCGGTGGTGGCCGCGTGCCACTGGCGGGCCTCCTCGGACGTGACCAGGCCGTCGACGGCGCCCCGCAGCGAGGTGATCGGCACGGGGAGCGGGTCGTCCGTGCTCGGAACGTAGTTCTCGTGCATCTCGCAGTCGGCCTGGAGCACCGGGAGGATCAGCTCGCGCATCTCCGGGTGGTCCAGGGCCTCGTGGCGGAAGCCCGCGAACTCCTCGACCCGGGCGAGGAACTCCTCGTCCTCCAGGCCGGAGGCCCGCCGCTCGCGCTGGGTCCACGGCCCCGGGGAGCCGCTGACGACCAGCCGCTCGACGCGCACGCCGCGCGCGCCCAGCAGGTGCGCGAGCTCGTAGGCGAGCACGGCGCCCAGGCTGTGCCCGAAGAGCACGGCCCGGGAGCCCTCGCCGAGGTCGGCGACGATCTCGTCGATCGAGCCCTTGGCGGCCTCCTGGACGTTCCGGTACGGCTCCTCCAGGATCCGCCGCTCCCGGCCGGGCAGCTCGACGGACGTCACCCGCCAGCGCCCCGCGGCCAGGTCGCGCCACGGGTGGAAGAACGACGGTCCGGCCCCTGCGAACGGCACGCACAGCAGCGTCGGGGCCCCGTCTTCCGCGGACTTGCCGGGCTCTGTCATCCCGACCCACCTCTTTCGTCGTTTTGAGCGTTCGCCGGGCGGCTACGCGAGTTTGCGGCCGAGGACCTCGAACATCTGGGCCACGGGTGCCGGCATGTGCATCTCGTGGTGCGTGACGCGCACGTCGTGCACCTCCAGGGAGCCGAGGACGTACGGGCGCCACAGGTGCGCGTACGACGTGTCCTCCAGCGTGGCGTTGAAATACACCACGTCGCCGCGGTAGACGGGCGACTCGTAATCCATCATCAGGGCCGTGTTGTTGGCCAGGATCCGCGCCATGGTGTCGAGGAACTCCTGCCGGTTCCCGGTGCGGATGTACTGGCCGAAGTCGTCCTCCAGCTCCGCCCGGAAGTCCGAGGAGTCCTTGCCGGCGTGGACCTCGGCGAAGCCGTGGCCGCCGGGCTGGGCGTCCAGGATCGCCACCAGGGCGACCTCGTGGCCGCGCCGGTCGAGCGCGTCGGCGACGGCCTGCACGACGGAGCCGCCGTAGGACCAGCCGATCAGGTTGTAGGGGCCCTCCGGCTGCACCTCCAGGATCCGGGCGACGTAGTCCTCGACCATCTCCCGCACCGAGGACGCCGGCGTCTCCACGCCGTCGGAGCCCCGGGACTGCAGGGCGTAGGCGGCCCGGTCCGGCAGGTGCAGGACGAAGCTGTAGTACGCCCAGCCGAGCCCGCCGCCGCCGTGGAAGAACCACACCGGGGGCTTGCCCGTGCCCGGGTCGGCGTTCAGGGGCAGCACGACCGCGAAGGAGTCGGCGTCGTCGTCGGGGACGCCGCCGGCGAGCATCAGCGCGGCCAGCTCGGCCACCGTGGGGTAGCGGATGATGGTCCGGATGGGGATGTCGATGTCGAACTCGTTGCGGACGCGGACGCTGAGCCGGGTGGCCAGCAGCGAGTGCCCGCCGAGGGCGAAGAAGCCGTCGTCGATGCCGACCTTCTCGCGGCCGAGGAGTTCGCCGAAGAGCTCGCACAGCCGCTTCTCGTAGGCGTTGCGCGGGGCCCGGCCGGCCTCGGCGTGCGCGTCCTCGGCGGGGAGGGCGCGCCGGTCGAGCTTGCCGTTCGGGGTCAGCGGGATGTGCGGCAGCGGGACCACGGCGGACGGCACCATGTAGTCCGGCAGGCGCTCGCGCAGGTAAGCGGTCAGGGCGGCGAGCCCGTCGGTGTCGAAGGCGGCGTCCGGCTGGGGGACGACGTAGCCGACGAGGCGCTTGTCGCCGTCCTGGTTCTCGCGGACCAGGACCGCGGACTGCGCCACGCCGGGGTGTCCGGCCAGGGCGTGCTCGATCTCGCCGAGCTCGATCCGGAAGCCCCGGACCTTGACCTGGGAGTCGGCGCGGCCCACGTACTCCAGGTGTCCGCCCCGGGCCCGGCGGACCAGGTCGCCGCTGCGGTACATCCGCTCGCCGGGCGCGCCGAAGGGGCAGGCCACGAAGCGCCCGGAGGTCAGTCCGGGGCGGCCGTGGTAGCCGCGGGCCAGGCCGTAGCCGGCCACGTACAGCTCCCCGGTGACGCCGTCGGGCACCGGCCTGAGGTCGGCGTCGAGGACGTGGGCGCGCAGCCCGGGGACGGCCGGGCCGATCACGCTGGCCCGGTGGCGGGCGGCGAAGTCCGCGTCCAGGTCGACGCGGGTGACGTGCACGGTGGTCTCGGTGATGCCGTACATGTTCACCAGGACCGGCGCGTCGGAGGGGTGCCGGGCGTACCAGTCGGTGAGGCGGTGCAGGTCGAGGGCCTCGCCGCCGAAGACCACGTACCGCAGGGCCAGCTCCCGGCCGGGCTCCTCGGCGTCGGCCTGGACGAGCTGGTAGAAGGCGGAGGGCGTCTGGTTGAGGACGGTGACGCGCTCGCGGTCCAGCAGCCGCAGGAAGTCGGCCGGGGAGCGGGAGACGTCGTACGGGACCACGACCAGGCGGCCGCCGTGGAGCAGCGGGCCCCACAGCTCCCAGACCGAGAAGTCGAAGGCGTAGGAGTGGAAGAGGGTCCACACGTCGTCCGCGCCGAAGCCGAAGTCCCGGGTGGCCTCGAAGAGGCCGACGACGTTGCGGTGCGGGATCAGGACGCCCTTGGGGCGGCCGGTCGACCCGGAGGTGTAGATCACGTACGCCGGGTGGTCGGCGGACAGGGGGGCGCGGCGCTCGGCGTCGGTGAGGTCGGCGCCGGACGCGGCCGGGTCGTCGTCCTCGTCCTCGTCGAGGTGGACGAGGGGGAGGTCGCCGGCGAGGTCCCGGGCGGCGGTGTCGGCGCTCGTGGTCACGAACAGGACGGGCCGGGCGTCCTCGACGATGTGGGCGACGCGGTCGGCCGGGGAGTCGGGGTCGACGGGCAGGTAGGCGCCGCCCGCCTTGAGCACGGCGAGGAGGGCGACGACCAGGTCGGCCGAGCGCTCCAGGCGGACGCCGACCAGGGACTCGGGGCCCACGCCCCGGGCGACCAGGCGCCGGGCGAGCCGGTTGGCGCGGGCGTTGAGCCCGCCGTACGTGAGGGAGGCGCCCTCGAAGACGACGGCGGTCTCGGCGGGCCGCAGCGCCGCTTGCCGTTCGAAGAGCTCGACCAGGGTGGTGTCGGGGACGGCGGGGGCGGCCCCGGCGGCCCGCTCGAGGTCCGCCCGCTCCCCCGGGGTCAGCACGTCGACGTCGCCGACGCGCATGCCGGGGTCGGCGGCGAGCTGCTCCAGGACCCGGGCGAGGCGGGCGGCGATCAGCTCGGCGGTCTCGCGGTCGAACAGGTCGGTGGCGTACTGGAGGTCGCCGCGCAGCGCGCCCTCGGCGTCCAGGGCCATGAAGAAGGTGAGGTCGACCATGGCGGTGGAGGGGATGGCCTGCTCGAAGCCCATGGTGAGGCCGGGGAGTCCGAGCTCGGGCTTCTCGTAGCTCTGCCAGGAGAAGATCACCTGGAACAGCGGCTGGTAGGCCGCGGAGCGGTCGGGGTTGATGGTCTCGACGACGACGTCGAAGGGCACGTCCTGGTTCTCGTACGCCGTCAGCGACTTGTCGCGGACCTGGGCGAGCAGCTCGGTGAAGACCGGGTTGCCGGAGAGGTCGGCGCGCAGGACCTGGGTGTTGACGAAGCAGCCGATCAGGTCGGTGAGCGCCTCGTCGGTGCGCCCGGCGATCGGCGAGCCGATCGTCACGTCGTCGCCGCCGCCGAGCTTGCGCAGCAGCACCGCGAGGGCGGCTTGGAGGACCATCGACAGGGAGGTGCCGCGCTCCTGGGCGAGCCTCTGGAGGCCGGCGGCCACCCCGGCCCCGACGGCGAGGCCGACCCGGTCGCCGTGCGAGCCGGCCTCGGCGGGGCGCGGCCGGTCGAGCGGCAGGTCGAGGGGTTGCGGGACCCCGTCGAGCTCCTTGCGCCAGTACTCGACCTGGGCGGCCGCGAGGCTCTCCGGGTCGGACACCTCGCCGAGGACGTCGCGCTGCCAGAGGGCGTAGTCCTTGTACTGCACCGGCAGCGGCTCCCAGTCGGGTGCCGCGCCCTCCTTGCGGGCGGTGTAGGCCCGGATCAGGTCGCGCATCATCGGCGCGCTGGAGCTGCCGTCGGAGGCGATGTGGTGGATGACCAGGACGAGGACGTGCTCCTCGGCGGAGCGGCGCAGCAGGCTCGCCCTGAGGGGGAGTTCGGCCGACAGGTCGAAGCGGTGGGCGACGGCCTCGTCGACGGCGGCGGCGAGGTCGTCGGGCGCCGCCTCGGCGAGGCGCAGACCGGGCGCGGCCTCCTCCGGGGAGAGCAGCACCGAGTACGGCTCGCCCCGCTCGTCGGTCCGGTAGACGGTGCGCAGGATCTCGTGCCGTTCGGCCAGGTCGCGCACGGCCGCGCCCAGGGCGGCCGCGTCCAGGTCGCCGGTGAGCCGGAACGCCGCCGAGATGTTGTAGGTGGCCGCCCCGCCTTCGAGCTGGTGCAGAAGCCACATGCGGCGCTGTGCGTAGGACAGGGGAATCATCGCTTCACTCCTTGACTATCAACGGGCGCAGGCTGCGGCGGGGCGGAGCAGCCGATTCCTCGGACCAGGCGGCCAGCGCGGCGGGCGTGGGCAGGTCGAAGATCTTGCGGATGGGGATCTCGACGCCCAGCTCGGTGCGGGCGCGGGTGATCAGGCGGGTGGCGAGCAGGGAGTGCCCGCCGAGCTCGAAGAAGCCGTCGTCGACGCCGACCCGGTCCACCCCGAGCACCTCTTCGAAGAGCGCGGTCAGGGCCTTCTCGCGCGGGGTGGCGGGGGCCCGGTAGGCGGTGCCGGTGAACTCCGGTTCGGGGAGCGCGGCCCGGTCGAGCTTGCCGTTGGGGGCGAGCGGCAGCCGGTCGAGCACGACGAAGGCGGACGGGACCATGAACTCCGGGAGGCGTTCGCCGGCGAAGGCGTCGAGCTCCTTGGGCGTCGGGGCCCCCGCGCTCCCCGCGTCCTGCGTGTCCGGGGTGCCCTGCGCGTCCGGGGCGGGTACGACGTACGCCACCAGCCGCTTGCCCGTGCCGCTCCCCGGGGCCTCGCGGGCGACGACCGCGCACTGGCCGATCCCGGGGTGGGCGGTGAGGACGGCCTCGACCTCGGCGGGCTCGACGCGGAAGCCGCGCACCTTGACCTGGGCGTCGCCCCGGCCCGCGTACTCCAGGTGGCCGTCCCCGTTGATCCGGGCCAGGTCGCCGGTGCGGTACATGCGGTCGCCGGGCGGGCCGAAGGGGTCGGCCACGAAGCGCTCGGCGGTGAGTCCGGCGCGGCCGTGGTAGCCGCGGCCCACGCCGCCGGCGACGTACAGCTCGCCGACGGTGCCCGGGGGCACGGGGGCCAGGCCGGGGCCGAGGACGTAGCCGCGCATGTTGCCGAGGGGGGTGCCGACGGGCGCGCTGCCGGCCCGGTCCGCGGCGGTGGCGGGGGTGGTGTCGGAGGCGGTGTGGGTGGTGGCGTAGAACGACTCGCTCTGGCCGTACGCGTTGACGACGCGGACGCCCGGGAAGGCCCGGCGGGTCTTCTCGACGAGCGACGCGGGCAGGGCCTCCCCGGCGAAGACGACCGTCTCGACGCGGACGCGGCCGGTGATGCCGTCGAGGAGTTCGGCAAAGGCGGAGGGCACGGTGGAGACGACGGCGCCGCTCCAGCCGTCCCGCTCGCCCAGGACCAGGACGTCGCGGACCACTTCGACGGTGCCGCCGGAGGCGAGGGTCGTGAAGATCTCGAAGGCCGAGACGTCGAAGTTGACCGAGGTGCCCGCGAGGAGGCGCTTGCCCGGCGCCATGCCGACGCGGGGGGCGAGCCGCAGGACGCCGTTGACCACGTTGGCGTGGGTGATGGCGACGCCCTTGGGCTTGCCGGTGGAGCCGGAGGTGTACATCACGTACGCCAGCTGCCCCGGGTGCACGGTCCGGGCGGGCGGGGGGACGTCCCGGGACGGGTCGAGCGCGTCGAGGAGGAGGTCGGGGGCGTCGTGCTCCGGCAGCGCTCCGGCGGTCGCGGAGTGCGTGAGGACCAGGCTCGGCCGGGCCTCCTCCAGGATCGCCCGGAGGCGGGCTCCGGGGTACTTGGGGTCGACCGGCAGGTAGGCGCCGCCCGCCCGGAGGACGGCGAGCAGCCCGACGACCAGGTCGGCCGTGCGCGGCAGGGAGACCGCGACCAGCGACTCGGGGCCCACGCCCCGGTCGGCCAGCTCCCGCGCCAGGCGGTCGGCCCGGGCGTCCAGTTCGCGGTAGGTGAGCGAGGTGTCGTCCGCGACGACGGCGAGCGCGTCGGGGGTGCGGGCCGCCTGGGCCGCGACGAGGCCGTCGACGGTGGTCGGCGGGGTCGGGACGGCGGTGTCGTTGAACGCGTCGAGCAGCCGGTGGCGTTCGGCCGGGCTCAGCAGGTCGAGGTCGGCGGTCTTCGCGCCGGGGTCGTCGGCCAGCGCGCGCAGCACGCGCGCGAGGCGGTCCGCGTACTCCCGCACCGTCTCCCGGTCGAAGACCCCGGGGGCGTACTGGAGGGTGAGCCGCAGGTGCGGTTCGACCAGCGCCATCAGGGCCAGCGGGTAGTTGGTGCCGGTGGCCAGGCGCAGGCCGGTGAAGGTGATGCCGCCCGCCGCGTCGGTGGCGGCGCCCAGGCTCCGCCGGTCGACGGGGTAGGACTCGAAGACGACCAGGGTGTCGAAGAGGGACGGCAGGCCGGTGGCCCGCTGGATGTCCGTGAGTCCGTGGTGGTGGTGGTCCAGGAGCGCGGCCTGCCGGTCCTGGAGCCGGAGCAGGACCTCGGCGAGGGTGTCGCCGGGGGCGTGCTCGACGCGTACGGGAAGGGTGTTGATGAACATCCCGACCATCGACTCGACGTCCGCGACGGCGGGCGGGCGGCCGGAGACGGTGGCGCCGAACACCACGTCCCGGCGGTTGGTGAGGCCGCCGAGCAGCAGCGCCCAGGCGCCCTGGACCAGGGTGTTGACGGTGACGCCCGTGCGGGCGGCGGTGTCGGACAGGGCGCGGGCGAGGTCGGCCGGGAGGGCGACCTCGACCTCGTCGAGCCCTTCCCCGTCCGCGTCCCCGGAGCCGGGGGCGAGCAGGGTCGGCTCCTCCAGGCCGGCCAGTTCGGCCGCCCAGGCGCGGTCCGACTCCGCCGGGTCCCGGCGGGCGCGCCAGGCGAGGAAGTCGCCGTAGTCGCGGGTGGCCGGCAGGACCTTCGGGTCGCCGTGGGAGCCGTGGAGGAGCAGCAGGTCGCGGAGGAGGAGGGGGGTGGACCAGCCGTCGAAGAGCACGTGGTGGGCGGTCATGACCAGTTCGGCCCGGTCGGGCGCGAGGACGACGAGCGACAGCCGGAACAGCGGCGGGGCCTCGCGGTCGAAGTGGTCGGCGCGGTCCCGGGCGAGGAACCGCTCGAAGGCCTCGGTGCGCTCCTCCTCCCCGGCGGCGGTCAGGTCGAGGTGGTGCCAGGGCAGCTCGGCGGTCTCCGGGACCACCTGGACGACCTCGCCGTCGGCCCGGGTGGTGAAGGCCGCGCGGAGGTTGGCGTGCCGGGCCAGGAGGGCCTGTCCGGCACGGCGCATCCGCTCGGGGTCGACCGCGCCGGAGAGGTGGAAGACCATCTGCATGTGGTAGGCGTCGAACGACGTCCCGGACAGCAGGGTGTGGAAGAGCATGCCGGACTGGGCGGGGGTGACGGGCCAGACGTCGGCGAGCCGGCCGAAGCGGGCCTCCCAGCCGTCGATCTCCGCCTGGTCCACCCCGGCCAGGGGCGCGTCGGAGGGGGTGAGGCCGCCGGCCCCGGGGGTGCGGGCGTGCCGGGCGAGGGCGGTCAGCGCCTCGACCCACAGCCCGGCGAGTTCGGTGACCTCCTCGCGGGAGAGGATCCCGGTGGGGAAGCCGAAGTGGGCGGTCAGCTCCTCGCCGGTGTCGCCGGGGGCGGCCACCGCGTTGATCTCCAGGGCGGAGAGGGCGGGCATGTCCGGGTCGGGGGCGGCGATCAGGTCCCGGCCGGCGGGGTCCGGGGTCCAGCCCAGGCCGCGCAGCTCCTCGGGGAGGTCGGCGGCGGAGGCGCGGCCCAGGTAGTTGAAACCGATCCGGGGCTCCGGCAGCGCGGCGAGCACGGGTGCGGTCTCGGGGTTCAGGTGGCGCAGCAGGCCGTAGCCGATACCGTTGTCCGGCACCGCCCGCAGCCGTTCCTTGACGGCCTTGACGGCGCGGCCGGCGGCGGGGCCGCCCGCGAAGGCGTCGGCCAGGTCGACGCCGTCCAGGTCGAGCCGCACCGGGTACATGGCGGTGAACCATCCGACCGTGCCGGACAGGTCCGCGCCGGGCACCACGTGCTCCTCGCGGCCGTGGCCCTCCAGGCGGACCAGGGGGGAGCCCCCGGTCAGGCCCCGGTCGCGGTGCCAGCGGGCGAGGGCGAGGGCGAGTCCGGCGAGGAGGCCGTCGTCGACGCCGCCCCGGAACACCGTCGGGAGGGTGTCCAGGAGGGTCGCGGTGACGTCGGCGGGGACGCGGACGCGGACCGTGTCCACGGTGGCGGCGACGTCGACGGCGGGGTCGGGGTCGCGGGCTCCCAGGACGGGGTCGCCGCCGTCGAGGATCCCCTGCCACAGGGGCAGTTCGGCGACCCGGCCGGGGGCGGCGGCCTCGTCGGCGAGGGCGTGCGTCCAGCGGCGCAGGGAGGTGCCGGGGGCGGCGGGCTCCGGGGCCGGGCCCCGGCGGACCCGCTGCCAGGCGGCGGCCAGGTCGGGCAGCAGGATCCGCCAGGACACGCCGTCGACGACCAGGTGGTGGAGGACGATCAGCAGCCGGTCGGGGCCCGTTCCGGAGGTTCCGGAAGCACCGGAGGTTCCGGAAGTGACGGAGGCTCCAGAGGTTCCGGAGCCTTCGGAGCCTTCTGAGGTGAACCGTACGAACTGGGCCATGACGCCCGCGTCGGGGTCGAGCCGGTCGGCGGCGGCGTCCAGCTCGGCCTGCGGGTCGGCGTCGTGGCGGACCTCGCGCAGCAGCGCGGCGGCGTCCACGCCGCCGGCGGGGGCCGTGTGGAGCTCCCGCCGTTCCCGGTCGAGCCGGGAGCGCAGGGCGTCGTGCCGGTCCAGCACCGACCGGAGGACGGCGAGCAGTCCGGCGCGGTCGGCGTCCTCGGGCAGGGTGAGGAGCGCGGACATGGAGAACCGGCCGAGGCCGCCGCCGCGTTCGAGGACGTGCGCGGCGGTGGGCGGCAGCGGGGACCGGCCGACGCCGCCGCCGGGCAGCTCGGCGAGGCCCGCCGGTTCCTCGTCCCGGCGGCCGTCGACCAGCTCCGCGAGGCGGGCGACCGTGCGGTGCTCGAAGACCTCCCGGGTGCCGATCCGGACGCCGCGCGCCTTGGCGCGGGCGACGACCTGGATGGAGCGGATGCTGTCGCCGCCCGCGGCGAAGAAGTCGTCGTCGACGCCGATGCCCGGGGCGTCGAGCACGTCCGCGTACACCTCGGCGAGGATCCGCTCGGTCCCGCCGCGCGGGGCCCGGTAGGCGGTCGCGGCGAACTCCGGCTCGGGCAGGGCGGCCCGGTCCAGCTTGCCGCTGGGGGTCAGCGGCAGGCGGTCGAGGACCACGAGCACGGCGGGCACCATGTAGTCCGGCAGCCGCTCGGCGGCGAACCGCCGCAGCTCCTCCGACGAGGGGGCGGTGTCGCCGGACGGGGTCACGTAGCCGACGAGCCGGGCGGTCCCGGCGCCGTCCTCGCGGACGGTGACCACGGCCCGGCCGACGGCGGGGTGGCGGCCGAGGGCGGTCTCGATCTCGGTGGGCTCGATCCGGATGCCGTTCACCTTGACCTGGGTGTCGGCGCGCCCCTCGTACTCCAGGCGGCCGTCCCGGTCGAGCCGGGCGAGGTCGCCGGTGCGGTACATGCGGGCGCCGGGCGGGCCGGCGGGGTCGGGCACGAAGCGCTCGGCGGTGACCGGGGCGTTGCGGTGGTAGCCGCGGGCCGTCAGGCCGCCGACGTACAGCTCGCCGGTCACGCCGGGCGGGACCGGGGCGAGGTCCGGGCCCAGGACGCGGGCGCGCATGTGGGCGAGCGGGCGGCCGACGGGGACCGCGCCGGTGCCGTCCCGCCCCTCCGGGAGGACGTGGGCGGTGGCGTAGAAGCTCTCGGTCTGCCCGTAGGCGTTGACGATCCGTACGCCGGGCAGGTCGGCGCGGATCCGGGCGGCCAGGTCGGCGGGGAGGGCCTCGCCGGCGAGGACGACGGTCTCCACGTCGAGCCGGTCGGCGGCGGGGCCCCCGGCCCCGAGCTGGTCGAGCAGCGCGGCGAAGACCGTGGGGACGGCGCTGACGGTGGTGCCCGACCAGTGGTCGCGCTCGGCGAGTTCGAGGACGTCCCGGACGACCTCGACGCTCGCTCCGGAGGTGAGCGCGGTGAAGATCTCGAAGACGGACACGTCGAAGGTGACGGAGGTGGCGGCGAGCGTCCGGGAGCCCTCGCCGACCCGGACGGTCCGGCGCAGGTCCCGCAGGCCGTTGACCACGGCGGTGTGGGTGACGGCGACGCCCTTGGGGGTGCCGGTGGATCCGGAGGTGAACATGACGTAGGCCAGGTCGTCCGGCCGGGCGCCCGGTCCGGGGAGCGGCGCGGGCGCGGGGCCGTCGAGCGGCAGTCCGTCGAGGTGGAGCAGGGGGAGGCCGGTCCCGGCCGCGACGGCGGCGGTGGCGCGGTCGGTGAGGACGAGCGCGGGGGCGGCGGCGTCGAGGAGCAGGGCGATCCGGGCGGCCGGGTGGCCGGGGTCGACGGGCAGGTAGGCGCCGCCGGCCTTGAGGACGCCGAGGAGGGCGACGACCAGGTCGGCGGTGCGCGGCAGGGCGACGGCGACCAGGACGCCGGGTCCGACGCCCCGGTCGCGGAGTTCGGCGGCGAGCCGGCCGGCCCGGTCCTCCAGCTCGCGGTAGGTCAGGACGGTCCGTCCGGAGACCACGGCGGTGGCGTCGGGGGTGCGGGCCGCCCGCGCGGCGACCAGCTCGTGCACGGTGGCCGCCCGGTCGGGCGCGGCGGTGCCGTCGAGCCCGGCCAGCAGCTCCCGTTCGGCCCCGCTGAGGACGTCGAGCCCGGCGAGGCGCGTGCCGGGGTCGGCGACGACCTGCCGCAGGACGCGGACGAAGCGTGCGGCGATGCCCTCGGCCGTGTCGTGGTCGAAGAGCTCGGTGGCGTACTCCAGCCGGCCGTAGGCGCCTCCGGAGGCGTCCGGGACGACGTTGAGGAACAGGTCGAACTTGGCGGTGCCGGTGTCGGCGGCGACGGGGGTGGCCCGCAGGCCGGGCATCTCGATGCGCGGCCAGACGAACTGCCAGGCCAGCATGGTCTGGAACAGCGGCTGGTACGAGGTGGTGCGCTCGGGCCCGAGGAGTTCGACCAGGCGCTCGAAGGGCACGTCCTGGTTGTCGTAGGCGGCGAGGGCCTTCTCGCGCACCTGCTCCAGGAGGCCGGCGAAGGTCGGGTTCCCGGTGAGGTCGGCGCGCAGCACCCAGGTGTTGACGAAGAAGCCGATCAGGTCGTCGAGCTGTTCGTCGGCGCGGCCCTCGATGGGGCTGCCGACGGTGACGTCCGGGCCGCCGCCCAGCTTGTACAGGAGCACGGCCAGGGCGGCCTGGGCGGCCATCGGGGCCGTGGCGCCGTGGTCGGCGGCCAGCCTGCCGAGGCCGGTGAGCAGTTCGGGTTCGAGGGTGAAGGAGACGTGGCCGCCGCGGTGGTCGGAGACCGTCGGGCGGGGCCGGTCCAGGGGCAGCGGCACCGGCTGCGGCACCCCGTCGAGCTCGCGGCGCCAGTGGTCGATCTGCTGGGCGGCGAGGCTGTCGGGGTCGGCCTCGTCGCCCAGGAGCTGCCGCTGCCACAGCGTGTAGTCCTTGTACTGGACCGGCAGCGGCTCCCAGTCGGGCGCCGTGCCCCGGCGGCGGGCGGTGTAGGCCGACACCAGGCCCTGGAGGAAGGGCGCCATCGAGGCGCCGTCCACGGCGATGTGGTGGAAGGCGAACACGACGACGTGCTCCTGCGGGGACACCCGCAGGACGGTGGTCCGCAGGGGGAGTTCCGCCTCCAGGCGGAACCCCTCCCGCAGGGCCTCGCGCACGGCCGCGTCCACCGCGTCCGCCGCGACGTCGACCACCCGGAACGGGTGGACCGCCTCCTCCGGCGGCAGGATCCGCTGCTCGGGGGTGCCGTCCTCGTTCTCGACGATCAGGGTGCGCAGGGTCTCGTGCCGGGTGGCGACGTCCTTCACGGCCGCGGCCAGGGACGCGGTGTCCAGCGGCCCTTCCAGGCGCAGCGCGAACGGGATGGTGTACGTCGGGGACGGGCCCTCCAGCCGGTGGAGGAACCAGAGCCGGCGTTGGGCGAACGACAGCGGGATCATCGGCTGTACTCCTCCACGGTCATCTGGCGCAGCTGCGGGCGGGCGGCCTTGCGCCGCCGGGGGCTGTCCGAGGAGGTCAGCCCGTCGATGTGGGCGGCCAGCCGGGCGACCGTCGGGTTCCGGAAGACCATCGTGACCTTGGAGTCGACGCCGAACTCGTTGCGGATCCGGCCGCTGAGCCGGGTGGCGAGGAGGGAGTGCCCGCCGCAGGCGAAGAAGTCGTCGTCGACGCCCACCCCGGTCCTGCCGAGGAGGTCGGCGAACAGGCGGCAGAGGATCTCCTCGGTGGGGCTGCCCGGCGCGCGGCCGGGCTCCGCCGCGCCCTGGTCGGGCGCGGGCAGCGCGCCGCGGTCGAGCTTCCCGCTCGGCGAGGTCGGGAACCCGGGGAGCGGGACGACGGCGGACGGGACCATGTACTCGGGCAGGCGCCCGCGCAGCAGCGCCGTCAGCTCCGCCGGGTCGAGCGAGGCGGGGTCGGCCTTGCCGTTCGGCACCGCGTAGGCGACGAGGCGCTGGTCGCCGGGGCGGTCCTCGCGGACCACGGCGACCGCCTGCGCCACGGCGGGGTGCTCGGCGAGGACGTGCTCGATCTCGCCGAGTTCGATGCGGAAGCCGCGGACCTTCACCTGGAAGTCGCTGCGTCCGATGTACTCCAGGCGCCCGTCGCGGCCCCGGCGGACCAGGTCGCCGGTGCGGTACATCCGCGCGCCGGGCCCGCCGAACGGGCAGGCGACGAACCGTCCGGCGGTCAGGTCGGGCCGGCCCTGGTAGCCGCGGGCCAGGCCGTCGCCGGCGATGTACAGCTCTCCCCGGACCCCGGCGGGGACCGGGCGCAGCAGCTCGTCGAGCACGTAGACCCGGGTGTTGCCGATGGGGGCGCCGATCGACGGGGTCCCGGAGCCGGGCGCGACCGGGGAGGTGGTGGACCAGACGGTGGTCTCGGTCGGGCCGTACATGTTGGTGACCTCGGCCGCCTGGTCGGCCAGGGTGGCGGCGAGCTGCGGGGGCAGGGCCTCGCCGCCGACCAGGATCCGCAGGCCGCGCGCGCCCTCGGGCTCCTCCATGAGGAGCATCTGCCAGAAGGCCGGGGTCGCCTGGACGAGGGTGACGCCGTGGCGGCGGACCGCCTCGACGACGGCCGAGGGCCGGGTGACGGTCTCCTTGCCGGCCAGGACGACGGCCGCCCCGGAGATCAGCGGGAGGTACAGCTCCAGGCCCGCGATGTCGAACGCGACGGTGGTTACGGCGAGCAGGCGGTCCTCGGGGGTGAGCGCGAACCGGCGCGCCATGGAGGCCAGGAAGTTGTCCAGGGCGCCGTAGGGGACGGCCACGCCCTTCGGCCTGCCGGTGGAGCCCGAGGTGTAGATGACGTACGCGGTGTTCTCCGGGCGGACGGCGACCCGCGGGGGTGTCGCCGGGTGGCGGGCGAGGTCGGCCGCGGCGAGCGCGTCGGCGTCGAGCACGAGGGCCGGGCGGGAGTCCTCCAGGATGTGGTCGATGCGGGTGCCGGGGTGCTCCGGGTCGATCGGGACGTAGGCGGCGCCGGCCTTGAGGACGGCGAGGAGGGCGACCACGAGCTGCGCGGTGCGGGGCAGCCGCACGGCCACGAGCGATTCGGGGCGCACGCCGCGGTCGATCAGCCAGTGGGCGAGCCGGTTGGCGCGCTCCTCCAGTTCGGCGTAGGTCAGCGTCCCGTCCTCGGCCGCGACGGCGAGGGCGCCGGGGGCGGCCTCGGCGCGCCGCCGCACGGTCTCGACCAGGCCGGCTTCGAGGGTGGGCCCGTCGGTGGCGTTGGCCCCGTGGAGCAGCAGGTCGCGTTCGCGGGCGTCGAGGACGTCGACGTCGCCGAGGCGGGTGTCCGGGTCGGCGAGGAGCTGTTCGAGGACCCGGACGAGCCGGGCGGCGATCTCCTCGGCCTCGGCGCGGTCGTAGAGGTTGTCCTGGTAGTCGAGGGAGAGGCGCAGGTAGGGGTCGGCGGAGTTGAGGGTGAGCGGGTAGTGGGAGCCGGCGAAGGGGCGGATCCGGTCGATGGTGAATCCGGCCGAGTCGTGGGCGTCGACCATGCCCTCGCGGTCGATCGGGTAGTTCTCGAAGACGATGAGGGTGTCGAACAGGGCGGGCAGCCCGACGTCGCGCTGGATGTCGGCCAGTCCGTGGTGGTGGTGGTCGAGCAGGGCGGTCTGGCGGTCCTGGAGGGCGGAGACGACCCCGCCCATGGTGTCGTCGGGCCGGCAGAACACGCGGGTCGGCAGGGTGTTGATGAACAGTCCGACCATCTCGTCGGAGCCGACCAGGTCGGCGGGGCGGCCGTTGACGGCGGCGCCGAAGACCACGTCCCGCTGCCCGGTGAGCCGGGCGAGGAGGATGGCCCAGGCCCCCTGGAGGAGGGTGTTCAGGGTGACGCCGAGTTCGGCGGCGCGGCGGGCGAGGCCGCGTCCCTGGTCGATGGAGAGCGGCACCTCGACCCGGCCGAGGGCGGAGGCGGTGCCCCGCAGGGCGGCGTTCGGGGCCACCAGGGTGGGCTCCTCGAAGCCGTCGAGCTCGGCCTTCCAGCGGGCGGCCGACGCCTCCTGGTCCTGGGCGGAGAGCCAGCCGAGGTAGTCGCCGTAGCTGCGGACCGGGGGGAGGCCGCGGGTGTCGGAGTAGAGCCGGACGAGGTCCGTGATCACCATCGGCGACGACCAGCCGTCGAAGAGGGTGTGGTGCGCGGTGACGACGAGCTTGGCCCGCTCCGGTCCGCAGCTGAGCAGGTGCAGGCGGAGCAGCGGCGGGCGGGCAGGGTCGAGCTGGTCGGCCCGGTCGTCGGCGAGCGCCCGGTCGAGTGCCGCGTCGGTCCCGGCCTCGTCGAGGCCGCCGAGGTCGGTGTGGCGCCAGGGGATGTCGACGTGTTCGGCGACGATCTGCACGGGTTCGCCGTCGGCGCCGGTGAGGAACGCGGAGCGCAGGTTGGGGTGCCGGTCGAGGAGGGCCTGTCCGGCCGCCCGCATCCGCTCCGGGTCGACGTGCCCGGACAGGTGCAGGACGAACTGCATGTGGTAGACGTCGAAGGTGCCCTCGGCGAGGGCCGCCTGGAACTGGATGCCGGACTGGCCGGGGGCCTGCGGCCAGATCTCGGCGAGCCGCCCGTAGCGCTCCTCCCAGGCGTCGATCTCGTCCTGGCCGACCTTCACCAGGGGGGCGTCGGAGGGGGTGAGGCCGCCGGTGCCGGGGCGGGCGGCGTGGGCGGCCATGCCGCGCAGCACCTCGGCCCACAGGTCGGCCAGTTCGGCGGCGCGCTCGCGGGTGAGGACGCCGGTGGGGAACATGAAGGCGGCCTGGAGGGCCGGGCCGTCCTCGGTGTCGGTGACGACCGAGTTCACTTCGAGGGCCGACAGGGCGGGCAGGTCCGGGTCGGGCGCCGGGACCAGCTCGGCGGACCAGGGCGCGGGCCCCCAGCCCTCGGCGCGCAGGTGCTCGGGCACGTCGGTGCTGGAGATGCGGCCGAGGTAGTTGAACCCGATCTGCGGGGCCGCGTAGTCGGCGAGCTGCGGGGCGGTCTCCGGGTTGAGCCAGCGCAGAAGCCCGTATCCGAGGCCCTTGTCGGGGACGCCGCGCAGCTGCTCCTTGACCAGTTTGACGGCCCGTCCGGCGGCGGCGCCGCCGGACAGGACCTCGTCGAGGTCGACGTCGCGCAGGTCGACGCGGGCCGGGTACATGCTGGTGAACCAGCCGACGGTGCGGGAGAGGTCGGCGCCGGGGACGGCCTCCTCCTCGCGGCCGTGGCCCTCCAGGCGGACCAGGGTGGAGCGGTCGTCGCCGCGCCAGCGGTTCACCGCGAGGGCGAGGGCGGCGAGCAGGACGTCGGTGCCGGTGCTCCGGAACGCGGCGGGGAGCCGGGTGAGGACCGCCTCGGTGTCCTCGGCGGAGAGCCGCACGCGGACGGTGTCGAGGGTGGACATCAGGTCCACGGCCGGGTCGAAGGAGCGCTCGCCCAGCGGGAGGTTGGGAGATTCGAGGACCTCGCGCCAGTAGTCGAGCTCGTCCTCCCGCTCGGGGGTGAGGGCCTCGGCCTCCAGGGCGGCGGCCCAGCGGCGGGCGGAGGTGCCGACCTCGGGGAGGTCGGGCTCCTCGCCGGAGCGGACGGCCTGCCAGGCCTCGGCGAGGTCCGACACGAGGACGCGCCAGGAGACGCCGTCGACGACCAGGTGGTGCAGGACCACGAGGAGCCGGCCGGCGCCGGATTCGGCGGCGAACCAGACGAAGTCGGCCATGGTGCCGGCCCGGGGGGCGAGCCGTCCGGTCGAGGCCTCCAGCTCGGTCTTCGCCGCCGCCAGGACGGCCGGGTCGTCCCAGTCGCCGGTGACGGGGACGCGGTGGAGGAGCTCCGCGGCCCGTACGGCGCCCTTCGGGCGCACCAGGAGGGTGGGCTCGTCGCCGGGCACGAGCCGGGCGCGCAGCAGGTCGTGGCGGTCCAGGACGGCGTCCAGGGTCGCGGCGAGACCGGCCTCGTCGATGCCGGCGGGCAGTTCGAGGACGATCGACATGGCGAAGCGGTCGATGCCGCCGCCGTGCTCGAAGACGTGCCGCGCCACCGGCTGGAGCGGCAGCGCGCCGACGCCGCCGCCGTCGAGCTCTTCGAGGACGGGCGTCCGGTCGCGGCGGTCGGCGGCGACCTCGGCCAGCCGGGCGGCCGTGCGGCACTCGAAGATCGCGCGGGTGGTCAGCTCCAGGCCGCGGGCGCGGGCCCGGGCGACCACCTGGATCGACCGGAGGCTGTCGCCGCCGACCGCGAAGAAGTCGTCGTCGACGCCGACGCGGTCCACGCCGAGGACGTCGGCGTAGGCCGCGGTGATGATCTTCTCGGCCTCGGTGCGGGGCTCGCGGTAGGCCTCGCCGAGGAACTCCGGCTCGGGCAGCGCCGACCGGTCCAGCTTGCCGGTGGGGCCCAGCGGCAGGGCGCCGAGGGCCACGAAGGCGGAGGGCACCATGTAGTCGGGCAGCCGGGCCGCGGCGAACCTGCGCAGCTCGGCGGCGGAGGCGCCGGCCTGCACGTCGACGTCGCCGATGCCGCCGGCGCCGTCGTCGCCGACGGCGCCCTCGCCGATGTGCACGACGTAGGCGACGAGCCGCTTGCCGCCCTGGGGGACCTCGCGGGCGACGACCACGGCCTCGCTGATGCCGGGGTGGGCGGTCAGCGCCGCCTCGACCTCGGCCGTCTCGATGCGGAAGCCGCGCACCTTGACCTGGCCGTCGCCGCGGCCGACGCACTCCAGGCGCCCGTCGGCGTTCCAGCGGGCGAGGTCGCCGGTGCGGTACATGCGCCCGCCGGCGGGGCCGAAGGGATCGGCGACGTAGCGCTCGGAGGTCAGGGCCGGGCGGCCGTGGTAGCCGCGGCCGAGGCAGGCGCCCACCACGTACAGCTCGCCGACGACGCCCCGGGGCACCGGGACCAGGCCGGGGCCGAGGACGTAGGCGCGCATGCCGCCGAGCGGGGTGCCGATGGGCGAGACGTCGCCCTCGGGCCACTCCTCGCCGGCGCCGAGGGCGAAGGCGGTGGCGTAGAAGCTCTCGCTCTGTCCGTACGAGTTGACGATCTGCGCGCCGGGCAGGGCCTCGCGGACCTGCCGCACCAGGCGGGCGGGGAGCACGTCGCCGGCGAAGACGACCGAGCGGACGTCGGGCGCCTTCTCCAGGTGGCCGAGGAGTTCGCCGAGGACCGAGGGGACGCCGCTGAGGACGTGGCCGTCCCAGGAGTCGCGCTCGGCGAGCGCGAGGGCGTTCTCCACGATCTCGGCGGTGCCGCCGGTGGTCAGGGTGGTCAGCAGCTCGAAGACGGAGACGTCGAAGTTGACGGAGGTGCCGGCGAGCATCTTCCAGCCGGCGGGGGCGTCGAGGACGCGCACCAGCTCCCGCACGCCGTTGACGAGGTTGCGGTGGGTGATCGCCGCGCCCTTCGGCTTGCCGGTGGAGCCGGAGGTGTACATGACGTACGCCAGGTTGTCCGGGTGCGGCCGCGCGGCGCGGGCGGATTCGCCGGGGGCCCCGGCGGGCCACTCGGCGCGCCGGTCGAGGTCGACGACCGGCAGGCCGTGCTCCGGCAGCTCCCGCGCGGTCGCGGTGTCGGTGACCACGAAGCGCGGGCGGGCCTCGGCGAACACGGTCGGGGCCCGGCCGGCGAGGTACTGCGGGTCCAGCGGCACGTATCCGGCGCCGGACTTGAGGACGCCGAGCAGGCCGGCGACCAGGTCCTCGGTGCGCGGCAGGGCGAGGACCACCAGGTCCTCCGGTCCCGCGCCCCGCCGTGTCAGCTCCCGGGCGACGGCGTCCGCGCGATCGTCGAGCTCCCGGTAGGTCAGCGTGCGGCCGCCGGAGACGAGCGCCGGGGCGTCCGGCGTCGCGGCGGCCTGGCGCTCGAAGAGGTCGGGGACGGTCGGCTCGGACGGCCCGGTGGCGCCGGGGACGGTGTCGAGGCCGGTGAGCAGCAGCTCGCGCTCGGCCGCGTCGAGCACGTCGACGCCGTCGACGCGGCGGCCCGCGTCGGTCACGAGCCGGTCGAGGACGCGCACGAACCGCTCCCCGAGGGTCTCGGCCGTGCTCCGGTCGAAGAGGTCGGTGGCGTACTCCAGGCGCACCCCGGCCCCGCCGGACGCGTCCGGGATCATGTTGAAGAACAGGTCGAACTTGGCCGTCCCGGTCTCCAGCGTCTCGGACGCGACGTCCAGACCGGCGAACTCCAGCCGCCCTAGCGGCTCCTGCCAGGCCAGCATGACCTGGAAGAAGGGGTGGTAGGCCGTGGAGCGGTCCGGGTTGAGCAGCTCCACCAGCCGCTCGAAGGGCATGTCCTGGTTGTCGTACGCGCCGAGGGAGCGGTCCCGCACCCGGCCGAGCAGCTCGTGGAAGGTCGGGTTGCCGGAGAGGTCGACGCGCAGCACCCAGGTGTTCACGAAGAAGCCGACGAGGTCGCGCAGCTCCTCGTCGGTGCGGCCCGCGATGGGCGCGCCGATCGGGATGTCGTCGCCGCAGCCGAGGTGGCGCAGGAGCACGGCGAGGGCCGCGTGCATGACCATGGAGACGGTGGTGTCCCGCTCGGCGGCCAGCTTCTCCACGGCCGCGAGCAGGTCGGGCCCGATCCCGAACGTCACCAGGCCGCCGTCGGAGCTCGTCCGCTTCGGGCGGGGGCGGTCCGTCGGCAGGGCCAGCGGCTGCGCCATGTCGGCCAGCGCCCCGCGCCAGTACTCCAGCTGGTGGTGGGCCAGGCTCTCCGGGTCGGACTCGTCGCCGAGCACGTCCTGCTGCCACAGGGTGTAGTCCGCGTACTGGACCGGCAGCGGCTCCCAGACGGGGGCCCGGCCCTCCCGGCGCTCGGCGTAGGCCGCGGCCAGGTCGCGCAGCAGCGGTCCGAGGGACTCGCCGTCCAGGGCGATGTGGTGCACGACGAGGACCAGGGTGTGGTCGGCCGGTCCGGTCCGCACGAGGCGGGCGCGGATCGGCACGTCGGCGGCCAGGTCGAAGGTCTCCCTGGCCGCCGCGTCGACCTCGGCGGCCCGCCGGTCCGGCGCGGCCTCGACGACCGACAGGACGGACGGCGCCCGGTCGGCCGCCAGCACCTGCTGGTGGGGGACGCCGTCGTCGCCCTCGACGATCACCGTGCGGAGCACCTCGTGCCGCTCCACGACGTCGTGGAGCGCCGACCGCAGCGCCGCCACGTCCAGCTCACCGGTCAGCCGCAGGGCGAAAGCGCCGTTGTAGGTCGGCGAAGGGCCTTCGAACCGGTCCACGAACCACAGCCGGCGCTGCGCGAACGACAACGGGATCATTGTTTCTCCAAATCGGCGGAACCAGGGAGCGGATCGGCGCTCAGCCCTGGTCGAGCAGGGTCAGAAGTTCGTCGTTGTAGAAGTCGTCGATGGAGCACGCCCCCGACAGCGTCGAGAAGTAGCGGTCGATGTGCTCCTGGTGTCCGACCAGCTTCCGCAGCATCTCGGTCCGGCCCTCGGGCTTGAGCTCGGCCACGTTGAGCGCGCCCTGGTAGTGGTTCAGCGCCTCGTCGCCGAGGTCGTTCTCGTAGCGCCGCAGCGCCGATTTGAGCCGGGCGTCGTCGTGCAGGCCGTCCCCGATGTGGTCGGTGAGGCTCTGGGCCTGGACGAAGGCCTCGGTGATGCCGCGGGCGGTGATGGAGTCCTTGTGGTTGACCGCGTCGCCGACCAGGACCCAGCCGGGGCCGTACGCCCGG
This sequence comes from Streptomyces sp. NPDC055632, assembly GCF_053618675.1. NCBI lineage: Bacteria > Bacillati > Actinomycetota > Actinomycetes > Kitasatosporales > Streptomycetaceae > Streptomyces > Streptomyces sp. NPDC055632. Next base: position 29,943 of record NZ_JBSHHY010000041.1, on the reverse strand, counting down.
CGGAAGTAGTTGTCCTGGTGGCCGGTGCCGTAGAGCTGCTCGACCCGCTCCCCCTCCCGCATCCGCTCCCACAGCTCGGGGGCGGTGGTGCGGAAGGCGTCCAGGTAGGCGGGCTCCACGTCCTTGCGGACGGCGCCGAAGTCCGCCTGCGGGAAGTAGGCCATGAGCAGCGTCAGGTCGTCGTTGGTGGGCAGGACGCCGATCCAGCGCCCCGGGCGCTCGTACAGCTCGAAGTCGGAGGGGACGCCGGCCCAGTAGCTGTAGTAGGTGCAGGTCATCCGCGGGTGCTCGATGACGTTCTCCGCACCGACCTTGCGGGCCACCAGCGAGCGCATGCCGTCGGCGCCGACGACCAGGCGGGCCCGGTCCGTCGCCTCGGCGCCGCCGGGGGTGGTGTAGCGCACGCCGACGACCCGGTCACCTTCGTGGACCAGGTCGTTGACCGCGCAGCCCTCGCGGAACTCCACGCCCGCCTCGACGGCGCCCTCGGCGAGGAGCGGGTCGAGGACGTAGCGGCGCGGCGCGTACGTGGCCCGCAGGCCGTCCATCGGGAGGGAGAAGCCCTCGATGCGGACGCCGGGGCCCTCGTAGACCTGCTTGGTGATGGGCCGGCAGCCGGCCGCCCGGAGCTTCTCCAGGAGCCCCCAGCGTTCGAGCAGCGCCACGCCCTGCATGTGCAGGTAGTGCGAGGACAGGGTGTCCTGGGGGAACTTCGCCTTCTCCAGGAGCAGCACGCGGTATCCCTGCCGCGCGAATAGCATGGCCGTCGGAGCACCCGCACAACGGGCCCCTATGACAATCACGTCGTACACGGCGCCTCCGCCTCTCCTAACAGGTGGTTTTCCATGGTTCCGGCGGAACCGGAGCGCACCGGGCGCCTCCGGCCGCCGCACGTCAACGGGCGGTCGCGCCCTGGGACTCGAGGTACGCGGAGAGCGAGGCCACGGTCGGGTTGAGGAACAGCTGGTCCATCGGGACCTCGGCCCCCAGCTCCTCCAGGAGGGCCCCCTGGATCCTGACCATGACCAGCGACTGGCCGCCCAGGGCGAAGAAGTCGTCGTCCACCGCTATGTCGTCGGTCCGGAGTTCCCGGCACCAGATGGCGCGCACGTCGTCGGCGATCATCACGTTCCTCTCGGTATCTGTTCGGGGGTCGCCGTCACGTCGCCGCCCCGCTTCCGGCGAATCGGCTGCGGAATTCGGCGAGGAGCGCCGGGCGGTCCACTTTTCCGTGCGGGCTGAGCGGAAGGTGCGGGACGTTCACGAAACGGGCCGGGACCATGTTCCGCGGCAGGTCCCGCAGGAGGCCGGAGCGCAGCTCCTCCTCCGCGGGCTCCGCGCCCGCCGGGACGAGGAACGCGATCAGCTCGGCGTCCCCCGTGTCGTACGAGACGCCCACGGCGGCCTCGCGGACCCCGTCGAGCCGGGCGAGCGCGCGCTCGACGTCGGTGGGGTCGATGCGCATGCCGCGCACCTTCACCTGGGAGTCGATCCGGCCGAGCACGACGAGGTCGCCGGCCGCGTCCACCCGGCCGCGGTCGCCGGTGCGGTAGATCCGGCGCGGCTCCCCGTCGACCTCGATGTGGGTGAACCTGGCGTTCTCGGGGCCGTTGCCCAGGTATCCGGCGCCGACGCCGAGGCCGGAGATGCAGATCTCGCCCTCCTCCCCCGGTCCGACCGGGCGCAGGTCCCCGTCGAGGAGGTGGATGTCGGTGTTGTGGGCGGGGGTGCCGACCGGCGGGATGTCGTGGACGCCGGGCCGGTAGGCGGCCAGGTCGTAGGAGGTGGCGACGTCGGTGCACTCGGCGACGCCGTACTGGTGCAGCAGGACGCAGTCGTTGCCCTCGCGCGCCGCCCACGCGGCGAGCCGCTCGACCTTGAGGGCCTCGCCGCCGAAGAGGATGTGGTCGAGCCGGGTCAGGGCGTCGCCGCCCCGGGCGGTCTCCCAGTCCACCAGCAGGTACAGCGTGCTGGAGGCGCAGTGCACGACGCGGATGTCGTGCCGGTCGAGGATGCGGTGGGCGAGCAGGGCGTCGAAGTTGCGGCTCGCCATCAGGTGCTGGGTGGCCCCGCAGAACAGCGGGGTCATCAGGCTGCGCTGGGACAGGTCGAACCCGAAGGCGCTGACGACCAGGTGGTGCGACCCGCTGTGCAGGCCGTACTCCAGGGTCAGCCAGTTCATCAGGTTGAACCAGCCCTCGTGGCGCACGGCGGTCAGCTTCGGCGTCCCGGTGGAGCCGGAGGTGAAGACCGCGTAGCAGACGTCGTCCCCGGTGACCTCGACGCCGGGGGCGGTGGCGGGCAGCTCCGCCAGCTCGTCGGCCAGCAGCTCCAGGTCGACGACCTCGGCGTCCGCCGAGGCGACCATGGCCGCGGTGGCCGGGGAGGCGGTGATCAGCGCGAGGTCGGGGACCTGGCCGAGCAGCAGGCCCAGCCGCGCCGCCGGGTACGCCGGGTCGAAGGGCACGTAGGCCGCCCCGGCCTTGAGCGTGCCGAGGACGGCCACGAGCAGGTCGATCGAGTAGTCGAGGCAGACGCCGACCTTCGCGCCCCGGCCGATGCCGCGCGCGACGAGGTGGTGCGCGAAGCGGTTGGCCCGCGCGTCGAGCTCCGCGTACGTCAGCCGCCGGTCGTTCCAGACGACGGCGACGGCGTCGGGGGCGGCCGCGACGTGCTCCTCGAACCGCTTGTGCACGACGGGCACCGCGGGCAGGGCGACCCGCTTTCCCTGAAGGATCATCAACTGGCTCCGATGTGAGTGGTGTCCGGTGCTGCGGGCCGCCGGGCACGCCGTGCGCCGCTCCGCGGAGCGCGTCGCGCGGGCCTGCCGGCGCTCAGCCCGCGGCCATGGACTCCCGCAGGCTCCGGGGACGCAGGTCGGTCCAGTTGCGCTCGACGTACTCCAGGCACTCGGCCCTGGAGGCCTCGCCGAAGGCGACCCGCCAGCCGGCGGGCACCTCGGCGAAGGCCGGCCACAGCGAGTGCTGGTCCTCGTCGTTGACCACGACGTTGAAGCGGCCGTTCTCGTCGTCGAAGGGGTTCGTGCTCACCTGGCACCGTCCTTAGCAGTCATGGGGTGGTCCGGCGTTTCGAGTGGTGTCGAGTGGTGCCGCGGCGGGGACCCGTGCCGTCCGGGCCGGCGCCGTGCGCGTACGGGCCCGCCCGCCCGTGTGGCCGGGCGGGAGACTCGTCGCACTGTATCCACGGGCCCGTGGGGGCCCGGTCGAGTCCCGCTCAACGCTGCGGGACCCGGCCGGGAGGGGGCCCGTGCCCCGCCCCCGGCGGATGGGCCGGGCCGTGGCCGGGTACGGGGGCCGGGTGGTGGTCCGGCACGATCTCCGTGCCGGTGCCCCCGTCGGTGAAGACCTGCGCCAGGACCGCGTGCTCGACCCGGCCGTCGATGACGCGGGCCGTGCGCACGCCGTTGTTCACGGCGTACAGGCAGCCCTCCGCCTTGGGGATCATCCCGGCGGAGAGGCGCGGGGCGAGCGCCGTCAGTTCGGCGGCGGTCATCCGGGGGACGACCTCGCCGTGCGGCCAGTCCGCGTACACGCCCTCGACGTCCGTCAGGACCAGGAGCGTCTCGGCCCCGAGGGCGGCGGCGAGGGCCGCGGCCGCCGTGTCGGCGTTGACGTTGAACACTCCTCCCCCGGCCGCGTCCTTGGCGTCCTCGGACCGGGCGACGGAGGAGATCACGGGGATCCGCCCGTCCTCCACGAGGGTCCGCACGATCCCGGTGTCGACGCGGGCGACCTCGCCCACGCGGCCGATGTCCACGGCCTTGCCGCCGGCCTCGGCGTAGTGCCTGACGGCGGTCATCAGGCGGGCGTCCTCGCCGGTCAGGCCCACGGCGTGCGGGCCGTGGCCGTTGAGCAGTCCGACCAGCTCGCGCTGCACCTGCCCGGCGAGCACCATCCGGACGACGTCCATGGTCTCGTCGGTGGTGACGCGCAGGCCGGCCTCGAAGCGGGACTCCAGGCCCAGCCGGTCGAGCTGGGCGCCGATCTGCGGGCCGCCGCCGTGCACCACGACCGGCTTGAGGCCGGCGTGGAGCAGGAAGAGGACGTCCTGCGCGAAGGCCGCCTTGAGCCGCGCGTCGACCATGGCGTTGCCGCCGAACTTGATGACGACGGTCCGGCCCCGGTGGCGCGCCAGCCAGGGCAGCGCCTCGGCGAGGACGCGGGCCTTGGACAGGGCGGTGCGCTCGGTGTGCTCGGTGTGCTCGGCGGGGGTGGAGGAGCAGGAGCAGGGGGCCGCCGGGGGCGGGGGTGAGGGCGGTGCCGGGGGCGGTGCCGGGGCCGGGGCCGGTGCCGGTGCCGGGAGGAGGGGAGACGGAGGAGCGCTCATGAGGCGTACTCGCTGTTCTCGTGGACGGGGTCGGCGGGGTCGTACGCGTGCGCGGCGGTCTCGTGGACGCGGGTGGCGTCGTCGTGGACGTGCGCGGCGGTGGGGCGCGCGGCGGTCACGGTGCGGTTCCGGTCGTGGGGAGGCCCAGCGCCTCGGGGAGGCCGAGGGCGACGTTCATGCTCTGGACGGCCCCGCCCGCGGTGCCCTTGGTCAGGTTGTCGATGGCGCTGATCACGACGATCCGGCCGGCCGCCGGGTCGAGGACCGCCTGCACCTGCGCGCCGTTGGAGCCGACGACGGACGCCGTGGCCGGCCACCGGCCCTCCGGCAGCAGCCGGACGAACGGCTCGTCGGCGTACGCCTTCTCGTACGCGGCGCGGACGTCCTCGGCCGTGGTGCCGGGCCGGGCGGCGGCGGAGCAGGTGGCGAGGATGCCGCGCGGCATGGGGGCCAGGGTCGGGGTGAAGGAGACGGTGACGGGCCGGCCGGCGGCGGCGGCGAGGTGCTGCTGCATCTCGGGCGTGTGCCGGTGGCCGCCGCCGACGCCGTACGGCCGCATGGAGCCCATGACCTCGCTGCCGAGCAGGTCGGCGCGGGCCGCCCGGCCGGCGCCGGAGGTGCCGGACGCGGCGACGACCACCGCCTCCGGCTCCGCGAGCCCGGCCGCGTACGCGGGCAGGAGCGCCAGCAGGACCGCGGTCGGGTAGCAGCCGGGGACGGCGATCCGCCGGGCGCCCGCGAGGGCGGCCCGGGCGCCGGGGAGTTCGGGCAGGCCGTAGGGCCAGGTGCCGGCGTGGGGCGAGCCGTAGAACCGTTCCCAGTCGGCCGCCCGCGCGAGGCGGAAGTCGGCGCCGCAGTCGACGACGAGCGTCTCCTCGCCCAACTGCTCGGCGAGCGCGGCGGACCGGCCGTGCGGCAGGGCGAGGAAGACGACGTCGTGGCCCCGGGCCGCCTCGGCGGTGGTGGGCAGCACCTCCCGGTCGGCGAGCGGGGCCAGGTGCGGCTGGAGGTCGCCCAGCCGGTGCCCCGCGCCGGAGTGCCCGGTCACCGCGCCGATCTCCACCCCGGGATGGGCCAGGAGCAGGCGCAGGAGCTCGCCCCCCGCGTATCCGGTCGCTCCCAGCACGGCCGCTCTGACGGACATGGACCCTCCTGGTCGACGGGCGTGCGGTGGTTCCGCGCCCCGCATCAGCGGGTGCGCGGGGCCGAGTCGCAGAACTCGGCGCTGAGGATGGGGAGGAGGTCGTCCGCCCGCCAGTCGCTGTTGTAGTTGAACGTGAACTGGCGGCGGCCGTCCTCGGTGAGCGCGACCATCGAGAGCCAGCCGACCGTGCCGCCGTCGCGGTACCAGACGGTGGTGCCGCAGCCGAGCGTCAGCCGCTCGATGCCGAGGCCGTAGGCCGCGATCGGGACGTCGGGGTTGACGACGGTCGTCTTCATCGCCCGGAGCTGCTCGGGCGGCAGCAGGGCCCCGCGCATCAGGGCGCCGTAGAACCGGTTCAGGTCCGCCGCGCTGGAGATGATGTCGAGGTTGCCCCAGTTGTGCGAGCCGTTCAGCTCGGTGACGTCCTCGATCCGGTCGGGCTGGGTGAGGAAGTAGGGCTTGGAGTAGCCGCGGCCGCTCGGCCGGGGCAGGTGGACGCTGTCACCGGGGGTGGTCGTCGCTGTGAGGCCCAGGGGCTTGACGATGCGGCGGCGCACCTCCTCCTCGTACGTCCTGCCGCCGGCCTTCTCGACCACCATCGCGGCGATGACGTCGTTGGTGTTGGAGAACCCGTGCCGGGTGCCGGGCGGGAAGAGCGGCGGGTGGGCGAGGGCCACCCGGACGCGCTTGTCGTGCGGCATGGTCTCGTAGCGGTGCGCGAAGAACCCGTCGCCGAGGACGTACGTGTCGACGTACGCGGCGTCGGAGAAGTAGTCGGGCAGACCGCTCGTGTGGTTGAGGACCTGCCGGACGGTGATGGCGCGGCCGTCGTTGCCGTTGCCCGTGACCAGGCCGGGGAGGTGGCGCTCCACGCTGTCGTCGAGGTCGAGCTTGCGCTCCGCCTCCATCTGGAGGAGGACCGTGGCCACGAAGGTGCTGGTGAGGTGCCCGACGCGGAACCGGTCGTTCTCGCCGCGCGGTGCGCGCGTGGTCAGGTCGCCGACGCCCGCGGCGGTCTTCCAGACGCCCCGGGAGTCGCGCGCCTCGGCGGTGATGCCGGGGATGCCGGCGGCGACGGCGGCGTCGATCGCCCGCCGCGTCGCCTCGTGGCCGCCCGCGGCGGGCCCGGTCGCCCGCGACGCCTGGGCGGACCCCGTGAAAAGGGTGGCCGTCAGGGCGAGGGCGAGGAATCCGGCCGTCGCCGTTCCCGGTCTCTTCCGCATCGTCCGCATCGTGTTTTCCCCGTTCTGAGAATCGTCTGAGGGAGGCCCGTCGGGCCGGTTCCGCGTTTTCGGGAACACCGGCGGCGGGGCGATTCGCCCGTGCCGCGCACGCATTGATCGACAGGGGCCGCGAAAAGGCGGCGCCGGGCCGCGACGGCCGAATCCGACCGGGCCGAGGACGTCTTTCCGGCCGGAAATCACCGAATGGAGAAGGGCGCCCGGTCCACGGCGGCTGCGCCGGCCTCGCGGCGTCCTGTCGACGGTACATCTCGTTGGCCGATTCCGTATCCCCGTACGGGCTCGAACGCTGCTCCGGCGCCGTTCCAGCCGGGGCGACGAAACTTCTCGCCGGACATGTGGACCCTTCTCATGGAGGCATGATGGCGCGTCAGGCCGGTCGGACCGCGGGGTCGTACGACGGTCCGGAGGACCCCCTTCCGCAGACCGCGACGCAGTCCCCGGCCCCGTCCCCGGCACAGCCGCCGGCACAGGTCCCGGCGCGGCGGCCGCGCCACGACCGGCAGGTGCTGACGACCAGGGTCGGCCTGCAGATGCCGGTCTCCATGGCCTACGACGAGTGGGAGCGGACCGGGCTCCGGCTCGCCGGGGTCGTCGACTCCTCCTGCTGGTGGCTGGGCGACTGGCTCGTCTACGGCAAGGACCACTACGCCGACCGGTACCAGCGCGGGATCCGCGCCGTGGGCCTCTCGTACCAGACCCTGCGCAACTACGCCTGGGTCTCGCGCCGCTTCGGCCTGGACCGGCGGCGGTCCGCGCTGAGCTTCCAGCACCACGCCGAGCTGGCCTCCCTGCCGCCCGAGGAGCAGGACGCCTGGCTCGACCGGGCCGAGCGGCTGCGGTGGACCACCAAGCAGCTGCGCGGCGCCCTGCGCGCCGGGCGCGGCACCGAGCGGCCGGCGCCCGCCGCCACCGCCGGGCCGAGCGGGCGCCTGGAGCTGCCCGGCGGGCGCCTGGAGTGGTGGCACAGGGCCGCGGAGCAGGCGGGGATCGGGTTCGAGCAGTGGGTGACGAGCGTCCTGGACAGCGCGGCCGCGGACGCGCTGGACGGGCCGGCGGAACCACGGGACGAACGGCCCGGGGCCTCTCTCGGGAGCGTTCCCGGGATCGCTCCCGAGGCCGTTCCCACGCCCGTTCCCACGCCCGTTCCCGAGGCCGTTCCCGGGGCCGCCGAGACCTCCGGTCAGACCCTGGTGGCGGCGGCCGTCGCCGGCTGACCCCCGGCCGGACGGGCCGTGCCGGCGCGCCCTACAGGCGGCCCATCAGCCCGGCGGTCTCCCGCTTGTACGTGCACGCGCTCTGCCCGAACGACTCCCGCACCCGCTCGCGCACCTCGCCCGGCTGCTCCTGGCTGAGCTTGAACATCCCCTCGACGCCGGTGACCGTGACGCTGAAGGCCCCGGCGGCGGGCACGATCTTGCGGAAGTAGCCGAGCGACTCGGTCATGTCCCAGCCGTCGCCGAAGTCCTTCTCGAAGGCGCGGACGGTGGACTCCACCACGCTCAGCGTCTCCTCGGCGGAGCCGAGCATCCTGACCACGCCCCGGACGTGCACGGCGGTGAAGTTCCAGGTCGGGGCGGCCGGGGACTTCCGGTACACGGTGGGCGAGACGTAGGAGTGCGGCCCGGTGAAGGTCAGCAGCAGGACGCTGCCCGTCTCCAGGGCCTTCCAGTGCGGGTTCGCCTTGTTCATGTGCCCGAGCAGCGTGGTCCCGCGCAGGTCCCCGGACGGCTCGGCCGGGGCCTCGGGATCGAAGATGACCGGCAGGTGGGTGGCGAAGGGGCCGTCCTCGGAGCCGCCGTTGGACACCGCGAGCGCCAGTGGATTGTCGCGGATCACGTCGACCATCCACGAGCTGTCGGGCTCGCGGTAGAAGCTGGGTACGAACATGCGGATTCACCTTTCGGTATTTCCCTCGGGGCGAGACTCCGGCTCGGGACGCGACGGGGCGAAAAGCCCCGGCACGAGGTCCACTCAAGCCGGACTTGTGGAGTTCTCGAGAATCCGGGCCGACCCTAACGACGTCCTGTCGACGGGACAACGCTTACGGGCCCCGAGCGGCTCCAGCGGTCTCCTGATTGCCTTCATGTCGTCTTCGAGTCGCCTTTGAGTTGCCTTCGAGCGACTTTCACCAGCAGACTGCAGAGCGGTCTCTCGGGCCATCGGCCGAGTTTTCCAGACGTCATCGGGAGAATTTCCATGGGCATAAAGGGCAGGCGCATCCAAGAGATTCACGACGTGGTCGGCATCGGGTTCGGCCCGTCCAACCTGTCGCTCGCGATCGCCTTGGAGGAGCACGGCGAGAGCACTCCCGGGCGTCCGGTCACGTCCCACTTCTTCGAGAAGCAGCCGGCGTTCGGCTGGCACCGCGACATGCTGCTGCCGTCGGCGACCATGCAGATCTCGTTCCTCAAGGACCTGGTCACCTTCCGGAACCCGCTGTCCCGGTACAGCTTCGTCTCGTTCCTGCACGCCTCGAACCGGCTCGTGCAGTTCGTGAACAACCAGGACTTCTTCCCGACCCGCCAGGAGTTCCACCAGTACCTGGAGTGGGCGGCGGCCGGTCTCGGCGACCGGGTGTCGTACGGCACCGAGGTCACCGCGATCCGGCCCGTGACCGAGGACGGCGGGGACGGCCCGCCGGACCTCCTGGAGGTCGAGGTGCGCGACGGCGACGGCGCCGTCCGCGTGGTCGCCGCGCGCAACGTGGCCGTCTCCACCGGCCTGGTGCCGCGCCTGCCGGACGGCATGGGCGGCCACGAACGGGTCTGGCACAGCTCCGAGTTCCTGAGCAGGTTCAACGCCCGGGACCCGGAGGAGCTCCGGCGGGTGATGGTGGTCGGCGCCGGCCAGAGCGCGGCCGAGATCACCCGGTTCCTCCACGACGCGCTGCCGCACGCAGAGGTCAGCGCGGTCATCCCGTCGTACGGCTACTCCATCGCCGACGACACCCCCTTCGCCAACCAGGTGTTCGACCCCTCCGCGGTGGACGAGTACTACTTCGGCACCGACCGGGCCCGGGACTCCTTCTGGCGCTACCACCGCAACACCAACTACTCGGTGGTCGACGCCGACGTCATCCGCGCCCTGTACCAGCGCTCGTACGAGGAGCAGGTGCGCGGGAGCCGGCGGCTCCACTTCCGGAACCTGACCCGGGTCGACGGGGTGAAGGGCGCCGGGGACGAGACGCGCGTGATCCTGCGCTCGCTGCTCGACGACACGGTCGAGGAGACGGCCGTGGACGCCCTGGTGTTCGCCACCGGGTACGACGGCCTGGACCCGGCCCGGCTGCTGGGCGGGTTCGACCGGTGCTTCGAGCGCGACGCGGCGGGCAAGCACCGGGTGGAGCGCGACTACCGGCTCGTCAGCGCCTCCGGGATGACCTGCGGGGTCTACCTCCAGGGCGGCACCGAGCACACCCACGGCCTGACCTCGGCCCTGCTGTCGAACATCGCGGTGCGCAGCGGCGAGATCGCCGACTCGATCGTGCTGCGGCGCACCGAGCGGGAGCTGGGCCGCGCCGGCTCCGCGCAGAAGGCGTCCTCGGCGGCCTGAACCGGCCGGTCCGGAACCACCGGAGGGTGGTCCCGGACCGGCCGGACGACCGGGCGGGCGGGTCGGACGGCCCGCCGGGCGGATCAGGCGGCGGCTTCGGCCTCCGCCGTACGGCCCCCGGCCGCCCGCGGGCGGGTGAGGCACTCCTCCATGTACGCGAGGCAGTTGTCGCGGCTCTCCTCGCCGAACACGATCCGCCAGCCGGCGGGCACGTCGGTGAACGAGGGCCACAGGCTCTGCCGCTCCTCGCCCGCCAGCACGTAGAACCGGGTCCCGGCGTCCCCGGGCGGGTTGCTGCTCATCGTTCCACTCCCCTTTCTCTTCGTCACACGTCACCGGCCGGGTCAGCGGCCGGGGTCCTCATCGAAGGAGTCGTGCCATGCGCGCCAACCGTCCGGCCGGCGGGTTCCGCCCGGCGCCCAGCGGTCTCGTCCGCCTGCGGTTCTCCGACGCGGCGGACCTCGGGCGCGCCGAGGCCGCCTTCCGGGCCGGACCGGCCCCGGTCCTCGGCGACGCGTGGAGCGATCCCGAGGCGCTCGCCCTGACGATCCGCGGCGAGGCGGCGGTGGAGACGGTGCGGGCCGTGCTCGGGGTCCTCGACGCCGCCGCGCTCGTCCCCGAGGCCTTCACCGTCCACTCGCACGAACTGGACGACGTCCTGGCCTCGTTCGGCGCCCTGTCCTGAGGCGGGGTGCTCACGCCAGGTCGTCGCGCGTCACCCGGCGGTGCGCGACGCGCCACGTGCCGGGGGCGCGGACCAGGACGTCCTCCATGGCGTACACGTACAGGACCGGGGGTCCGCCGCCGTGCGGCGCGGCGTGCACGAGGGCCGAGCAGCGGGTCCGCAGCGTGCCGTCCTCCCGGGGCCGCACGTCGAGCATGCCGACCCAGTGGTCGAGGCGGCCGTGCGCCCGCCGCCGGGCCGCGCCGGCGCGCACGTAGCGGCCGAGTCCGGAGCGGGCGGCCAGGGGCGGGGCCGGGGAGGGGAGTTCGATGACGGCGTCCTCGGTGAAGGTCTCGGCCCAGCGTCCGGTGTCGTGGGTGTCCAGGATCTCCATCTGGCGCGCGTAGAACCGCTGCACTTCGGCGTACAGGGCGGGGAACCCCTCGTTCCGGAGCGGGTCCCCCTCGGTGCGGACCAGTTCGACGGTCATGAGTCTGCCTCCGCTTCCGGCCGTGGCCCGGGGTGCGGGGCCGGCCGAGGGGACCCGGATTCGGTGCGGACAGTCTCCGGCGGCCGGATCGAGGATCCTTCAAAGACCCCTCAAGCGCTCCCGTGGCGGTCCCGTCCCGTCGCCCGGCGGGGGGCGGGGGTCAGGCGCTCGCCGCCGGGAGCACGAGCCGGCGCGGGGCGGCCCGGCCCCACGGGAAGCCGTGGTGGAGGTGGACCGGGGGCGGGCGCACCCCGTCGACCTCCAGCGCGACGGCGGCCAGCACGTCGGGGACCGGTTCGAACTCCAGGAACCGCCAGCGGGACGCCGAGTCGTCCTCCGGCGGCCGGAAGCGGAGCACGCCCCGGTCCTCGGCGAGGGTGAAGGCGAAGGAGTCGAAGGGCAGTCCGAGGCCGAGCCCGCGGGCCTTGGAGTACGCCTCCTTGAGCGTCCACAGGCGCAGCACCCGCTGGTCGCGGGGGCGGCCGGGGGCCAGGCGCGCGATCCAGTCGCGCTCGGCGGGGGTGAAGGTGCTCACGATGGTGGACAGGCCCACGTCGGAGCGGTCGAGCCGCTCGACGTCGACCCCGATCCGGTGCCCGCGGGCGACCCCGAGCAGGTTGTACGTCTGCGAGTGCGAGAGGTTGAAGTCGAGGGCGTCGCCGCCGCGCGGCAGGCCGCCGGCCGGGGTCTGGAGGTGGGGGCGGCCGCGCGAGGAGCGCCAGATGACGGCCTCCGCCTCGGGGATGCCGGTCTCCAGGGCGAGGACGCGGCGCACGAGCGCGTGCGCGACCAGGTACTGCCGGCGGTCGCGCTCGAAGAGGAAGCGGCCCGCGATCTCCTGCTCGTTCTCGTCCAGCCAGTGGGTGCAGAGGGTGGCGGCGACGGCGGGCGCCAGGTCGTCGTTGGGGCAGAACCAGAGGTTGACCGGGGGCGTCCGCTCCTCCGCCGGCGCGGTCGCCGCGCTCATCCGCCCTCTCCCGCGCCGGGGAGCCACAGCGGCGTGCGCAGGAACGCGGAGGGCGGCAGCGGCACCGCTACGGCGCCGGGGCCGGCCGCCGGTTCCAGGGCGGCCCAGTCGGCGTCCACCCCGGCCAGCCAGAGGTCGCGCAGCTGGGGCAGCCGGCGGGCCTCCCAGAGTCCGGCGAGGTAGGCGCGGGTCTCGGGCACCGCGCCCAGGCCCAGCGGGTCGGCCGCGCCGCCCCGCAGGTCGGCGACGCCCCGCATGGCGCCCGCGGCCAGTCGTTCGAGGGCGGCGGAGAGTTCGGCGAGGTCGTGGACGAGGACGGCGAAGCGGCAGTCCATCGGGGCCCGCCCGGTCCGCAGGGAGCGGGCGAGGACGGCGAGCGGGGGCGCGTCGCGCCCGGCGATCCGCCCGAGGAGCCGGGCGGCGGTGGCCGCGAGGTGGGCGGGGGTGGGGGCGGACAGCAGGACCAGTTCGCCTTCGGGGGCGGGGGTGGCGGCGGTCGTGCCGGGGGCGGAGGTGGCAGCGGTCGTGCCGGGGGCGGTCCGTGTTTCCGGACCGCCTGCTTGGTTCGGGAGTTCGGGGAGGTCGGGGCGTTCGAGGGGTGCGGGCAGTTCGGCGAGCGGGGGCGGCTCCGGGCGGAACTCCTCCAGGATCACGTGGGCCTCGACCCCGCCCGTCCCCCGCAGGGTCGCCGAGGCGCGTCGCGGCTCCGGTCCCGACCGGGTCCAGGGCTCGGCCTCGGGGCGGTCCGGGCCGGGCAGCAGGACGCGGTGGCGCAGTTGGAGCACGGCGCGGGTCAGGACGGCGACGCCGGTGGCCGCGCCGGCGTCGCCCACCGAAGCGGCGGCCGTCCCCGCGTCCTCCCGGAGTCCGGGCTCCTCCGCCCCGGGCCCGGTCCGGCGCAGCGCGGCCCGGGCCAGGCGCCGCGGGGCGTCCGCGCCCCCCGTGTGGGCGACCGCGCCGCCGAGGACCACGGCGTGGACGGTGTCGCCGTCGGCCAGGGCCCGGCCGAGCGGCTTCAGGAGCAGCGCGCCCGCGCACTCCCCCGCTCCGGGGCGGCGGCTCGCGGGGTGCAGCAGCAGCTGGGCCCCGCCCACGAGCGCGGCCTCGCACTCACGGCGGCGCAGGGCGGCGAGGGCCAGGTCGAGGGCGACGAGCACGGAGGACTCCGCCGTGTCGACGCTCTGGCTGGGGCCGGTCAGGCCGAGCAGGCCGGAGAGCCGGTTGGGCAGGCTCCAGTGGCCCCGGCGGGGCATGGCGCGGGCGCCCCGGGCCCAGGCCTCGGCGGCCAGCAGCGCGTAGTCGCCCGCGCTCGCCCCGACGAAGACGCCGACGCTGCGCGGGGTTCCGTCCGGCGCGGTCAGCGCGTCGAGGCGGCCGCCGGTGCAGCCCGCGTCCTCGAACGCCTCCCAGGCGGTCTCCAGGAAGATCCGCTCCTGAGGGTCCATCAGGGCCGCCTCGGCGGGCTCGATCCCGAAGAACACCGGGTCGAAGTCCTGCACGCGGTCCAGGTAGTGGCCCGTCCCGGCACCGCCGCCGCCGGGGCGGTCCCGCGGGAGCGGGCCGGGACCGGCGGCGCGTCCGGCGCGCAGCCTGCGCCAGAGGGCGTCCGGGTCCGGGGCCCCGGGGAAGCGGCCGGAGACGCCGACGACGGCCACGCGGCCGGTGTACGGAGCGTCGTGGGCCTCCCGGGTGCCTCGGGGGTCACCGGTGCTTCGGGTGCCTTCGGTGCTCCGGGCCTCCCCGGCGCCTTGGACGTCCCGGAGGTCCCGGAGGTCCCGGGTGCCCCCCGTCTCCTCGGTCTTCTCGGTCCCCCCGGCCGTACCGGGGTTCGGGACCGGGGCGAGGGACGGGACCGGGGCAAGGCCCGAGGCCGGAGGCGGCACGGGCGCCAGGACGGGCGCGCTCCCCGCCCGGGACCGGTCCCGGGCCCGGCCCTCCGGCCGGCCCGTCGACCGGCCCTCGGCCCGGCCTTCCGACCAGCCCTCGGTCCGGCCTCCCGTACGGCCCCCCGCCCGTCCCTCCGCCCCCGCCGCGAGCAGGGCGGCGGCCCGGGCGCGGTCCAGGGTCCCGTCCTTGAAGCGGGTCAGTATCTCCTTGTCGTCCATCCGGACGCGTCCCTCCCTCGGACGAAAGCGCCGGCGGCGACACGGTCGCGCGCACGGCGCACCACGGCGCGCTCGCAGTAGAAAACAATCACCGCGATCGGGGGAACAGGGTTCGGCTGAATACAGAGCTCATTCCCAGGAATTGTCGAGCGTTTCTCCACCGGAAATCGAGGGAGACTCCAGCGGGTCTCCCCGGAGGGGCGCCCCGAGCGCATGAAAAAGGGCCGCCGCGATCCCCCGGGGGTGGGATCGCGACGGCCCTCCGAAAGGCCCGTGCGGGCTCAGCCGGCCTTGCGTCGGAAATTCCGGCTCTGACGGTTGAGGCCACTGGCCCCGTTGATCTTCAGACGCGCCTCGTGGTGCGCCTGCTGGGATCGGGCGTTGCGGGACTTGCGCTCCAGAGCCTCCTGGAACTTGCGCTTGGCGTCGGTCTCGGCGGCGTTGTTTTCCGGCGTAGCAGTCATGCGTTACCTCCTGGGCATGTTCTAGAGCGGTTTTATTGTGGCATCCGAGTGACCTCCCGGCGAGCCTCTTCCCGGCCCGGGGGAATACTTTTCGCCACTCGCCGGAATTTCTCGCGGACCTGATGAAGTCGACCGGCGCTCTGCCGATTCGACGTGTCTCCGGGCCTAGGCTCACGGTTCCGTCAGCGGTGCCTTCAGGAGGGAACGACCATGGGCGAGACCAAGGACCGGATCGCGGAGCTCGTCCGTGAATACCACCGGGAGCAGGCTCCCGGTCCCTTCGAACCCGGGGTCTCCCCGGTCCAGGTCTCCGGCGCCGTGCTCAGCGAGGAGGACCGGCTCGCGCTGGTCTCCGCGGCGCTCGACATGCGGATCGCCGCCGGCGTCAGCTCCCGGCGCTTCGAGCGGGACTTCGCCCGCTTCATCGGCACCCGCAAGGCCCATCTGACGAACTCCGGCTCCTCCGCGAACCTGCTGGCCCTCAGCTCCCTGACCTCCCCGCAGCTGGAGGAGCAGCGCCTGAAGCCGGGCGACGAGGTCGTCACCGTCGCGGCGGGCTTCCCGACCACCGTCAGCCCGATCCTGCACAACGGCCTGGTGCCGGTCTTCGTGGACGTCGAGCTGGGCACGTACAACACGACGCCCGAGCGGATCGCCGCGGCCATCGGGCCGAAGACACGCGCGATCATGATCGCGCACTCCCTGGGCAACCCGTTCCGGGTGGAGGAGGTGGCGCAGCTCGCCGAGGAGCGCGGCCTGTTCTTCGTCGAGGACAACTGCGACGCGGTCGACTCCACGTACCGGGGGAAGCGCACCGGCTCCTTCGGCGACCTGGCGACCACCAGCTTCTACCCGGCGCACCACATCGCGATGGGCGAGGGCGGCTGCGTCCTGACCAGCAACCTGGTGCTGGCGCGGATCGTGGAGTCCTTCCGCGACTGGGGCCGGGACTGCTGGTGCGAGCCGGGCGAGGACAACCGCTGCATGAAGCGCTTCGACCAGCAGATGGGGAAGCTGCCGCACGGCTACGACCACAAGTACATCTTCTCCCACGTGGGGTACAACCTGAAGGCGACCGACCTCCAGGCGTCCCTGGGCCTGAGCCAGCTCGGGCGCGTCGAGGAGTTCAGCGCGGCCCGCCGCCGCAACTGGGCGCTGCTGCGCGCCGGGCTCGACGGGCTGCCGGGCCTGCTGCTCCCGGAGCCGACCCCGGACAGCGACCCGAGCTGGTTCGGCTTCCTGATCACGGTGGACCCGGACGCGGCCTACACCCGGGCCGCGCTCGTGGACTTCCTGGAGTCGCGGCGGATCCACACGCGCCGCTTCTTCGCGGGCAACCTCACCCGCCACCCCGCGTACGCCGAGAAGCCGCACCGGATCGCCGAGCCGCTGGTCAACAGCGACCTGATCACGGACCAGACCTTCTGGATCGGCGTCTACCCGGGCATCACCGAGGAGATGGTCGACTACGTCGTCTCCTCGATCCGCGAGTTCACCACCCGCTCCCACTGACCCCACCGGGTCACGCCGACGGGCCGGCCCCCTCCCCGCGTGCTCGGGAGGGGGCCGGCCCGTCGTGCGCGTCAGGCCGCGTAAGCGGCCAGTTCGGCGGCGAGGGAGGCGTCGACGTTCGCCTTCAGGCGGGTGCCGTTCTCCTCGTGCGTCTCCTCCAGGACCTCGCCCGACTCGTGGACGCGGGCCACGAGCTGCCCCTCCGTGTAGGGGACGAGCACCTCCACCTCGATGTCGGGGTGCGGGAGTTCCTCCGCGATCCGGGCCAGGAGGTGGTCGATGCCCTCGCCGGTGCGGGCCGACACCGTGATCGCCGTCGGCTCGGCGCTCCTGAGCCGCTCCAGCACGTCGGCCGGCGCGGCGTCCGCCTTGTTGATGACGACGAGCTCCGGCACGCCCTCCCCGCCGATCTCGCCGATGACGCTGCGCACGGCCTCGATCTGGGACTCCGGGTCGGGGTGCGAGCCGTCGACCACGTGCAGGATGAGGTCCGCCTCGGCGACCTCCTCCAGGGTGGAGCGGAACGCGTCGACGAGCTGGTGCGGCAGGTGCCGCACGAAGCCGACGGTGTCGGCCAGGGTGTAGGCCCGTCCGCCGGCCGTCTCGCTGCGGCGCACGGTCGGGTCGAGGGTGGCGAACAGGGCGTTCTGGACGTGGACCTCGGCGCCGGTGAGGCGGTTGAGGAGCGAGGACTTGCCCGCGTTGGTGTAGCCCGCGAGGGCGACCGACGGGACCTTGTTGCGGCGGCGCTCCTGCCGCTTGAGGTCGCGGGCGGTCTTCATCTCCTCGATGTCCCGGCGCATCTTGGACATCTTGTCGCGCAGTCGGCGCCGGTCCGTCTCGATCTTCGTCTCGCCGGGGCCGCGGGTGGCCATGCCGCCGCCCGCGCCACCGCCGCCGCCCATCTGCCGGGACAGCGAGGCGCCCCAGCCGCGCAGCCGCGGCAGCATGTACTGCATCTGCGCGAGCGCGACCTGCGCCTTGCCCTCGCGGGAGGTGGCGCGCTGGGCGAAGATGTCGAGGATCAGGGCGGTCCGGTCGACGACCTTGACCTTGACGAACTCCTCCAGGCGGACGAGCTGGGCGGGGCTCAGCTCGCCGTCGCAGACGACGGTGTCGGCGCCGGTGGTCTCGACGAGGGTGCGCAGCTCCCCGGCCTTGCCCGAGCCGATGTACGTGGCCGGGTCCGGCTTGTCGCGGCGCTGGATGACGCCGTCGAGCACGAGGGCGCCCGCCGTCTCGGCGAGGGCCGCGAGCTCGGCGAGGGAGCTCTCGGCCTCCGCGACCGTGCCGGAGGTCCACACGCCGACGAGCACCACGCGCTCCAGGCGGACCTGGCGCTGCTCGACCTCGACGACGTCCCGGAGTTCGGTGGACAGGGCCGCGACGTGGCGCAGGCCGGTGTCCTGGGTGGTGTCGATGGCGTCGGCGGCGGCGATGCGGCCGCCGGTGGGGGCGGGGGTGGAACCGTGTTCTGTCGCGGTCATGCGTTTCCTCTCACTGGGTGGGGGGTTCAGGGGGCGAGGCGGCCGGTGAGGCGGATGTCCGCCGAGGAGGAGCCGACCTTGACGGTCCGGGCGCCGGGGGCGTCCCGCCAGGAGTGCCGGGCGGTGTCCCAGTACTGGAGCTGGCGGGCGTCGACGGTGACGGCGACCCGCTTCTCCTGGCCGGGGGCCAGGGTGACCTTGGTGTAGCCGGCGAGCTTCTTGACCGCCTGCGGGGCGGTGATCCGGTCGCTGGGGCCGAGGTAGGCCTGCACGACCTCCTTGCCGGTGGAGCGGCCGGTGTTGCGGACGGTCACGCGCACGGTGGCGCCGGTGGCGGTCCGTTCGACGGCGAGGTCGCGGTAGGAGAAGGAGGTGTACGACAGACCGTGGCCGAAGGGGAACAGCGGGGCCACGCCCTCCCGCTCGTACCAGCGGTAGCCGACGTGGATCCCCTCGCTGTACTCCTGCTTGCCCGCGACGCCGGGGAAGCGCTCGGGGCGGCCGGCCATCGGGTGGGCGTCCTCGGCGGCGGGGAAGGTCTGGGTGAGCTTTCCGCTGGGGTTGGCGTCCCCGTACAGGAGCGCGGCGGTGGCGCGGGCGCCCTCCTGGCCCGGGTACCACATCTGGAGGACGGCGCGGGTGGAGCCCAGCCACGGCATCAGCACGGAGGAGCCGGTGTTGAGGACGACGACCGTGTTGGGGTTGGCGGCGGCGACCGCGGCGATCAGGGCGTCCTGGCCGTCCGGCAGGGAGAGCGAGGGGCGGTCCCAGCCCTCGGAGCCCTCGTCCTGGGCGAAGACGACGGCGGTGTCCGCGGCGGCCGCGGCGGCGACGGCCCGCTGGATGTTCCGGCTCGCCCGCTCGGGGGTGACCCAGGTGAGGTCGACGGAGAGCGGGCGGTCGGGCCAGGCCCAGCCGCTCATGGAGAGCTTGTGGGTGCCCTTGGTGAGGCTGAGGACGACGCTGGTGGTCTCGCTGAACGAGTCGGCGGCGTAGACGGGGGCCTGGCCCTCGATCTGGAGGATGGCGAGGCCGCCGTCGACGCGGACGCCGATGCGGTAGTCGCCGTCCGCCGGGACGGTCAGGGTGCCGTCGTAGAACGCGCGGTCGCCGCCCGGGTCGAGCTGCCTGCCGTTGTGGAAGGCGGGGCTGAGTTCGGTCGCGGTCAGCGGGGCGCCGAGCCGTTCGATGCCGGGCTCGTAGGCGACCGCGGCGTTCGCGCCGGCGCGCTCGCGCAGGGCGTCCAGCGGGGACTCGGCCGCGTCGGGCACCACGTGCGCGCTGCCCAGGCCGGAGACCTTGGGGTGCAGGGCGCTGTCGCCGATGACGGCGAGGGAGGTGGCGGCGGTCCCGGTGAGCGGGAGGGCGGGGCGGCCGGCGGTGGTGGTGTTGCGCAGCAGGACGGCGCCGTTCTCGGCTATCTCGCGGGCGGTGGCCCGGCCCGCCTGGGCGTCGCGCGCGGGCCGCGCGGGGCCGCCGGCGGGGTCGAGGAGGCCGAAGCGCTCCATCTGGCCGACGATGCGGACCACGGAGCGGTCGAGCGCGGCCTCGGGGACCGTGCCGGCGGTGACGGCGGCCTTCAGGGCGGCGCCGAAGTGCTTGGAGTCGGGGACCGGGTCGGTGGGCTTGCCCATCTCCAGGCCGAGTTCCTGGTCGAGGCCCTTGGTGATGTCGGTGGTCGCCTTGGTGGCGAGCCAGTCGGACATCACCCAGCCCTTGAAGCCCCACTGCTCGCGCAGGACCTTCTGCAGGAGCTGGTCGCTGCTGCAGGCGGGGGTGCCGTTGACGCCGTTGTAGGCGCACATCACGGAGGCGGCGCCGGCCTCGACGGCGCCGCGGAAGCCGGGCAGTTCCGTCTCGTGGAGGGTCTGCTCGTCGATGGCCGCGTCGACGGTGAAGCGGTCGGTCTCCTGGTTGTTGCCCGCGAAGTGCTTGACCGTGGCCATCAGGCCCTGGCCCTGGATGCCCCGGATCTCGGCGGCGGCGGTGCGGGAGGTGACGAGCGGGTCCTCGCTGAAGGTCTCGAAGTTGCGGCCGCCGTGCGGCACGCGGATGTTGTTGACCATCGGGGCGAGGATCACGTCCTGGCCCAGGGCCCGGCCCTCGTGGCCGATGACCTTGCCGTACGCGGTGGCGAGGCCGTCGTCGAAGGTGGCGGCGAGCGCGGTGGGCGTGGGCAGCGCGGTGGCGCGGCTGCCGTTGATGCGCACGCCCACCGGGCCGTCGGCGGCCTGAAGCGGGGGTATGCCCAGACGGGGCACGCCGGGCAGGTAGCCGACGCCCCGGGCGAGCGGGCCGTTCTCGGCCCCGGCCGTCCAGTGGACGAAGGACAGCTTCTCGTCGAGGGTCATCCGGGCGACGAGCGCGCGGACGCGCTGGCTGCCCTCCTCGGCCGCGACCCTCGGGGCGGCGCCGTCGGCCGTGGTGCCGTTGGCGGTGGTGAGCAGGCCGCTCGTACAGAGCAGGGCCACGGTGAGGGCGAGCAGCCGCGGTGCGCGGCCCGGGCGCCCGCGCCCGTCGGTCCGGAGTCTGGTGGGGGGGCGGGACGTTCGCTCCGCCGGCCTGCGGGACAGCATGCGGTCTCCTGTTGTTTCGGTGCGTCGGTGCGCGCGCGTGGTGCGCGTGCCTCCACGCTCACGGAACGGGCCGCGGGAGACGAGGTCGGCCCGTCACACTCTACGGAGTTCGGGGGTTTTGCTCCGTGTCGTAAGGGAGTTGGCGCTTGAGGATCGCTCGAGACCGGCGGACTCGGGGCGCCGCCGGGGCGGCGGAGCGGCGGAGGCGGGCGCGCGGTGCCGGGGGGTGGTGGCCCGGCCACCACCCCCCGTGGGCGCGGGGCGCGCGCCGGGGCGTACGGGGGGCGGGGGCGGTGCGGTCCGGGAAGTGTGTCCCCGGCCTACCTGGGCCGTGGCCGGGCCGCCGGGGACGGTGGAGGGGTCCAGCGAGCGCAGCCCCGGCCCGGCGGGTCCCGGGGCGCCGAGACCCCGAGGAGCGTCATGAGGGCCACTCTCCAGGCGGTGGAAGCCCCGAGCCTTCCGTACGACCCGGCGGCGGGCGCGTCGCGGGCCCTGGTCGCGTCGGTGCTGTCCTCGCTGCGCCGCCGCGACCAGCGGCACAAGGGCGAGCTGTACGTGCACGGGCTGCTGCACGCCCCGGGCCGCAAGACCATGCGGAACCTGGCCGCGAGCACGGACGAGCGGTCGGCGGAGCAGAGCCTGCACCACTTCATCAGCTGCTCGACGTGGGACTGGTCCCCGCTGCGGGCGGAGCTCGCGGCCCGGGTGGACCGGCTGCTCGCGCCGAAGGCGTGGGTGGTGCGCCCGCTGGTCATCCCGAAGACGGGCCGTCACTCGGTGGGCGTGGGGCGACGGTTCGTCCCGCAGCTCGGGCAGGTGGTCAACAGCCAGCACGGGTACGGCCTGTGGCTGGCCTCGGGGGCGGCGGCGGCCCCGGTGAACTGGCGCCTGTCGCTGTCGGGCGACTGGCTGGAGGACGCCGAGATGCGCCGGCGGGCCGCGATACCGGACTCGGTGGACGCCGGGTCGGCGGAGGGCCTGGCCCTGGACATGGCGCTGGAGACGGCGGGCTGGGGGATCACCCGGCTGCCCGTGGTGACGGACGCCCGCGAGGAGGCCGTGCCGTCGATGGTGGGGGCCTTCTCCCGGGCCGGACTGCCCTTCCTGCTGCGGATCGGCGGCGGTACGGGCCTGCTGGCCCCGGCGCTCTCCGGCGGGGGGAGCCGGTCCGTGTCGGCCTCGGCGGGACGCCTCGCGGAGCTGGCGCGCTCCCAGGGCCGGCCGGTGGAGTGGTTCGAGCCGGCGGGCACGGGACTGCCGAGGACCTCGCTGGTGTCCCTGCTGCCCGTACGGCTGCCGGGGCCGGCGGTGCCGGGGCCGCGCCGGGCGTTCGGCGGGACGCCGCCGGCGGGGGCCCCGCTGACGCTGGTGGGGGTGTGGTCGCCGAACAGCCGCGAGGCGTCGGAGCTGTGGCTGACGAACCTGACCGGTGCGAGCCGGAGCACGCTCCTCGGCCTCGGCCGGCTGATCGGGCGGGCCGACGCCGACTTCACGGGCACGAGCCTGCCGGTGGGCGCGCTGGACTTCGAGGGGCGCTCGTACCACGGCTGGCACCGGCACGTGACGCTGGTGTCGCTGGCTCACGCGGTGCGGCTGCTGGGCCCGGGGGCGCGCCGGGGCCTCGGCGCGGTCACGCCGGTTCCCATGACCGGGGGCCGTCGGGCGCGAGGCCGTGGAAGACGCGCGCCCGCTGCAGGCGCAGGGCTAGCTGAAGCTCCAGCGAGCGTTCCGGCCGCTGCCAGTCCGGGCCGAGCAGCTGGGTGATGCGCTCCAGGCGGCGGGAGACCGTGTTGGGGTGCACGTAGAGGAGTTCGGCGGCCCGGGTGGGGCTGCCGGCCGCGCGGAACCAGCCGTCGAGGGTCTCGACCAGGTTGCCGAACCGCTCGGCGTCGTGGTCGAGGAGCGGGCCGAGGGTGCGCTCCACGAAGCCGGGGGCGTCGTGCTCCTCGGCGAGCAGCATGCCGATGAACCCGAGGTCGCGGGCGGCGGCGGAGCGCCCGGTGCCGCCGAGCGCGGTGAGCGCGTCCAGGCAGCGGACGGCCTCCCGGTGGGCGCGGCGGACCGCGTCCGGGCCCCGGCCGAGCCGGGCCGCGCCGGCCGTGACGGGGGCGCCGGTGGCCTCGGCGAGTTCGGCGCGGACGCGGTCGGCGCAGGCGGCCGGGTCGTCCCCGGGCAGGAGCAGGGCGAGCCGGTCGCCCTGGACGGTCTTCATGCCGCGGTGGCGGCGGGCGTGTCCGGCGGCCCAGCTCTCGACCAGGTCGGCGGCCTCGCTCCGGGGGCGGGCGACGACCATGACGTGGGGGCGTTCCAGACGGGCCGCGAGGCGGCGGGCGCGCCGCTCCAGGCCCTCGGCGGGCCCGTCCCAGGTGACGAGGTCCTCCAGGAGGTCGTCGTCGGCCCGTCCCCCGGCGTCCGTGGAGCGCTGGAGGACGAGCAGCAGGGACACGGTGCGCGCGTAGGAGAGCAGGACCTGTTCGCCGGGCCGGTCGTCGCCGTCGGTGCCCGTGCCGGGTCCGGTGGCCGGTTCGGCGGGGTGGAGGAGGAGCGTGCCGACGTCCTCGGAGCGGACGGAGAGCGGCACGACCAGGGTGCCGTCGCTCAGCGGGCAGGCGATGCCGGTGGCCGCGGCGTTGAGCCGCACGCGCTCCAGTTCGGCGGCGTCGGGGACGGACGTGCGGCCGTGCCCGGCGAGGCGTTCGCCGCCCTGGCCCCGGACGGAGAGGCCGCCGCCCAGCTCGGCGGCGGCGCGGGCCAGGAGCTCGTCCAGGCCGGTGCCCTCCAGGACGAGCCGGACCAGGTCGTCCTGGAGGTCCTTGGCCCGCAGGGCGTCGCTGAGTCCGGCGCGGGCCCGGGTCCCGGCGTCCTCCAGGACGGTGTTGGCGGCCCGTACGTTCTCCAGGAGCCGGGCGGTCTCCACGGCGGCGGCGGAGAGGTCGGCCAGGGAGCACATGAGCGACACGTCGTCGGGGGTGAAGTGCCGGGTCCTGCGGTCGGCGACGTAGAGGAAGCCGAGGCAGCGGTCGCCGGCGCGCAGCGGCACGCCGAGGACGGCGTGCAGCGACTCGGCCTCCAGGAGGTCTCCGAGGGCGGCCGTGTGGCCGGCCCGGTCGTCGGTGAGGTGGTCGGCGGTCCGGAAGGGGCCGGGCAGTTCGCCGGGGGCGCCGGGCAGCGCGGCGGCGGGCACCCGGTGGCCGGTCGTGCGGGCGCTGACGGCACCGTCGGCGGTGCCGACGACCAGGTCCCCGGTGGCCTCGTCGGCCAGGGCGGTGCAGGCGAGGTCCGTGTTGAGCAGCAGCCGGGCGCGGCGGGTGATCAGGCGGAGGGTGGCGTCGAGCCGGGCCGGCGCGGTGAGTTCGAGGGCGGTGTCGACGAGCGCGGCGAGTTCGGCCTCGCGCTGGCGGCGCCGGTCGAAGAGGGCGTTGACCTCCAGGGCGAGGCCCTTGGCGCGGGTCAGCCGGTCGATCCGCTCGGGGTCGGCCCCGGAGCGGCGGGCCTGGGCGACGAGCTGCTCGTACGCGTGGGCCGGCGCCTCCTCCGCGAGGAGTTCGAGGACGCGCAGGACCTCGGTCCCGGACTGCGGTTCCTCCCCTGTCATCCCAGCCCCCCAGCGGACGAATCGACCTTGTCCCGACGACCCGGGGAACGTAACCGGCCTGCTGAAGGGGCGTCAACCGGCCGCCGGTCGGCCGGACGGCGGCGGACGCGGTGACCGGGCCACCGCCGGCGGGCCGTTCCGGGGCGCCGCGGTGTGCTCCGCGCACCTTGGACGGCGGCACGGCCCGTACCTACGCTGGCCGGTTCGCTCCGGGGCGGGGACCGGGCGGGGCCGGGGGCGGGGGCGCGGGAGGGGCGGGCGGGCGTCGGCGGGCCGGACGGCCCGGGGCGGGGACGGGGTGTTCCTCCACCGGTTCACGAGCCGTTCTGTCCCGGGGCGCGAACGGCTTCCGAGGGGCCCGGGCGGTCCTCCGGAGACGCCAGTCGGTTTCCCGGAGAGGCCTGGCGGTCTCCCGCAGACGCCTGGCGGTCTCCCGCAGACGCCGGCCGGGGGCCCGGGACGGCGACCGCGGTCAGGAGGAGTCCGTCCGTCACCGTCCACCGGCCGGTCAGCTCGGTCAGGGCCCGGCCGTCGAGCACCGGCCCGGGGATCCGCAGCCGGGCGGTGAACGTCCGGGCGGCCGGGTCGAGCGCGAGCTCCGCCGAGTCGAAGTCCAGGGCCCGGCGGGTCAGCGGGGACCAGGCCTTGAACAGGGACTCCTTGGCGCTGAACAGCAGCCGGTCCCAGCGGGTGCCGGGGTGGCGGCGGGCCAGCTCGCGCAGCCGCTCCCGCTCGGCGGCCGAGGCGACCCCCCGGGTCACGCCCGGCGGCAGCGGCAGGTGCGGCTCCGCGTCGATGCCGAGGGACCGCCAGTGGTCGGCGGACGCCAGGGCGGCGCCCCGGTAGCCCTCGCAGTGGGTGAGGGAGCCGACCGTGCCGGCGGGCCACAGGGGCTCGCCGCGGTGGCCGGTGAGCACCGGTTCGGCGGCCCGTCCGAGGGCGGCGAGCGCCCGGTGGGCGCACACCCGGACCGTGGCGAACTCGCGGCGCCGCTCCTCGACGGCGTCGCGGATCAGGGCCCGCTCCCCCGCGAAGAGCAGCTCCGGCGGGTGCTCACCGGCCGTGTCGGCCGAGACCGTCCCGGGCGGGAGGATCTCCTCGATCACGCGGCCGTCACGCCCGGACGCCGACGAAGAGGCCCCGGCCGGACGGCCCGCCCTCCTGGAACTCGACGGCGAGGCCGGCGCGGACGAAGGCCCGCTCGTAGGCCTCGCGCGTGAAGAGGGTGATGAGGTGGGTCTCGGAGAGGTGCGCGATGTCCCGGCCGGGCTCGGCGATCAGGTAGTGCACGTCGATGCGGGTGGCCTCGCCCTCCAGGCGCGAGTGCGAGACGCGGGAGACGGTCTTGCCCTCGGCCTCGGTGATGGACGCGCCGACGAAGCCCGGCGTGAACGTGGCGGGGAACCACCAGGGTTCGACCACGACGACGCCGCCCGGTTCGAGGTGGGCCGCGAAGCGGGCCAGGGCCGCGTCGAGTTCGGCCTGGTCGCGCATGTGGCCGATGGAGCTGAACATGCAGGTGACGGCGGAGAAGGTGGTGCCGAGCGCGAAGTCGCGCATGTCGCCGAGGTGGACGGGCACGCCCGGGTTGCGGCGTACGGCGATGTCCCGCATGTCGGCGGAGATCTCCACGCCCTCGACGGTGTCGAACGCCCGGGTGAGGTGCTCCAGGTGGAGGCCGGTGCCGCAGGCCACGTCGAGGAGGCTGCGGGCGCCGGGCGCGCGGGAGGCGACCAGGGCGGCCAGGTCGGCCGCCTCGCGCGCGTAGTCCTTGCCCTTGCCCTGGTGGACCAGGTCGTAGAGGCGGGCGATGCCGTCCGCGTAGCCGCTGTGCGCGGGGGCTCCGGTGGTGGTCACGTCGTCTCTCCTTGGCTGGGGTGGGCGGTGCTCGGGCGGGCCCGGCGGGCCGCGAGGCGTTCGAGGGCGGGGACGAGCTGCGCCGGCGAGGGGTCGGCGAGGGCCTCGTCGCGCAGCCGGTGCGCGGCCGCCGCGATCGAGGGGTCGGTGAGGGCCCGTACGACCGCCTCGCGCAGGGACGCGGCGTCGAGCTTCTCGGGCGGCAGGTCGATGCCGGCGCCCTGCCGTTCGTGCAGGCGGGCCTTGAGCGGGGCGTCCCACAGGGAGGCCACGATGATCTGCGGCACGCCGTGCAGGGTGGCGGTGTAGCCGGTGCCGGCGCCGCCGTGGTGGACGATCGCGGCGCAGGTCGGCAGCAGGGCGTCCATCGGGACGAAGTCGACGACGCGGATGTTGGCGGGGAGGGCGTCGCGGTCCCGGAGCTGGGTGGCGTCGAAGGTGGCGACGATCTCGGCGTCGACGTCGCCGAGGGCGTGCAGCAGGTCCTCGAAGGGGACCGCGTCGCGGCCGAAGGTCTCGCGGGCGGAGACGCCGAGGGTGACGCAGACCCGCGGCCGGGCGGGCGGGGCGTGCAGCCAGTCCGGGACGACGGCGGGGCCGTTGTAGGGGACGTAGCACATCGGCAGGAGTTCGCCGGGCACGGGGATCCGCAGGCTCGCGGGGGCCGGGTCGACGGTGGCCTGCCCCCGGACGATCTCCTCGACGGCGTCGGCGTCGGGGACGGTCCCGAAGCGTTCGAGGGTCCAGGTGACCCATTCGCCCATCGGGTCCTCGCGGCGCTCCTCGGGCTGCGCGGCGAGCAGTTCGAGGAACTGGCGGCGCGCGTTGAGGACCACGTCGGGGCCCCACAGGAGGCGGGCGTGGGCGGCGCCGGTGACGTGCGCGGCGATGGGCCCGGCGTAGGTGAAGGGCTCCCAGAGCACCAGGTCGGGCCGCCAGGAGCGGGCGAACGCCACGATGCCGTCGATGGTCGTGTCGCCGTTGAGCGGCGCGAACGACATGGCCGTCATCATGGTCTGCTGGCCGAGGGCGTGCTCCCAGCCGATCGGCTCGGTGACCGTGTCGGCGAAGTCGAAGCCCGTCTGGTACGGGGTGGGGTCGCCGCCGATCTGCGTCATCAGCTCGACGATCGAGTCGAGGTCTCCGACGGGCACGGCGGTGAGCCCGGAGCCGTTGATCACCTCGGTGAGCGCCGGCTGGCTGGCCACCCGGACCTCGTGCCCGGCGGCCCGCAGCGCCCAGGCCAGCGGCACCAGGTTGTAGTAGTGGGTGTTGTGCGCGAAGCACGTGATCAGTACGCGCATGGGGTCGTCCGCCCTCGTCTGGCTCGTTGCGGTCGGGGTCGTGGTCGTCGGCGGTCGTGGTCGTCGGCGGTCGTGGTCGTCGGGGGCCGGGCCGTCGTCAGGCGGCCTTGGCGACGGGGAGGCGGGCGGGGGCGGCCAGGACCGGTGAGCGCGGCCGCGTGACCTCCTCGCCGACGGTGCGCAGGGCGGGCAGGGCCTCGGCGAGCGCGCCGAGCGCCGCGCGGGCGATCACCGTGACCAGCCGGCCGGAGAGCGCGAAGTGCAGGTCGCCGGGGAGGCCGAACGGCGCGGCGTCCGCGGGGGCCGCCGGGTCGCGGTTGACGGCGGCGACGAGGAGGGTGACGTGGCTGCCGGCGGGCAGTCCGGTGCCCGCGAGGACGGTGTCGGCGCGTGCGGTACGGGTCTCCAGCCGGACGGGCGGGGCCAGGCGCAGGGTGTCCTCGACGGCTCCGGCGGCCAGGGCCGGATCGGCGGCCAGCCGCTGCCAGGCGCCGGGCTCGGCGAGGAGCCGGCGCACGGCGTTGGCGACGAGCACGACGGTGGTCTCGGCGGCGCCGACGGAGAGGATCCGGGCGGCCCGGACGCTGTCGGCCCCGGCCTCGTGGAGGCCTTCGGCGAGCACCGCGGAGAGGGCGGCCTCGGCCCGCTCGGCGGCGCGGACGACGGCGTGGGGCTGGGGGCAGAGCAGCCCGTCGAGGGCGTGCCGGCAGTCGGGCAGGATCCGGACGAACCGCTCGTGGGCGACCTCGGGCAGGCCGAGCTGTTCGCCGATCACCTGGCCGACGAGCCGGCGCGCGAAGTCCTCGGCGAGGTCGAAGCGGTCGCCGAGCCCGGCGAGGAGCGCGCGGGCGAACTTCACGGTCCGCTTCTCCACGCACTCCTCCTCGGGGGCCCACAGCATGGGGCCGCCGAGGGCGGTGAGCGGGGCCAGGCGGGCGGCGGTCTCCCGGTCCACGGCGAGGACGGCGCTGCGGTACGGGAGCCCGTCCCCGGCGGCGGCCTCCGGCCCGGGGCGGGGGCCGTCGAAGGCGGGGTCCGCGACGACCGCCTCGGCGACGGCGCGGTCGGCCGTCACCCAGGTGTCGAGCGGCGCGCTGTGGAACAGCGGCCCCCCGGCGCGGACGCGCTCCTCGTGGGGGCGGGGGTCCTCGGTGCCGGAGCGCAGGATCAGGCCGTAGGGGTCGTTCCGGGTCCCCGCGAACCACTGGGCGGCACGGGTGAGCTGGTTGCCCCGGGCGCGTCGGGGGTCGGTCGGGGCGGCCTCGGGGTAGGGGGCTGCCTCGGGGTACGGGGCGGTCCCGTGGTCCGGGGCGCCGGTGGGGACGGCGCCGTGGCCCGTGGCGGTCCCGTGGCTCGGGACGGTCCCGTGGTCCGGGGTGATCGCCCGGTCCGGGGTGCCGGCCGGGGCGGTCGCGCGGCCCGGGGCGTCGGTCAGCGGCTCCGCTGTCATGTGCGACTCCTCGTCATCGGTCACCGCCGGGCAGCGCGTCGAGCCAGGCGTCGACGGTGCGGGCCGTGGTCGGGGCGTGCTCGGTCATCATCGTGAAGTGGTTGCCGGGTACGTCGGCGACGGCGCGGGCGCCGTCCCAGACGGACCGCCAGTCCGTCAGCGGGTCGGTCCACGGGGCCATGGGCTCGCCGGCCCGCAGGTGCAGGACGGGCGCGCGGGTGGGCCGGGGGGCCCAGTCCAGGAGCAGCCGGTGGAACGCGCCCATGGCGGTGAGCCGGGTGTCGTCGAGCGCGACGACCGCGCGGTCCGTCGCCCAGCGGAGCATGACGTCCCGCCAGACGCCCATGGCCCCGGGGGCGCCGGGGGTGTAGACGTCGGCGAGGACCAGGGCGGCGGGCCCGGCGCCGCGCGCCTCCAGGTGGCGGGTGAGCGCGTGGGCGACGTTGGCCCCGGCGGAGTGCCCGACCAGGGCGTACGGCCGTCCGGCGGCGTACCGTTCGACGGCCTCGGCGTGGGCCGCGCACAGCGCTTCGAGGGTGCCGGGCAGCAGTTCGCCGGACCGGAAGCCGGGCTGGGGCAGCGCGACGACGGTGCGGCGGCCTGCGAGGGCGGCGGCGAAGGCGGCGAACTCGGCGGGGCCGGAGACGGCCGCGGTGCCGGTGACCGCGAAGAGCAGCGGGCCCTCGTCCCCGGCGGGGCCGTCGGCCAGCCGGACGGGGACGACGGGCTGCCGCCCGGGATCGGTGAAGGCCGGGCGCAGGGCGGAGACGGCGCCGAGGGCGTCGACGGCCTCGGCGACCCGTCCGTCGGCGACCGCGGAGCGGTAGACCGCGACCAGCGTGGTGTCGCCGGAGCCGGAGCCCCCGGCCGGGGCGCCCGCCGCGCCGGCCGGGTCCCGGAGGAGTTCCAGGAGGTGGGCGGCGAGCGCGTCCGGGGTGTTGTGGTCGTAGAGGGCCTCGGGCGGCAGGTCGGTGGCGGTCGCGGCGGTGAGCCGGCGCCGGAGTTCCACGAGGGCCAGGGAGTCGAACCCGGCCGGGGTGAAGGGCTCGTCGGCGGCGACCTCGTCGGGGCTCTCGTACCCGAGCACGGCGGCGGCCTCGGCGCGGACCAGGGCCCGGACGGCGGCGGCGCGCTCGGCGGGGCCGAGGGCGGCGAGTTCGGCGCGCGGGTCGCGCGGCCGGGCGC
>NZ_JBSHHY010000040.1:0-52995 GCF_053618675.1 Streptomyces sp. NPDC055632 | reverse complement strand
CCTCAACACACCCTGGCCAAGCCAAGTCCAGCAATCCCATGGACGCTTCAGCCCGCCACAACGTTGCCTCTCAGCAACTTTCGACACAGGGCCTAATAGAGAGGCCGGTTCGGGCTCCGGCTCCAGCGCGGCAAAGTGCAACCTGCCGTCGTCGTCGAAGACGATCTGCGCGTTGTCCGGCAGGCGCCCGGCGACCTCCCGGTACGTGCCGTCCAGCAGCGCCGCCCGCGCCGCCAGGTGCTCGCCCGCCTCCTCGGGCAGCCCGAGCGAGGCCAGCACGGTCGGCCTTGCCTGCTCCCATGTCTCACCGGCCAGGAGCTTCGCCCGCGGGTCGCCCCACTTCGAGGAGTTCTTCGCGAACACCTGCTTGCTCCGTAGCATCCGGTGCAGCTGCTCCAGGACGCAGAAGGTGTACGCCTTCCAGTCCACCGCGCCCGGCTCCAGGTGCGGAGCCGCCAGCACTAGGCGCCGCCACGAGCCGACCAGCAGACCGGCGTCGATCTCGGCCGGGCCGACCTTCTTGCGACCCATGAGGTCCGGCAGCGACTTGAGCGCGTCCAGCACGGCCTCGCCCTCGGGGGTGGCGCCGAAGTCGACGACCGCGACCAGGAGCTTGAGGAACGGCCGGACGGTGCCGAACCGGCTGACCAGCATGGACCGCCACGCCTCGTCCGCATCGGAGTCCAGCGGCGGGGTCAGCTCGAATAGCGCAGCGATCGCGGCGGCCAGCTCGTGCCGGGGCACCACCGCCTCAATCCGCTCCCACATCGCCTCGAACGACTCCACCGCCGGCCCGGTGACCTCCCCGGTGTCGGTGTCGACCAGCTCGCTCGTGGTGTCGAACACGACCTGAAACGCGGTCGCCAGCTTCGCCGAGGCCCGCTCGACGCGCGGCAGCGTCTTCATCTTCTCCTTGACGGTCTCGCGCTCGGCCTTGGCCAGCAGCTTCGTCGCGATCAGCACCTCCAGGAGGTCCAGCGCATCATCGACGGCCCGGGTAGTCAGGTAGACCGTCGTGGCCAGCAGCGTCGCCAGCCGGCGGGAATCGCCGTGGCGGCGCAGCAGCGATGCCTTACCGTCCACGCCGTACCGGGACAGCTCCGCCAGCCGCCGGGGCGGGATCGCCGAGACGTCCAGGTCCCCCATGCCGAGGGCTGCGAGCTCCTCCGCCCGCTGGAGCGACCACTTCATCTGCGGACCCGACACCCGTACCGGACCGCGCCGCAGCCGGTCCAGCTCCGAGACCCGCTCGCCGGGCGGCACGGTCAGCAGTGAGTCCAGCACCGCCCGCTGACCGACGCTCAGCAGCCCGTACAGCGTGTCCCACAGCCGCTGGTTCACCGCTTCCCGCACCGTGCCCACCAGCCGAGCCAGGCGGCTCGCGCCCGGCAGCAGCACCCGCCCCTCGCGCAGCCAGCCCGCCGCCGCGTCGAACAACGCCTTCGGCCCGTCCCCAGTTGTTCAAGCCCGCGCGTCCAACCAGACCACCAGCTCGTCTTGGACCTCGGCGAAGTCCCGCCAGCCCCCCGACTCCTGGATCTCCCCGGCGTGCGTACGGGCCGTACCGTCCCGCTCGCCGTACAGCTTCAGGCACGAGGCGTCCGCGATCTCCAGCTGATCGGCCAGGTACTCGGCCACCTCCGCCGGCACCTGCCGCGGGTCCGGCATGAACCGGCCCAGGAGCCGCACGCTCGTGAGCTGGACCGCGAACCCGAGCCGGTTGTGAGCCCGGCGCTTGGCCTGCACCGCCTCCCGGTCCGCGTCGTCCAGGAAGAAGTACCGCTCCAGCTCCGCCCGCGAGGGCACCTCGTGAAACGACCCGTACCGGGCCGCCTGCTCGTCCGTCAGGAACTCGACCGCCACAACAGCTCTCCGAAGATCGACATCAACGACCCTCGAAGGCTCCGACGCCCAATCACCCCAGGTCAAAGCCCCAACCAGACCGGAGAACCCTTAGCGCACGATCTGACACGGATGTTCCTCAGACCCCTGCTCCACCGCGCCATCCGGCGCTGCCGGACCGCCCACCAAGCGGCACCCCGCCGGCGGGATCCGCTGCACACATCCGACCCGTCCCGCCTCTGTGGAGCGATCGGCCTGAGGCAGGAGACAGGTGAGCCTCAGGCGGTGTGCCGGATGGTGCCGGTGGCCTGTGTCCACTCCGACAGGACACGGCGGGCGCCGGCCCTCTCCTCGACCAGGGTGATGCGGGCGGTGGGATGAGCGGAGTAGGTGTAGACCTACTCCTCGAATTTTCCGTCCGCCGTCTCCTCTCCCTCCCACGTGCCGGTGACGGCCGGCCCGTCCGGCGGCTGGAACTGGAGCAGCACGTGGAAGGTCATGCTCCCGAGCCTACGCAGTGCCTGACCTGCGCTGTCAGTGCCGGGTGCGAGTCTGGACGCATACCCGGAGGCAGGAGGAAACAGGCCATGGCGAAGCAGGGAAGTAAGAGTTTCAAGATCTGCTGGCGGCTGGGCGACAAGAGCGGGGTGTCGGCAGTCGCCTACAGCGAATCGGCCCTGGAGCGCTACATGCGGCTCAAGCGCGAGAAGCTGGGCGAGGGGGCTGAGGTCGAGTCCTGCGAGGTCAAGCTCGGCGAGCCGTAGAGCGGTTTCAAACGATGGCTCCTGTCTGAGGCTGCTGTCGGTCGTGTCGCCGACTCACGTTCTGCGGCGGCGACCCGCGCGCCTGTGGCCTCCCGTGGGGAGCCGGGAGGCGGGCGCGGCCCTGCCCTCGACCGGCCTGGGACATGGCCGGAGCGCGGCCCGCTCGGGCAGGGCCGGCGGCATGACCCGCGAGGTGGGGGCTGGGTGCCGCATGCTGTTCACACTGCTACCGGCTGGTAAGGGTGCGCTAGAGGTGTGCACGCACCGGCCGATGGCATATGCGGCTCGTGGGGCCAGCGCTGGCGGTTGCGGGCGTATCGCTCGTAGCAGCGGGAGGAGGCGCGATCGGCTCGCCGTCCGGGGCGTTCCCTGTCCTTGACGCAAGAGGTGGAAGGACGCGGGTCCGCCCCCGCCACCCGCCAGAGCTTTACCGGCTCACCCATACGGGTGACGGGCATACAAACTCGCGATCGTCCCCGCACAGGCCCCGCTCTCCTCCACGCGGATCTGGGCAACCCTCCACTGACACCCGCCAACCGCTTCCGGAGGTCTCTGCCCGACCCCGCCATCGGCTCCGACCGATTCACGGCTCAACGCAGTTGATCCAATGCGCGCCTCGCCGGCCCGGGCGGCGCGCGGGCAGCGGTCCGACTGCCCTGCCTGCGTGCCGGGTTCGGCCCTGGGCGCTGCCGGGGGTGGGTGATGATGGGCCGGTGAGTACCGTCACCAGCGAGAACGCCGTGTCCCACGAGCCCGTCCTGCCTCTGTTCCCCGACCAGGTCCGGGGACGCGACAGCGCGGTACGGCATCTGCGGCGCCCCGGCACCCGGGGGCTGTACGTATCGGCGACGGGCACGGGCAAGACGCTGGTCGCGATCCGCGTCGCACTCGCGCTCGGAGCCCGGTTGACGCTGGTTGTGGTACCGACCCTCGACCTCGCCGCGCAGACCGCTCTGGCCTGGCGCGCGGACGGCTACCTGCGCCACCTGGTGATCGTCTCCTCGATGGACACGGCCGGCCATGACCGCCTGGCGGCCGCCCGGGTCGGCTCGACCGGCAGCCCGCAGGCGCTGGCCGCGCTCATGTCGGTGGTGGGGGAGGGGAAGGACCAGATCCCGTTCCTCACGGTGATCTGCACCTACGACTCCCTGGACAAGATCCGCGACGCCCAGCACACCCGCGAGGGCGTACCGGGCTTCGACCTCGCGGTGATGGACGAGGCACACCGGATCGCGGGCCGGACGGACAAGAAATGGGCGCTCGTCCACGACAACGCCGCCATCCGCTCAGACCGCCGCCTCTACATGACCGCCACTCCGCGCAGCTTCGCCGCCCCTGAGCTCGCGGAGTCCGCCAGCCTCGTCCGCCCGCGCGGCTACCGACCCGCCGGCTAGGCGGCCGCGGGCTCTGCCAACTCGATGGACAACGAGACCGTCTACGGCAAGCTCATCCACGACTACCCTCTCGCCACAGCGATCACGGACGGCCGGGCGGCGGACTACCGGATCGTGGTCCCCACGGTCAGCGACACCGACCTGCGCGCTCTGCTCAACCTCCCGGCCCCCGGCCAGGCCGGCCGCGACGACGACAGCACCGAGGACGGGACAGGGGAGGGGGCGCTGCGCACCAGTGCCCTGCACCTGGCCGTCCTCAAGGCCATGACCCAGCACCACCTCAAGCGGGTCCTGGTGTACTTCCACCTGGTCGAGGACGCCACCCGCTTCACCCGCGAACTGCCCCACACCCTGCGCCTGCTGCGCCGCACCGCCCCCCACCTGTGCCCGGACGCCGACCCGCGCCTGTTCTTCGTCCACGGCGAGCACACCCCCGACCAGCGCACCGACACCTTCACGAGTTTCGCCGCCGCCTCCTGCGCGATCCTGACCAACGCCAAGGTCATCGCCGAGGGCGTCGACATCCCCAGCGTCGACGCGATCGTCTTCGCCGACCCCACCCGCAGCATCGTCCGCTGCGTCCAGGCCCTGGGCCGCGCCCTGCGCCTGGACGTCTCCGGCAAGACCGCCTCCCTGATCGTCCCCGTCTACCTGCCGCCCGGTGCCGACCCCGAGAACATCCTCGGCACCGCCTACGGGCCGGTGTGGGCCATCACCAGCGCGCTGGCCAGCCACGACCACCGCATCCTCGAACGCCTCCCCGACAAGGCCAACCGGCTGCCGCGGGAGACCAGCACGCTGGTGACGAACCGCTGGCACTTCGACTTCACCCTCCACCCCGAGCGCATCGCCCAGGCGATGGACCTGATCGCCTTCAACCCCCGCGGCCCGCTGACCCGCACCCGCCGCGAAGGCCTCGCCTCCGCCCAGGCGTTCCACGACGCCTACAGCCACCTCGACGTCCCCGCCGACCACACCGACCCCGTCGGCTTCGAACTCGGCCGCTTCATCACCACCATGCGCGACGCACACACCACCGGCCGCCTCGATGCCGACTGGATCGCCGAACTCGACGCACTCGGCATGATCTGGGACAAACACGACGCCGCCTGGCGCACCCGCCTCACCCAGGCAGCCGACTACCACCGGGCGCACGGCCATCTCGCCGCCCCCGCCACCACCCCGATCGGCGCCTGGCTCGCCGAACAACGCTCCCACGCATCCCACAACCGCCTCGACCCCGCCCGCGCCGCCGACCTCACCGCCATCGACCCTCACTGGCAGCTCCCGCACGGACCCGACTGGCACCGCAAATACCACCAAGTGCGCCGCCACCTCGAAACCGGCCGCCCCCTCACCCCCGACACCCACGCCAGCGGCGTCAACCTCGGCAGCTGGACCATCCGGCAGCTCACCACCTGGAGCACCCTCACCCCCGGCCAGCACCCTCGCACCCCGCCCCACCACCCGGCGGACCTTCCAGGAGACCGTCCAGATCCTCGAACTCTTCCTCCACCGCGAACGCCGCGCCCCCGCGGCACGCGAGACCATCACCGTCGACGGCGACACCGTCAAGATCGGCCCCTGGTTCGCCAAGACCCGCACCAAGATGCGCACAGGCCGGCTCCATGCCGAACACGCACAGCTCGTCGCTGCCCTCTTCGACGGCGACTGGACCGACGAGAACCCGGCACCCGCGTTCACCTGAGGCCCCTCACCCTTGAGCGGCTGGCCGTACGCCGGACAGCCACACGAGTGGGGATCTTCGTAGCCCGACAGGTACCAAGTAGGTACCATCGGAGGTATGCCGTCCTTGAATGTCACCTTCACCGACGAGGAGCTCGAGGAGGTCCGTGCCGCCGCGACCGCCGAAGGCAAGTCCCTCAAGCAGTACGTCCACGACCTGCCGCTGCGCGAGCGCCAGCGCCGCCAGTTCGTCCGCTACGCCGCTTCCTGGGGCGAGGCGCACCGGGCCGATTTCGACGACGCCTTCCCCGACGAGATCCCGCACGCCAGCCGGGAGCGCGGAGCGGACGCCGCCTGATGATCCTCCACGTCGACGTCTCCTGGCTCCTAGACGTCCAGGAACAGGCCGTCTCCGAAGACGTCAGCGTCGCCGAATACTCCGCTCTCGTCGCCGCCGTCGCTCGACACAGGACCCGCATCCCGCGCCCCACCACGGCCGATCCCGATGCCGCATGGCGTGGCGCCGCCCTTCTGCATACCCTGATCCGCCTGCAGCCGCTGCCGCACCGCAACAGCCTGTACGCCTGCCAGGTCACCGCCGCCTACATGCATGCCTCCGGAGAAGGCATCGACCCCCCTTACGGGGCCATGGTCGACCTCGTCCGTGACATCCAGGCCGGCAAGGTCACCGTCTACCAGGCCGCCGACCGCATCCGCACCTGGCGCATCTGACCCACCCGAGCCGGAGGGCCCCGGCTCTGTACTTCGTCATGCCGCGACACCTCGGCCGTAGCCGCCGGCCGCCTGCCCACCCCCCTCGACGCCCAGGGACGAGCAGCGGCCGTCGGCCTCCTGACCCGCGAAGCCACCACTGCGGGCACTGTCCGGGCAACACCCGCCACCAGCCCTCTGCCCACGACCCAGCCCCCCGTGCCGCCGCGGTGCCTGTGGCCGTGGGGCGCGGACGCCGCCTCGCTTGCATCCCTTGCCCCAAGGACGGTGACGGCGCTGGTGTCACTGCCGACAGCCAGCCGCTCCACCCTGGCGCTGAACGTCGCCCTGCACAACGCACAGCAGCACATCGGCGCCCTGTTCACCTCCGGGGAGATCACCAGTAAGGCCCTGGCCCAGAAGGTCATCGCCGCCCGGTACGGCTTCGACGTACGTTCGCAGGTCCTTCCCGGCGGCTGGGAGACGTTCAAAGCCACCGCGGTGCCCGAACGCGACGCCACCCCTCTGCTCCGGCACAGCGCGCGAGTGGGTACCAGCGCGCGCGACAGCCTTCGAGCTGGCCTGCTGGCCGCAGCCCGCAGAGGCTTCACGCTCAGCCTCTGGCCACCGCCTCCACCGCGACCATTCTGGGACTGGAGGCCCTGGGCCTGCTGTTATGGGGTTCAGAAACAGGCACTGCCCTTGCGATTTAACCCTCGGCATCAAGCGCGGCCGGTTCGGTCCCGACGGCGAGGGCGACCTGAGCGGTCCATGACCAGGGCTCCTGAGGAGGATCCCAGCTCACCTCAACGTCGGTGTCGTGGAAATCGCGAGCGAGTTCCGTCACCATCTGGGCCGCCGCGTCTCGTGCGTCTTGTGGGTCGATGTTGACCGGCACGTCCAGACGTCCGCAGAGCATGCCGCCTTCCATGGTGAGGATGCTGTGACGCCAACCCTCTGGCGTCGCCAACAGCACGATCCCCTTCGGGATGCCCCAGTCCGGCCGCTTCTTCTCCTTCTTTCGTCTCACCATGCGGCTATCCAACAGCGTCGGGGTCGTGGCGATGAGGTCGGGTGGCAGCTCAGCTTGCCGGCGGCCCAGTTCTGCGGGGCTTGGTGCCGATCTTGTGGTGCGCGGGTCTGGTGCAGGACTCGCCGATAGCGGGGACGCGTCCACGTCGTAGCGGGTGGCGGGCCGCTTGTTCTTCGAGCCGGGCGGGCGGCCGGGGCCTGGCCGGCTCGGGTTCGGTGACTGGCCTGCGTGCCCGTCCGCGCGTGCAGGTTCCTGAACCCTTGGTGGAATCGGGCGGGGGTGAGCTTGTTCGGTTCCGCGGGTCATTCCCACGGCCGGCGGAGGCCCCGAGCGAGCGGGCGAGGCGGAGTTGTGCGTGGGCGGCCAGGACGAGCCAGGTCCAGCGGTCGGCTGCGGCGCAGTCGCGGAGCCTGGGGCGGGTCCAGCTGGGAGTCTGCTTGAGCAGGCGGAAGGTGTACTCGACGTCGAACCGTCGCAGGAACGCCTGCCAGCACCGGTCGACATCCTCGGACCCGGCGCCGGTTCCCGACCACCAGAGCCCGAACCGAGGAACCGGTCAAAGCCAAACCGGTGATCAGTGGCCGAGTGCGCTGTGTCAGGGCCCGGTGCCACACTGCAACCACCCCCATCGAATGGGCGGTTGACCTGATCGCCGGCGAGAGGACTGATACGTGGCGGCCGACTGGGACGCACTGGACTTCACCTGCCCCACCTGCGCGGCCACGCGCAAGGAGAGATGCACTACGAAGGACGGCCGCCCCGGGCCACGCACCTCGCCCGCCGCCTTACCTCGATCCTGCTGCGGATCGCCGTACACCGCGGCCGCAGTCAGCCACCGGCACGGTCCCGACGGCAGCGCCGTGCTGACGGCCACCCAGGCATGGAGTCCCCGCGCACAGGGACGGTCCCAAAGGCAGTTCCCCCGGAGGAGAAGCTGCATGGAGTTCCCGCGCGCAGGGACGGTCTCTACCGGTTCAACATCAAGGCCAGCGGCCCGGGCCAGGGACTGCGCCCGCTGGGGACCCGGACGCCGTCGAGGACGCCGAAGACGAGGAGTGACGGGCCGCGCACCCGACCTGTCGGGCCGTTCGTTGTGGAAGAGAAGGCCCCGCGCAGCTGCCCGGGGCCGAGAGGAGAAGAGGACGCTCTAACCCGCACGAAGGTCCGGTCGCTGGGCCACGGCACCCGCTGCACCCGTGCCTGATGGAAGGGCGCGGACGACGCCGCTTGCTGGAACATCGAGTTCACTCAGGGGCGCCCGGTCGGGTACCTGTGCCCCGAGTGCCAGACGCCACCTCTCCCTCGCTGTCTAGTCGGGCGACCTCAGGCCTGGAGGGTGTTCCGTGCCCGTGTGACAGTGTCGTAGAGGGCTTTCGGGTCATCCGCGTGCATCCGGATCACGGTGACGGGGTGCGGTGCGCCGAGGAATGTCGGTGCGTTGACCGGTTCGTTCAGGTGCAGGGTGAGCGAGGTCTGTGAGCCGATGGCGAGGTTGAGTTCGTCGGCCTTCTTTTCGTGGGTGAACCGTGCCTCTCTCCGGATGGCCGCGATCTGATCGATGGGGACGAGCACGTCGGTGTGGGCTCCCTGCCGGATGCGCAGAGTGCGGTCGGTGAGTACGTGGGGCCGGGTGATGGAGGCGGCGTGGATGCCGAGGACGAACAGGACGGTGTAGACGTCGATGACGAGCATCACGGCGTGGATGACGGGCCAGGCAGCGAGCAGGAAGGACACGGCGACGGTCTCCACGACGCACGCGAACGCAAACCCGTACATCAGCGTGGCCTGGTCACGGCCGTGCGGGAAGACGGCATCGGCTCCCTCGACTCCGTGTCGGCGGCGGCCGATCCAGCGGATGAGACTCGCCATGAGTCGCAGCTCATGGGTGACAAACCGCAGCACTGGCACGGGAATCATGTGGGTGAGCGCCTCGCGTGCGGACAGTCCGGACCTGCGCAGCCGCAGCCACGTGCAGACCTCCGCAGCGAGCATGGCCAGCAGGAGGACCTTGGCGCCGAGGATGACCGCTCCGGGTACCGGCGCCCCTGCCAGCAGGCAGCCGGCCAGCGCGACCTGAGGCAGCAGGGTGAAGGTCCGAAGCTTGCGCAGGACGGGACCGCGCGCCGGGGGTGGCGGCGCGGCGGGGAGTACCGCCTGGTTCTCGGGGTGTGTCATGGTGATCCTTCCTGCCGTTCGGTCGCCCGCTTCATCGCGCGGCGGATCGCCGCCGACTGGGCCGGAGCGAGATCCGCGAAGATTTCCTCGCCCACAGCGCCGGCCTCGCTCTGGGAGAAGCGCGCGACCAGGTCGTCGGGCAGAAGCCCGGCCAGCTCTCTCGCGGTGCGGTCCACCAGCGGATCGTCCGGCCTGATGTCGGCGAGACTGTTCAGCAGCGCGTAGACCTGCTCGGCGTGGTCTCGCATCCCGTGCAGGCTCGCCAGGAGTCCGGTTCGATGTTCCTGGGAAAGCACACTGTCCAGGAAGGCCAGGTGGTCGCGGTCTCTCACGGCCATCGGGGACTCCGGTAC
Source organism: Streptomyces sp. NPDC055632 (assembly GCF_053618675.1). Taxonomy (NCBI): domain Bacteria; kingdom Bacillati; phylum Actinomycetota; class Actinomycetes; order Kitasatosporales; family Streptomycetaceae; genus Streptomyces; species Streptomyces sp. NPDC055632. Next base: position 43,037 of record NZ_JBSHHY010000040.1, on the reverse strand, counting down.
CGGAGCGAGGCCGGCCAGCAGCCGTGTCAGTTCCGGCGACAACGCCCCGTTGGCTGCTAGCTGGCCGGCCCGTGCCTCGGCCAGCAGTGCGTGAAGCCGCGTCCGGCGGTCCTGGAGGACCGTCTGCTGGCGGGCGAGGTCCTCGTCGAGTTCCTCCAGGATCTCCACCAGCTCTCGGCCCTGGTCGTCCTGAAGGACGTCGCGTACCTCTTCCAGGGAAAGACCGAGCTCGGTCAGCCGCCGGATCCGGGCGAGCAGAACGGCGTCGCGCAGGCCGTAGTCGCGGTAGCCGTTGCCGAGCCGGGCAGGTTCGGGCAGCAGGCCCTGGTGGTGGTAGTGCCGCACAGCCCGCTGGGTAACCCCGACGAGTGCGGCGATCTCGCCGATTCGCATGAGCCCAGTACAAACCCTGCCGCCACGTCAAGGTCAAGCGCGACCCTGACGCCGGGACGCTGCTCCTGCGCCGCGCCCGGGTCGGGCCAGTCGGCGATTTGACCTTGCCGCGACGTCAGGGTTTCTGATGAAGGGCATCCCGGCCCGACACCGTGACCGAACCGTCGGGAGGGTCCTCCCGAAAGGATGCTGAGATGACCACCACGACCGAGAAGAACATCGCTCTCATGCGCGCCGCGTACCGGGCTGTGGAGAACGGCGAGCTGGAAGTGGCCGCCGGGATGCTCACCGAGGACTTCATCGCCAACGTCCACGGCATGCCGGAGCCCTTCGTCGGACGGGAGATCTGGCTCTACGGCACCCGGGGTATGAAGGAGGCGTTCCCCGACCTCAAGATCAACGTCCAGGACATCTTCGGCGTGGGTGACAAGGTGACCGTTCTGGTCACCTTCGAGGGGACGCACCAGGGCGCGTTCCAGGAGTTCGAAGCCACGGGCAAGCAGGTCAGCTTCCGCAGCGTCGAGGTCTACCGCATGGAGGGCGACAAGATCGCCGAGGAATGGGTCGCTCCCGACATGCTCAGCCTCATGCAGCAGATCGCACCCGCTCCCGCCACCCAGTGACGGCACACCCCCAGCCCAAGAACAAGGAGTAGGCCAGCTGCTCCGCTGGGAGTCATACATCAACCCGCACTTCCAACGAACCGCGGCAGACCCCCTTTCGCCATGGGAGGGGGCCTGCCGCCTGTCGTCAAACGTCGAATGAAGACAGGGGAGGCGGGCGTCCAGCGAACCCGGGCTTTCCGGGCCCGACGGCGTCGCGGATCCAATGAGATCCGATAGCGGCTGATGACAGGGTTTGCTGACAGCTAGGGTCGGATGCGACCACCACGGGAAGCGGCATGGCCAGCCTGGTCTACAAGAGGGTGTCGACCGGCCAGCAGTCGACCGACCGTCAGAACCTCGTCCTGGACGAGGCCGGGATCGAGGACCCGGTCGTCTTCGAGGAGACCGCGGGCACCTCCAGCCGCCTCCACCCGCTGGAGCGTCCGAAGTTCGCCAAGCTGCTCGCCTACGCGCGGTCGGGCGACACCGTGCACATCTCCGAGATGTTCCGCCTCGTACGCGGCACCGGTCACATCCTCGACGTGCTTGACGTCCTTCACCGCGACCAGGTGGCGCTGCGCATCCACGATGGCGCGTTCTCCGCGATGGACCTCACCGCCTGCCACCCGCGCACCGGCGAACTGCTGTCCACCGTGAAGTTCATGGTGCAGACCCTCGCCGCCGGCGAACTCCAGCGCGAACTCCAGCGCGAGCTCACCTACGACGGACTGCGCGCCGCCGAGGCCAAGGGCAACAAGGGCGGACGCCGCCCCGCCGTCCTGGCCGACAAGACCGGCGCCGTCCGCACCGCCTACCCGGAGGGCCGGTCCATCGCAGCCCTCGCCCGTGACCACGGCGTCAGCCGCGGCGCGATTCGCACCGCCGTCGCCGACCTCCTGCCCGAGCACACCACCACCGAGCAGGACGCCCCCGCCCCGGAACTGCCGGTCACCCTCGACATGCCGGGCAAGATCGCCGACTTCCTCCGCACCACCGAGCTGGAGCCCGCCGAGCGTGCGGCGCTCAACCAGGGGGTGACCGTACGGCGGGGCCAGGGCCCAAGCCCCGCGCGCCCCGTCATCGTCGGCGCTCTGCTCGGCTGCTCTGGCCGCCCTCAGGGCGCTGATGGCTCCCCTCAGGCACTGGGGTTTTTCAACCTCACACTGATGCGTGGTGAAGGACGAGGACGGACGGCTTGGACGATCGCCGGGGAAGGCGGTGAGCGGCCGAGAAGGAGTGACCGCAGCGGGCAGGCCTCGCCAGGGGCCTGCGCCACCGCTGTGACTGGGCACGGATGGACGAATGGAGGGACAATGGTGGCGATGATGACCGTGCTGATAGCGGGCCTGCCCGAGGGCGCCGAATTGGAAGCGGTGCGCGCCCGCGTCCACTCCAGCCCGCACTTCCGCGTCGTCGCCCACGCCTATGAGCCCCGAATTGCCTCGGCCCAGGCTTGTGTGCTGCTGCCCGACATCGCAGTGATCACCCGCCACCTGCCCCACCCGGAGGCCGATCTCGCCCGCTACCGTCTCGTACTGGATCTGCGAGCCCTGGATCCGCCCACCGGGATCATCCTCCGCCGGGACCCCACGGAGCCGGATCAGCCGCTGGGACCGGGCGCCGGACCTGTGCACGGAGCGGTCCACGAGATTCGCCGAGGAGATGCAAACGCTCTCTGGGAGGCTCTGGTCACGATCGGCCGGCGCCGCGCCAGCTGCGACACCGATCCGACGGGACTGTGATCCCGGGCGCCTCGGCCGGCAGCGTCGGCGACGCTGTCGTCGCGTTCGGGCGTGGGACCCTCGGGAGCAGCGGACCGTGTTCACCGGCGGTGGAGGCGGTTGCGAAGGGCTGTGTCCCAGGTGCCCCGGGAGCAAAGACTCAAGATCAGGAGGGGGCAGGGTTCCGGTCCCCGGCCGGGGCAGGGAAGCGGTGGGCGGGCGTGGAGCGGGCAATGGCCGTACAGGAAGGCCCGGACGCAGTGACGCGCCCGGGCCGATCCTTCACGGGCCCCGCTGCTAAGGAGTCAGCCGGAAGCTCTGGGCGGAGGACCCGTCGCAGGTGCGCTGGACCAGGGGGGTCGAGATGGTGGGGGCGGAGGCGGCGGTGAGGCACTTTCCGCTGTGCCGGGCCACGAAGCGGACGCGTCCGGGCGCCTCGTTCACCTGGCGCCACTGCTGGTTGGCGCCGCCCGCGTAGGTCCAGAGCTGCAGGGGCGCGCCGTCGGCGGTCGAGACGCCGGTGACGTCGATGACCTGGGAGGGGTTGTCGCGGACGCCCACGCGCACGTGGCCGCCGTCGGTGGGGGTGAGGACGAACTGCTGGGCCGTGGTGCCGTTGCAGGTGTACTGCTGCACGACCGTGCCGTTGGCCGTGGCCGCGGCGCGGGCGTCCGCGCAGAGTCCGTTGGCCTCGGAGACGAGCGAGTACGACACGGGGCCGGGGGCGTCTTCGGCGCCGGCGAGCCATTTCAGCCCGTCGAGCAGGAAACGGTTCTGGGCCGCCGAGGCGAAGGTGGAGGAGGTGCGGGTGTTGGTGGCGTAGTTCATGGCGTTGTGGCCGAAGTTGGCGTACAGCATGCGGTACTGCGTGTTGGTCCAGGCGATCGGGTAGTCGCCGCCGTACCAGGACTGGTTCGGGTCGGTGCCGAGCGGGAAGCTCGACGGGTGGACCGAGGCGAGGACCTTGATCGACGGGTTCGACCGCAGGTTGTTGGACCAGGAGTACCACTCGCTGACGGCGGAGGTCCACGTCGCGGGCAGGTTCGCCGCGGCGGGGTGGGTGGGGTTCTCGGTGCGCAGCACGGCGGTGGTGGGGCCCCAGGTGTTGGAGCGGAAGTTCCCGCTGCCGAGGAAGCGGTTGTAGTACCAGTCCCAGGAGGAGGCGTCGGTAGTGAACGCGGAGACGTGGAAGCCGAGCCAGCCGCCGCCGGCGCGCATGTAGCGTTCGAAGCCGGTCCGCTGGGCTGCGTTGTGCGGGGCGCCGTCGAGGAACATCACGACGTCGTAGGCGTCGACGCCGCCGTTGGCGAGGAGGTTCCAGTCGGTGGTCGCCTGGTAGGTGAAGCCGTTGTCGGCTCCTGCGCGGGGGAACCAGTCGTTGGCCTCTTTGACGAAGTCGATGTGGGCGGCGTCCCAGGTGCCGTTGTAGAGGGCGAGGACTTTGAAGGAGGGGGCGGCGGGAGCGGCGTGGCCGGCGCCGGTGCCGGCCGCCGAGGTGACGATCAGGGCGAGAAAACCGAGGAGGGCGGTGAGGATTCTCTTCACGGGTAGCTCACCAGGTTCGCCACGTTGGTGGAGGAGTTGGACGGGCCGCCCCGGTCGTTGATGACGTGGCGGATGGTGCCGGTGCCGCCGAGGGAGACGGTGACCATGCTGCGGAACCGCACGTCGGGCCGGTTCGGCGCTTCGATGGCACGCTCGGCGACCACGCCCGGGTTGATGTTGAAGTAGCAGTAGCTGCCGAGACCGTAGGCCTGGTGGCTGGTGACGGAGTCGGCGACCTTGTAGGCGGCGTAGCCCTGGGTGGCACCGTTCATCCAGGCGGCCTGGTTGGGCGGGTCGTAGGGCATCTCGTTTTGGTAGAAGTACGTCCGGCCGCCGTTGCCGTTCCAGATGGTCTGGTACTTCTGGTAGTGCTCGACGAACAGGCCGTACATGGTGACGTTGTCACCGTTGACGATGAGGCCGGTGTCGCCGGTGTTGACGGTCCAGCCGACGCCGCTGCCGTGGTCTCCGCGCCAGATCCACATGTGGTCGCCGATCACGTTGTCGCTGTTGACGACCAGGCTGGTGGTGGCCTTGCCGACACCGGCGCCGCCGACGCGGATGTACACGTCGTGCAGCGAGGTCGGGTTGGCGGTGTGGGCGGCTGCGGCTGCGGTGGGGCCGACTTCGAGGAGGACGGGTGAGTTGACAGGGCCGGCGTCGAAGAGGACGCCGGCGATCTTCACGCCGTCGACGTCCGCGACGGTCATGGCCTTGATGCCGTTGTCGGGGATGAAGGTGGCCAGACCCAGACCGAGGACCACGGTGTCGGGGCGGGTGACCCGCAGGGTCTGGTTCAGGTGATAGACACCAGGGGTGACCAGGAGGTTCTTTCCCGCGTCGAGAGCAGCGTTGATCTGGGCGGCGGTCGCGCCGGGCTTGACGACGAAGAAGGTGTCCATGCCGAGCCGGGTGCCCGCGGGCGAGCCGGTGGTCCAGCTCGCCCCCGTGGAATCGGTGCGGACCGGGGGCACGACGACCTGGTAGGCGCCGGAGGCATCGACGGTGAGGTAGGGCTTCTCACGCGTGACGGGTGACCGGTCGATCGTGGTGTGGGGCGGGCTGGGGAAGCTGGTGGCGGGCACGCCCTGGCTGCCGACGAAGACCATGTTCCAGTTGGAGCCGGTCCAGGAGCCGAGCTGGGAGTTGCGGGTGAGCCACTGCTGCTGGGTTCCGGAGCGGACCTGGCCGTCGATCTTGGAGTCGGCCATGAAGCCGCCGCTGGACCAGCCGCCGTCGCTGAGCTCCAGGTTGCCGCGGACGTGCATGCGGCGGTAGGCGGAGGCCTGTGAGACGGCCCAGCGATCGGTGCCGCCGGTCGGGGTGACGGAGAGGTTCTCGGCGCCGCGCCAGAAGTTCTGGGTGGCGTTCTGCGGCGGGAACCAGTCGGCCTCGACGTGTACGGCGCCGTTGATCGTCACCGAGTCGGGCGAGGAGCCCAGGCCCAGGACCTGCGTGTAGAAGCCGACGTTGACGTCATTGTTGTACGTGCCGGGCTTGAACAGGACGGCGTAGCGCTCTGGGCCGAACTGGTTGGTCTCCTGCCGCTGGAAGATCGTGTTCAGCCGGCTCTGGATGGTGGCGGAGGGCATCGACGGGTCGAAGACAGCCACGTTCGGGCCGAGGTCGACATCTCCCGGTGCGGTGCTCACCGAGGTGACGCGGAAGCGCTGCGCGGCGGTGCCGTTGCAGGCGTACTGGACGAGCTGCACGCCGTCGGCGGTGGACGCGGCGGGGACGTCGAGGCACTTGCCGCTGTTGCGGTTGACGAGGCGGAAGGACCCATCGCCCTCATCCACGGCCCGCCACTGCTGATTCAGGCCTCCCCCGTAGGTCCACAGCTGGAGGGGGGCGTTGTCGGCGGTGGAGACGTTGGTGACGTCGATACTCTGCGCCGGGTCGTTGCGGCTTCCGATGCGGACGTGGCCGTCCGAGGTCGCGGTCACGGTCCACTGCTGGGCGGTGGTGCCGTTGCAGGCGTACTGCTGGACGGCCGTGCCGTTCACGGTCGCGGCGGCCCGGGCGTCGAGGCACTTGCCGCTGCCGGCGTTGGCGATGGTGACCGTGCCGGTCGGGACCTCGGCGGCCGCCGCTCCGGGGGCGAGGGCCATCAGGAGCGAACTGAACACCGCGCCGGTGGTCAGGGCCGCTTTGAGGCGGTGGGGACGGGGATGGGCGGGGGTGAGACGCCGGAATGCTGCGGCTCGTGAGGTGCTGGACACAAAGCTCCTTGAAGAGGGGCGAAAGTGGGCAGAAAAAGCCGCGGCCGGCAGGAAGATCGGGTGGTTGCAGGGCAGTGGCGCCACAGACGGGCCGGCCCCCGGGGATGTGCCCGGCAGGGGCGTGGGCATCGCAACCGACGGTGCATGGGAGCTGGTGCCGTGCGGCGGCGGAGCGATTGCCGCCGCACGGTGTTCGGTTACCGGCCGTGGCGCGGGTCAGCCGTTGTAGGCGGCGAGGATCTTGGTGAAGTCCCAGGGCTGCTGGGCGATGCCGGAGCAGGTGTCGGCGCCGCCGCCGGTGCACGGCCGGTCCCGGTTGACGGACCAGAAGGTCAGCCGGGCCAGGTGGCGCTGCTGGGCGTAGGCGAGGATGGTGCGGAAGTCGTTCTGGGTGATGGTCTCGCCGACGTCGGTGACGCCGTTCATCGAGGAGATACCGGTGTGCCGGTAGGCCTGGTCGTCGCTGTAGCCGTAGGCGTTCTTGACGGCGCTCTTCAGGCCCTCGGCCGCCCGGACGGTCAGAGTGCCCATGTTCTGGCCGTTGCCGCCGAAGTTGAACGGCATGATGGTCCAGCTGTCGACCGTGAGGCCGGCCGCCGCAGCGCGGTTGATCAGGCTGGTGTCGGGACCGTTCTGGCCGGTGCCGAAGGTGATGTAGACCTTCAGGCCGGAGTTATTGGCCTTGATGATCTTCAGGGCGTCGACGGTGCGCTGCTGGACGGTGGGGCTGTCGTAGGCGGCGGCTTCGATGTCGATGTCGATGGCCTTGAGCCCGTAGGCGTTGATGACCTTCTGGTATGCGCTGGCCAGCTCGCCGGCGCTGGAGCAGGAGCTTTCCAGCTTGTTGCCGCTCCAGCCGCCGAAGGAGGGGATGACGTCGCCGCCGGCCGCGCGGACGGTGTTGACCGTCTGCTGGTCGACGCCGCCGGTCAGGGGGCGGTTGCCGTCCCACTGGGGGTTGCAGTAGCCGTTGCTGAGGACGAAGGCGAGGGTGAACCACTTGACGCCGGTGGCGTTCATGACCGTGGTCGGGCTCGGCGGGCTGCCCCAGCCGTTGTACAGGTACGGGGCGACCGCCATGTTCCCGCCGGGCACCGGGCCGGTTCCGCCGGGCGCGGGCGCGGTCCACTTCTGGTTGGCGGCGCCCGTACAGGTCCAGATCTGCAGCCGGGTGCCATTCGCGGAGCTGTTGCCGGTGGCGTCCAGGCACTTGTCGGCCTGCGGGTTGACGATGTCGCGGGCGGCGTTGACGGTCCAGCGCTGGGCGGCGGAACCGTTGCAGTCCCAGAGCTGCACGGTCGTCCCGTTCGCGGTCCCGCCCGAGGTGACGTCCAGGCACTTGCCCAGGGCTTTGATCGTGCCGTCGGCCCCGACGTCCCAGCTCTGGGCGGCGCTGTTGTTGCAGTCGTAGAGCTGGATGGGAGTGCCGTTGGCCGGGTTGGCGCCGGCGACATCGACGCACTTGCCGCCGATCCCGGTGATCCGGCCGACGGCGGCCTCGGCGGGAGCTCCGGAGGCGAGCGTGAGGCTGCCGGCGGCCAGGGAGAGCGCGGCCAGGGTCAGCGGCACGCGACTGGTCGTGCGGGAATGCATGGGGGGTCCTCTCGACAGGCGGACGGGCTCGTCGGCGGGGTGTGAACGCAAAAATCACGCAAGGTGGGGCGCCGAAACAGAAGCCGGCCGTGACGTGGTGGGGATGGTGCTCCCGAAACCGATGAGCCGAAGTGGGTGAATGACGCCTTGTGTTCTGAGCCGGGAACCTAGAGGTCTGAACCAGACACGTCAAGACCATGACTTCGGCTCTTGAACGCACAACTGCCTTTTAACGCTTGCCCTTTGCCGCTTCGCTGATTGTGGTGTGAAGTCTTGACGAGCCACGCGAAGGGCTGTTGACTCTCGCCAGCGTCCCGGAACCGGTTCCGGCAAGGATGCCCGCCGAGGGAGGCTCACCGGTGTCTGTCACGATTTCCGACGTCGCACGTGCAGCCGGCGTCAGCAAGAGCACGGTGTCCCGTGTTCTCAACACCCGGGGCGAGGTCGATGCCGACACGGCTCTGCGTGTTCGGGAAGTGATCGCGGGACTCGGGTATGTCCCGCGGTCGGGCGCGGTCCATCTTGCACGGGGCAGAAGCCACACACTCGGCATGCTCATCCCGTCCCTGACGTGGCCCTGGATGGGTGAGGTGCTGCAGGGCGTCGCCGACAAGGCGGCAGCAGCCGGATACAGTCTGCTGCTGTTCACCTCGGCCGGGGACCAGCCCTCGATGGCCCACTTCACGACTCAGGTAGCGGCCCGGGCGTTCGACGGCCTGCTGGTGATCGTGCCGGACGGCGGCCTGGGTCCCGTCATCGAGATGCAGCAGGGCGGCATGCCCGTAGTCCTCATCGACGACCACGGACATCACCGTCCCCGCCTCCCTTCGGTCGCGACCACCAACCGCGCCGGCGGACAGTCCGCGGCCGCACACCTTCACACCCTGGGCCGCAGCCGACCGCTGGTCATCACTGGCCCCGCTCGCTTCGGCTGCGTCCGCGAGCGTCTGGAAGGCTTCGCCGGCACACTGCCGCCCACGCTGGTCTGCGAGGGCGAGTTCACCTGGGAAACGGGGCGCAGGGCCGTCGAACAGGCCCTGGCCCGCAGCCAGGACTTCGACGCGATATTCGCCCACAACGACCTCATCGCGGCCGGAGCGATGAGCGCGCTGCGCGCTGCGGGCCGCACCGTTCCCGGCGATGTCGCCGTCATCGGCTTCGACGATCTGCCCATGGCCCGGCACACCGAACCAGCCCTCACCACCGTGCGGCAGCCCATGCGGGCCATGGGCTCCACCGCCGCGGGACTGCTTCTCTCCCGGCTCAACGGCGCCCCCCTACCCGACGAACCCCACACTCTGCCCACCGAACTCGTCATACGCGACTCCGCCTGAACGCAGAACCAGACCGAGGACTTCATGAGGCAATCCACTCTGAAGCTGTCAGGTCTGTTACTGGCTGGTTCCAGCCGCGTTTGGTCTGTACGCGGGCGTGGCGGTAGGACTTTTGCGGGCTGTCCGAGGGGTGGTGGGCCCCGGCGCCGATCCTTGGCGCACGGAGCGTCGAAGGATCTGCGGACTCGCCTCACCAAGGGGGCGGGCCGTGGATCGATCGGAGTGCTCTGGTGCGTATTCGACTCGCCCCGACCGCTGTCGCCGCTGCGGTGACCGCTTCCCTGCTCTCTCCCGTCCTGGCGTCGGCGAAGGCCGGGGGCGGTGACCCGTTCGCGCCGCAGGGCCGGGCCGCGCACCACGCTCTGATCAGCGTGGGACTGACCTCCGACCAGCGCCTGGTCGGTTTCGACGTCTCCGACCCGGCCGGCACCTGGTCGCTGGGCAAGGTCACCGGCCTCAAAGGCGACGGCAAACTGGTGGGGATCGACTTCCGCGTCCAGAACGGCAAGCTCTACGGCGTCGGCGACAAGGGCGGCATCTACACCCTCGACGACAAGGCCGCGGCGGTGAAAGTCTCACAGCTGACCGTCGCGCTGAAGGGCAGGTACTTCGGGGTCGACTTCAACCCGGCCGCCAACCGGCTGCGGGTGATCAGCGACGCCGGCCAGAACCTGCGCCACAACATCGACGATGTGGCCGCCCCCAGGACCACGACCGTCGACGGCACGCTCACCAACCCCACCACGCCGCCCTCGACGGCCCTGGGCGTGACCGGGGCGGCGTACACCAACAACGACCTCGACGCGGCCACTGCGACCACGCTGTTCGACATCGACACCACCAACGACCGTGTCTCGCTGCAGTCCCCGGCCAACGCCGGCACACTCGCCCCCATCGGCAGCCTCGGCGTCAACGCCGGTTCCTGGGCCGGGTTCGACATCTACTACAAGCCCTCCAACGGGACCAACCGCGGCTTCGCGGCCCTGATGACCGGCGGCAAGCAGCGCTTCTACCAGGTCAACGTCCTCAACGGCCGCGCCGACCTCGTCGGCGCCTTCCCCGCCGACCGTCAGGTCGTCGACATCGCCCTCCCGCTCAACCAGCACTGACCGCTGCAGACGCCGGGGGCGGGCTGACCCCACCGCTCCCGGCACACCCCACACGCGGACGTCGGACGACGGCTGGCAGAACACGTGCGTACCCGGTCTCGAGGTACGCCGCGAGCCCGGGGCGCTTGAGACACGGCTCCTGGGCTGGCAGGGGATGCTGCCGCCTTCCCTGCTCTGCTGCCTCCAGGACACACCACCGGCGCACCTACCGCGGAGCGTCCCGACAGTCCGCGGCATCGAGCCGGCACGGTGAAAGACAGCGCCCGGACAACACGCACACGAGTGGCCTTGCCAGGCAGCCGTCCCCGCCCGCCGCCGTCACGGTGAGGCGGTGCGACGGCGCCGTCGCAAGGCATTGCTGTCGCCCTTTCGGCTCCCCAGGGCCATGCCGGTCTCCCGGATGCACTACCTCAAGTGGCAAGGGGACAAGGAGCGGCTGACGGTGAGCCATGCCGCTGCGTGTGAGAAGCCGACAACAGGTCAGCCGGCGCAGCGTACGGAAGGAAACCATCGATGCGCTCTGCCCGCATTCTCTTCGCCGCCACCGCCACCGCCACCGCCCTGGCGATCACCACACCCGGCGCGTACGCGCTCACCACCGGCGATGACTGGTCCAAGGACGAGACCGCCCACAGCCAGAAGCGCGACCACGACAAGCCGCACGGCGGCATGCACACCGGCTCCGGCGCCCTGTCCCTCCCCGGCGGCGACGACTGGTCCAAGGACGAGCAGAACAAGAAGGACCACGAGAAGGACGAGCACGACAAGAAGGACCACGGCAAGCCCCAGGGCGGCATGCACACCGGCGGCGGCGCGCTCACCGCGACGAGCGGCGACGACTGGTCCAAGGACCACGACAAGGGCGAGAAGCACGAGAAGGACCACGGCAAGCCCCAGGGCGGTATGCACACCGGTGGCGGCGCACTCACCATGGTGAACGCGGATGACTGGTCCAAGCCGGAGACCGAGCCCAAGCCGGAGACGAAGGACCACGAGAAGGACTGGGACAAGGAGCACGACAAGCCCCAGGGCGGCATGCACACCGGCGGCGGTGGCCTCGCAAGCGCTGGCACGAACGTGACCGGTGCGGTGGTGCTGGCCGGCGGAGTGGCCGCGTTCGTCCTCTACCGCCGCAAGAAGGCCTCAGGCGCCACCGCGTGAGGCCCGGCCAGGACGCGCGAGCCGCCTTCTCGCACGACGGCTCGCGCGTCCCGGCCCACACGCTCCTGCTCCGCCTGCGACCTGGCTCGCGCATTCGAAAGGTGCCTGTGGTGAAGACCCGGCCAGAACCCACCAGCGCGAAAGAAACCCGGCGTACTGCTCGGTGGGCCGCCCCGACCGTGTTCTGGACACTGGTGCTGGCCGTGCTCCTGGCCGTCTTCGGCCCGCGCATGTTCCCGCACGATGCGACCGTACCGTCCAGCCCCACAGCCTCCTCCACGGCCGAACAGGCTCCGGCGGCCGCACCCCAGCCCGCCATGCCGAGGTCGGCTCCCGTACGCCTGAGGATTCCCAAGATCGGTGTGGACGCGCCGTTCACCGATCTGCAGATCGGACCCTCCGGCGCCCTGGAGGCGCCTCCGGCCGGTGACACCAACCTGGTCGGCTGGCACGCCTCGGGCACTTCCCCTGGGCAACAGGGCACCGCGTTGATCGCCGGCCACCTCGACACCGCCACCGCCCCGGCCGTCTTCGCCCGCCTCAGCGAACTCAAGGCTGGGGACACCTTCGAGGTCGCGCGCGCCGACGGCACCACCGCCGTCTTTCTCGTCGACTCCGTCGAAAGCTTCCACAAGAGCGACTTCCCCGACCGGCGCGTCTATGACGACACCCCCGACGCCCTCGCACGCCTGATCACCTGTGCGGGCGCCTACGACCGCACAGTGAAGGATTACACCGAGAACCTCGTCGTCTTCGCCCACCTCGACACCACCGCCTGAACCCGCCCCCGGCGCCGACCCGTCTATCGATCGCGGCAGCTCACTACTCTGCAGCCGTCTTCAAAGCACACACAACCCTCCCGAGACGAATCACCCTTTCAGGCCGGCCCAAGGGGCTCGGTCGAACAGGTAGCCCCACCACCCCGGCTCACATCTCGATGGGGCCGATGCCCAGGGGCTCGGTGGTGGGCTGCTCGAAACCCCCTGGACCTGACGGCGCCGCCGAAGAGGACTCGAGCAGGCAGGCAGCCCCGGCCGGTGCCGGGGAGCAGCCCGACGGGCCGCAGGTCGCCCGTCTCGGCGGCATACCAGAGTTTGCAGACCCGGCTGCCGCTCAGAGCCAACTGGGTCGGCGGCCCGGGCGCGTAGCAGCCGATATGTCAGCGCTCTGCTGAAATGATCGAGGTGCCGTCCCGTGACATGACTTTGGCGCACGTTGATGATCCACAGTGAGGCAAGTTGCGAGTGGTGAAGTTGCCGGAAGAATGGAACCCTAGCGGCCGCACTGGCCGGAAGGAGACGGTTCTCCATGGCTTCCGCCGACACCTCGATGGATCTCACCCGGGCCGCTCATGTCGGGATCTCGGTCTCCGACCTGGATGCCTCGATCGCGTTCTACACGGCCTTGACCGGACGGGAACCCGCCGCGCAGGGAACCATGAACAGTGTCGCCTTCGGCCGCTCCCAGGGGCTCGCCGATGCGAACCTGCGGTACGCGACGATCAACATCGACGGCCTTGGCATCGACCTCATCGAGTTCCAGGATCCGGCGGGCGAGCGGACGAACGGGGCGGCGAACCGTCCCGGTTCCATGCACCTGTGCTTCAAGGTCGACGACTTCGACGCGGTGTACCGGCGGATGAAGGAAGCCGGGTACGGCTTCCTGGGCGACGACTACACCTTCCTCGCCGGAGAGGTCACCCCGGACGCGGCCCTGGGCACCAAGGTCGCCTACTTCAACGACCCCGACGGCACCAACCTGGAGATCATCGAACCCAAGGGCGGCTTCGCCAACTAGGACCTGTCCAGGTGCCCACGTGCGGCATGCCCTGGTGTTTTTGACACAGCGGGAGCGGAGCTGGGTATGTCCCGGCTCCGCTACGCACTGGTCGTGCGCGCTTTCCGACCAGGCTGGAGCGTTGCCGTCCTGAAGCGCAGTACCTCCGTACGCCGTACTACGCGTCCTTGCCGCCGCCTCCGCCTGCCATGTGAAGGAGAAGCGTCATGGCTGCCGCTGTCACCCCGCTAGCAACCACTGAGGCCGAGAGGCTGGTCAGTGCCGCTTACCGCGCCGCCCAAGCAGCCGGGATCGTCGTCAGTGTCACCGTTCTTGATGCCGGCGGGCACCTGCTCGCCTTCCGCCGCGACGACCGGGCTATTTTGATCTCAGGCGAGACCAGCACCCGCAAGGCCTATACCGCCTTCCAGATGGATGCTCCCACCGCTGACCTGGTCGACCTGGTCAAGCCCGAAGGTCCTTTCCACACTTTGCCCACCGCCCTCGGCCAGCCGTTGCTGTTCGTTCCCGGCGGCATCCCGATCCACCGTGACGGCAGGCTGATCGGCGCGATCGGTGTCGGTGGCGGCACCCCTGAGCAGGACCACGGTTTTGCCGCCGCCGCGCTTGAGGAGTTCTCCCGGTGACACGCACTCCGCAGGAGGTCTTCGCCGATCACGGCAAGCTTCTTGGCACCGGTGACCTCGACCTGATCAGCCTGAACTACACCGAGGACGCGGCCTTCCTCACTCCCGAAGGCACCCTGGTCGGCCGCGAAGGCGTGGAGGAAGGCATCGGCCGCCTCCTGGCCGACCTGCCGGACGCCGAGTGGCAGCTCGCCCCCCAGTTCGCCGGAAACGTGCTGGTTCTTCAGTGGACGGCTACCAGCGCCACCAGCGAGGTACTCGACGGCGTGGACACCTTCGTCTTCGAAGACGGTCTCATCAGTGCCCAGACCGTCCACTACACCCTCACTCCGCGCGCCGAGCTCGAGAAAGACCCGTGACCATGACACCTGCAGCCGTCTCTGCCGTCACACTCAACAACGGCGTCGCGATTCCCCAGCTCGGCTTCGGCGTCTTTCAGGTTTCTGACCAGGAGACCGCCACCGCTGTCACCACCGCGACCGAGGCTGGCTACCGCAGCATCGACACCGCCGCGATCTACGGTAACGAGACCGGTGTCGGCCGCGCACTGGCCGCCTCCGGGCTCCCTCGTGAAGAGCTGTTCATCACCACCAAACTGTGCAACGCCGACCAGAGTTACGATGCAGCGCTACGCGCCTTCGACACCAGCCTCGCCAACCTGAGCCTCGACTATGTCGACCTCTACCTGATTCACTGGCCGGCCCCGGCCCGTGACCTGTACCGCGATTCCTGGCGCGCTCTGGAACGTCTCGCCGCCGAGGGACGCGTTCGCGCGGTCGGCGTCTCCAACTTCCAGCCCGGCCATTTGATGCGGCTGATGGCGGGCGCGACACTGACCCCAGCCGTCAACCAGATCGAACTCCACCCCGGGCTGCAGCAGGCCGAACTGCGGGCGTTCCACACCGAGCACCGAATCGCCACCGAGGCGTGGAGTCCGCTCGCCCAAGGGGCGGACCTCGGCGATCGCGTCATAGGCGACCTGGCTGTCCGGTATGGCAAATCCCCCGCCCAGGTCGTTCTGCGCTGGCACCTGCAGTTGGGCAACATCGTCGTTCCTCAATCGGTCTCACCGGCCCGGATCCGAGAGAACCTCGACATCTTCGACTTCACCCTCACCGGTCAGCAGATGAGGCAGTGGGCCGTCCTCGACCGCGGTCTGCGCACCGGACCGAACCCCGATGAACTCAACTGAGTTTTTCTCATCGTGGGCTATGTGTGGTCTTCTAAGCGCCGCTGACCTGGGGTGACGTACGGATCTTTAACCTTGCAGGCCAGGATGCGAGAAGCGCATTCTTCGCCTCTGAGGGGTTCCGTTCCGGATGAATCGCCGCAGGCCGTCCGGCACGGAGCCCCTTTCTGTTTCCCGAAAGGCCCACCCGTCTCGCCATCCCTGCGTCCCACATCTGCCCGCGGCCCCCTCCCGCGCCGGCCGGAACCGAAACCTCCTCCTTGCCGATCTTGAGCCTCTGGCCCCACGGATCGCCCGGTGCGACGGCCGGTGATGAGCGGCAGCGACTTGCGCGAGGGGTGTCGCGCAAGTTCACGGAGACGGGCTGCCGCTCCTGTGCGCTTCGGCGCTGTCGGTCGGCGGCATCCTCTTGCATTAGCGAGCGTGTGCAAGTATTGTCTAAGCGTGTAAATAGTGCACGCAAGTAAATGTGGCACTCGTACACGTGATCAATACCCCGCATCCCGCAGAGGCACTTTCCATGTCGCTCAAGAACCTCCTTCCCGGCCGTCTCGGCTTCGGCACCGCCCCGCTCGGCAACATGTTCCGCGCGATCCCCGACGAGGAGGCCGCCGCCACCGTCGAGGCCGCCTGGGACCACGGCATCCGCTTCTACGACACCGCCCCCTTCTACGGCGCCGGCCTCGCCGAGGAGCGCCTGGGCCAGGTCCTCGCCGGCAAGCCGCGCGACGAGTACGTCCTGTCTACCAAGGTCGGCCGCGTCATCCTCGACGAGCACGAGACCGACGTCCCGGACTTCGGCGAGAAGGGCGGCCTGTTCGAGCACGGCAACCCGAACAAGATCCTCCACGAGTGGACCGCCGACGCCACCGAGCGCTCCATCGAGGGCAGCCTCAAGCGCCTGGGCACCGACCGCCTCGACATCGTCTGGGTCCACGACATCGCCCAGGACTTCCACGGCGACGCCTGGCTCGGCAAGTTCGAGGAGGCCCGCACCGGCGCCTTCCGCGTCCTGTCCCGCCTGCGCGACGAGGGCGTCATCAAGGCCTGGGGCCTCGGCGTCAACAAGGCCGAGCCCATCGAGCTGACTCTCGCCCTCGACGAGCCGCGGCCCGACGGCTTCCTCCTCGCCGGCCGCTACACCCTCCTCGACCACGAGCACGCCCTGACCCGCCTGCTTCCCATGGCCCAGGAACAGAACGTCGACATGGTCATCGGGGGCCCCTACAGCTCCGGCATCCTCGCCGGCGGCACCCACTTCGAGTACCAGCAGGCCCCCGCCGAGATCATCGAGCGCGTCGGGGAGCTGAAGGCCCTGGCCGACAAGCACGGCATCTCCATCAAGGCCGCCGCCCTGCAGTTCTCCCTCGCCCACCCGGCCTCCGCCGCCGTCATCCCCGGCGCCACCCGGCCCAGCCGCATCGCCGAAGACACCGCGGCCCTGAACGAGGCCGTCCCGGCCGCGTTCTGGACCGACCTGCGCGCCGCCGGCCTGGTCAGCCCGGCCGCCCCGCTCCCGAACAACGCCTGACCTCCATCCCTCCCACACCCCGCCCTCACGCGCAGCGCCAGGAGCACCGCCATGGCTTCCACGTCCGTCTCCCGCGTCGTTCCCGCCTCCCCCCAGCAGGTCTGGAACCTGATCGGCGGCTTCAATGCCCTCCCGGACTGGCTCCCCTACATCCCCGAGAGCACCGCCCTCGAAGGCGGCCGGGTCCGCCGCCTGACCAACTCCGACGGCGACATCATCATCGAGCGCCTGATCGGCTTCGACGAGGCTGGGCGCCACTACAGCTACGCCATCCTCGAAGCGCCGTTCCCCGTCGGCGGCTACATCTCCACCCTGCGCGTCCATGCCGTTCCCGGCCGTGACGACCTCGCCGAGGTGCAGTGGTCCGGCCGCTTCAGCCCCGACGGTGTCACCGATGCCGAGGCGGAGGGCCTCTTCGCGGGCATCTACCGCGACGGCCTGGACGCCCTCCATCAGGCACTTGCCGCCTGAGCCGCGCATCGTCGCACGGCCCGGACACGCCTTGTGCGCGTCCGGGCCGCGGCTGTCTGGTGCGAGTTCTTAGTTGGCGAAGCCGCCCTTGGGTTCGATGATCTCCAGGTTGGTGCCGTCGGGGTCGTTGAAGTAGGCGACCTTGGTGCCCAGGGCCGCGTCCGGGGTGACCTCTCCGGCAAGGAAGGTGTAGTCGTCGCCCAGGAAGCCGTACCCGGCTTCCTTCATCCGCCGGTACACCGCGTCGAAGTCGTCGACCTTGAAGCACAGGTGCATGGAACCGGGACGGTTCGCCGCCCCGTTCGTCCGCTCGCCCGCCGGATCCTGGAACTCGATGAGGTCGATGCCAAGGCCGTCGATGTTGATCGTCGCGTACCGCAGGTTCGCATCGGCGAGCCCCTGGGAGCGGCCGAAGGCGACACTGTTCATGGTTCCCTGCGCGGCGGGTTCCCGTCCGGTCAAGGCCGTGTAGAACGCGATCGAGGCATCCAGGTCGGAGACCGAGATCCCGACATGAGCGGCCCGGGTGAGATCCATCGAGGTGCCGGCGGAAGCCATGGAGCATCCCTTCGCCCAGCCCGCAGAGGGCGGCAGTGAACAGTTCTTCCCTGAGGTTCTTATTGCGCGCCTTGTCGTTTCGGCGGATCGTAAACCTATGTCGAGCCACACCGAGTCCGTGGCAGGCGGGCCGGCATGAGCAGCGCGTCATTCGCACTCCCGCGCCGGAACGTCTCCCCGCTGGAGCTGTTCTTCGACCTCGTCTTCGTCTTCGCGGTCGGCCAGCTCGCCGAGCACCTGCATGCCGAACTGTCCTGGCGCGGGGCCGCCGAGACCGCGGTGATGCTGGTGGCGGTACTCAGCACCTGGGCGCTGACCAGCTTCGACGCCACATTCCTGGACGTGGACAAGCCCCGGACCCGGCGACTGATCCTTGCGGTAATGGGCCTGGGCCTGTTCATGAACGCCCAGATCCCGCACGCCTTCGCGGAGCGGCCATGGGCGTTCGCGGTCCCGCTGGTGGCCATCCTGCTCCTGACCGACATCGTGGCCGCGGTGAGCGCCCCCTCACCGGTCCTGCGCCACCACTATTGGCGTGCGACAGCATGGGCTGCCGTCTCGGTACCCCTGTGGCTTATCGGCGCGGCCATGGACCACGGACCACGGCTGGCCTGGTGGGGGGCTGCGGCGGCGGTCGACCTGACCGGCGTATGGCTGGCGCACCCTCTGCCCCGCACCGTCCTGGCGTCCCAGAACCTCTCCTTCGACGCTGCCCACATGGTCGAACGCGTGCGCCTGTTCCTCACCCTGCAGCTGGGCGAGACCGTACTGACGATCGGCGCGGCTATCTCCGCCGCCCCGGTCACCGTGGCCACGGTGACCGGGGCACTGGGCGTATTCGTGGCCCTGGTGTGTTTGTGGGGCACATACTTCGGCGGCGGCGAGGAGATTGTGTCCCAGTATGTCGAGGCCACGGACGACCCTCTGCAGCCTGTCCGACGCGCGGTGAACGGCAAGTACGGCACCCTGGCCGGACTCGTCGCCCTGGCTGTCGGTGCCGAACTGGTGATCAGCCACCCCACCGGCCACGGCAGCCTCACTCTAGGCCTCCTGCTGTTCGGCGGTCCTGTCGTGTATCTGCTCACCCAGGCGTGGTGGTATTACGTCACGACCGGCCGCGCCTGGGGCGCCCGGCTCCTGGCCTGTCTCGCCTGTGCCGCAGCATGCGCCGCGGCCGTCCACCTGCCGCCTCTGGTCTCGGTACTGATCCTCGATGTCATCCTCGTCACGCTCGTCCTGGTACTGAAAGACGTGCACCATCGCGTCCTCGCCGCGATGACCGACCCGAGCAGCCCCCGCTCCTGACCCACCTCACCTCATGCGGAAGCCATGTCACAACGAGTTGGGGCGTGATAGCGGGTGAGGCGTGCTGGTCCGTCGAAGGGCCCGGCTCAGGCATGAGCGGTGCGGTCGGAGGCGAGGCAGACGATGGCACGGTAGGTGTCGGCCGGGCGGTCGCGGCGGTGGGCCCAGTGGAGCACTTGCTTCCAGCGTTTGCGATCGGCGAGGACGTGTCCGACCGCGATGCGGTCGCAGAAGTGCCCGTAGCGGCTGCGTTCCCACTGTTCGACTCTGCCTGGCAACGCTGCCGGGCGGGGTTTTCTGGTGGTGTGATCGCTCGCTCGCGATGGTCGCGGCGCAGACCGAGGCAGCCGTCGTCCAGGAGAACCCCGACGTCGGAGAAGTACTGGAAGCAGACGGCGATGCCCTCACCGCGGGCGGCCGTGGCCTCGTGCATGCGTCCAGGCCGCGGGGCATCGGTCCACAATGTGCGAACCCGCCAGTGAGCCTCTTTCATCTCGCGAGGGCTTGTTGGGTCATGTCTCGTTGTCCGCATGCGTGAGCGGCGGTCAGTCGGCGGCCGTGATCTTGGCTGCGGGGGAGGGAAACTGCGGAAGCGTCGTCTCGGCGAGTTCCTGGAGGACTTCGTCCACCGGGCGGTTGCCGGGGCGCAGGTTGAAGGAGACGTGAGCGACGCCGAGTTCGCCCATCGCGCGCAGATGCTCCACCAGTGCCTGGCTGCCGGTGCGCAGGCCGAGGCGGATGGCGCTCGCCGGGGTGGCGGGGTCCTCGGTGAGGTCCAGCTGCATGGGTGTGAGGTACGGCTTCGGTGCCTTGGCCATCAGTGCCTGCCACTCCCGCGTTTTGAGCCTCAACGCTCCGAGCGGACGGGGGTAGTTGAGGGACGCGTCCGCGTTCTCGGCGATCCACTCGGCAGACTGCTGGGCATGCCCGGCGATCGCGATGGGCACGCAGTGGCCGGTCGGCTTGGGCAGGACGTCGAGGCGGCGGGCGGCGTCGAGGCCGAGGTCTGGCAGGCTCATGCCCTCGTTTCCGGTGCGTGCGGCCCAGGCGGCGCGCAGCGTCTGCACCCCGGTACGGAACGTGGCACCGCGTGCGTGGAAGTCCTTGCCGAACAGCGGGTACTCGACCGGCCTGTCGCCGCTGGCCAGGCCCAGGACGAAGCGCCCGCCGGAGAGGACATCGACGGTCGCGGCGGCTTTGGCCACGAGCAGTGGCTGCCGCAGCGGAAGAACGACGGCCGCGGTGCCGAGGACGGCGCGCTCGGTGATGGCGGCGAGGTGGCCGAGGTGCGTGAACGTCTCGAATACGGAACCGGCGTCGCCGAACTGCTCGGGGTCGTACAGCGGCACGTCCCGTACCCACAGGCCCGCGAAGCCCTGCTGGTCGGCAAGCCGGGCGAGGTCGGTGTGGCGGGTCAGGTCGGCGACGCCGAAGGGGCGGCCGGCGCTGGACGGGTCGGTGCGCAGGGTGCGGATCCGGGTGCTGCCCCAGTCGTTGTCGAGGGGCAGTTCGAGGCCCAGGGTCGGCAGGCCCGTGGGGCTCATGAGCCGGTCGAGGGCGGTGGGTGGGTGGTGCATCGCAGGCACGGCTTTCGGGGTTCGGTTTGTCGGGAGTGCGGTGGGGGGCGGCGGGCGTTCGGGGTGCGCGCCGGGGGTCCATGAGCGCGCTTGCGCGGGCGGGATTTGCCATCCCGCCCGCGCGAGGCGGGGCAACCCGTCAGGGGCGGTTCAGCCGCCGTCCCTGCTGGGTCAGTTGAGCTGGTCCGGGTGGGGGCCGGTGCGCAGGTCGCGGTCGAGGCCGGCGACGGCGGTCATCTCATCGTCGGTGAGGGTGAAGTCGAAGACGTCGAGGTTCTGCCGGATGCGCTCGGGCGTCACCGACTTGGGGATGACGATGTTGCCCAGCTGGAGGTGCCAGCGCAGGACGACCTGGGCCGGGGACTTGCCGTGGCGCGCGGCGATCGTGGTGATCGCCTCGTCGCCCAGGACGGCGCCCTGGGCGAGCGGGCTCCACGCCTCGGTGGCGATGCCCAGCTCGGCGTGCACGGCGCGCAGTTCGCTCTGCTGCAGGCCCGGGTGCAGCTCGACCTGGTTGACGGCCGGGACGAGCTCGGCGCCGTCGATGAGCCGCTTCAGGTGGTCGGGCTGGAAGTTGGAGACGCCCGCGGTGCGGACCCGGCCCTCGGATACGAGCTTCTCGATGGCCTTCCAGCTCTCCTTGTACAGGTCACGGGCCGGGGTGGGCCAGTGGATCAGGTACATGTCGACGTACTTAAGGCCCAGCTTGGCCAGGCTGGCGTCGAAGGCGCGGAGCGTGGCGTCATAGCCCTGGTCGGCGTTCCACAGCTTTGTGGTGACGAACAGGTCCTCGCGGGCGATCCCGGAGGCCGCGAGGGCCTTGCCGACGCCGGTCTCGTTGCCGTAGACGGCGGCGGTGTCGATGGAGCGGTAGCCGGCCTCCAGGGCGGAGGCGACGGCGGTGGTGGTCTCCTGGTCGGGGACCTGGAAGACGCCGAAGCCGAGCTGCGGGATCTCGACGCCGTTGTTGAGGGTGACGGTGGGGATGGTGCTGTTCGGTGCCATGGTGCGGATGACCTTTCAGGCGGTGGTGCGGGTCGTACGGGGGGTCAGGGTGTAGCGGACGGTCTGGGCGCTGATGAGTCCGTCGCGGAAGACGAACGTGTCGACGCCGTCGGTGACCTGGTGGGTGTCGGTGGCGGCGCTCCACTGCAGGAACAGCACGTCACCGGCGAACTGCGGGGTCAGCTGCCAGTCGGCGTCCGGCAGGTCGGCGAGCAGCCTGCCGATGCCCCGCCGTACTCCCTCACGTCCCGTGAGCGTGCCCTCGGGCGTGAGGAAGACGGCGTCCTCGGCGTAGTTCCGGCTGATCATCTCCAGGTCGCCGGTGCCGAGCCGGTTGCCGTGGTCGGCGAAGACTTCCTGCGGCGTGCGGCTCACCGGGCGGGCTCGGTCTGCTCGGCCAGCTCGGTGAGCGCGGCGGTGGCGAAGCCGTGGTCCTGCTCGGGGGCGCCGCCGCCGACGCCGATCGCGCCGATCAGCCGGCCGTCGCGGTGGACGGGTACGCCGCCCGCGATGAAGAGCAGCGGCTTGTCGAGCGCGGTGGGCAGGGAGTGGAACGGTCCGTCGGGTTTGACCAGGTCGACCAGGTCGGCGGTGGGCGCGTTCAGCTGCAGGGCGGTGTATGCCTTGCGGGTGCTGCTCTCGCCGGAGATCAGGACGGCTTGGTCGTCGCGGCGGAAGGCGAGCAGGTTGCCGCCGGCATCGAGGACGGTGGCGCTGACCGTGACTCCGGCGGCCTCGGCGGCGCGCCGGGCGGAGTCGATCAAAAGTTCGGCATCCTGTGTGGTCAGCGGGGTGGTCGGGGCCGGTGCGATGGTCGTGCTCATGCGGGGTTCCTTCTCGGAGGGATGTCCCGGGGGGCTCGGGGACAAGGGGTCAGATGGTCGCGGCGGCGGGTTCGGCCGCCGTTTTGGCCTCGGCGGCGGCGCGGCCCGCGCTGTGGGTACGCCGGTCCAGGCGGGCCGCGAGGAAGGCAAGCAGCAGCGCCGTGCCGGAAAGGATCGCGCCGACCCAGTTCGGGGCGGTGAAGCCGAGGCCTGCGGCGATGACGACACCGCCGAGCCAGGCGGCGAGGGCGTTGCCGAGGTTGAAGGCGCCGATGTTGGCGGCGGAGGCGAGGGTCGGGGCGGCGGAGGCCTGGTCGAGTACCCACTTCTGCAGCGGCGGCACGGTCGCGAAGCCCAGGGCGCCGATCAGGGAGAGGGTGATCGCGGCGAGGACCTTGCTGTGCGCGGTGACGGTGAACACAAGCAGGGCGGCGGTGAGGGCCGCGAGCGCGGTGAAGAGCATCGGCATCAGGGCGCGGTCGGCGAACTTGCCGCCGAGCAGGTTGCCCAGGAACATGCCCACGCCGAACAGGACGAGCAGCCAGGTCACCGCACTCTCGGTGTAGCCGGCGACCTCGGTCATCATCGGCGTGATGTAGGTGATCGCGGCGAACACACCGCCGTATCCGAGGACGGTCATCGCCATCGCGAGCCAGACCTGGACGTTACGGAAGGCGGCGAACTCGCCGCGGACACTCACCGACTGCGGGCGGCCGGTCTCGGGGACGAGCTTGGCCACACCGAGGAGGCCGACGACGCCGAGGGCTGCGACGAGTCCGAAGGTGACGCGCCAGCCGGCGGCCTGGCCGATGTACGTGCCGCCGGGGACGCCGACGATGTTGGCCACGGTCAGGCCCATGAACATCAGGGAGATCGCGGAGGCTTTCTTCTGCGGGGCGACGAGGTCGGCGGCGACGACGGAGCCGATGCCGAAGAACGCGCCGTGTGCGAGGGAAGCGACGATCCGGCCGGTCAGCATGAGGCCGAAGCTGGGGGCAGCGGCGGAGAGTGCGTTGCCGGCGATGAACAGGCCCATGAGGAACATGAGCATTTTCTTGCGGGATACCCGGGTGCCGAGCACGGTCAGCAGCGGGGCGCCGATCACGACGCCGAGCGCGTAGCCGGAAACCAGCCAGCCTGCCGTCGGGATGGTGACACCGAAGTCTCCTGCGACCTGGGGCAGCACCCCCATGATCACGAATTCGGTCGTGCCGATCCCGAAGGCCCCGATGGCAAGGGCCAGGAGCGCGAGTGGCATGGGGAAGCACCTTCCAGATGATTGCATGCGGCGGTTACGTCGAACGACGATAATTGCAAGCGCTGGGTAATGCAAGCAGGGTTAACCCTTACATGCATTAACCGTCGTGTGCAACTATTAAGGGGATGGTTCGACGAAGGAGCCCCGATGACCGCCACCTCCCCCGCACTCACCGCCCTGGCCCACGGCTGGTGCGCTCTGTCCCTGCTGCACGGCCGGATCGAGTCCCACCTGGAGCGCGCCCTCCAGAGCGGACACGGACTGAGTGTGCGTGAGTACTCCCTGCTCGACGTGCTCAGCCGCCAGCACGACGCACAGGGCGGCCACCTGCAGATGAAGCAGGTCGCCGACGCCGTCGTCCTCAGTCAGAGCGCCACCACCCGCCTGGTCACCCGCCTCGAGGACCGCGGCCTGCTCATGCGCTACCTGTGCCCCACCGACCGCCGCGGCATCTACACCAACGTCTCCGAGCAGGGCCTGAAGCTCCTCGAAGAGGCACGCCCCACCAACGAGGCCGCACTGCGCGAAGCCCTCGCCAAAGCCGCCGAGGACCCGCGGCTTGCTCCCCTGGTCCGCACGATCGAGGCCACCCGCACGCCGACGGTGGTGGCAGCGGCATGAAGGCCATCACGGTGCGGCTGCCTATCGGTCTGGCCCCGCGCTCGCGCGGGGCCAGACCGATAGGCAGCCGCTTCAGCGCCCGGAGGTGCCGCTGAAGCCTGCGCTTCCATGCTGACTGTCAGAGGTGTGCCGACCTCAGCCGGCGGCCGGGGCCCAGTTGGCGGGCAGTCCGGACTGGGCCAGGACCTCGGCGAGGTTGTAGAAGTCCTGGTCGGCGGTGATCTGGTGACCATTGGTGTCCAGCAGGGTGGCCAGGGGCACTGAGAAGGACTTCGGCGCACCCTTGATGTGTCCGGCGTACACCGCCTGGATCGTTATGCAGTGCCCGCCGTCGCGCCAGGCGGCCTGCACGGTCACGTGGACGTCTTCGATCATCGCGTCAGTGCGCGCCTTCCACCCGGAGATCTGCTCACGGCCGGTCATGGTGGCCCCGATCGCGTGATCGGTGTACGTGCCGTCGGTGGTGAACAGCGCGCCGAGCGCGGTGGGGTCGGTGCCGTTCCAGGCGGCGCTCCAGGACCTGACGCTCTTGGGCAGGTGATCGGTGGACGGCTGCGCGGCCTGCGCAGTGCCGGTGGAGCCGATGAGGACGGCAGCAGCCGCGACGGTGGTCACGACGGCCATACGGATCTTCGTGGTGTTGTGTTCCTTTTCGGTAGCTGTTTGGTGCCGGCGGCGCCGGTCGGGCCGGTGCCTTGGCTGTCGGGGGCGGCGCGGCAGTTGCGTGCTGCGCCGAACCGGACTGCCAGGTGTCAGGAGGCCGGGGTCCAGTCGGCCGGCAGTCCGGACTGGGACAGGACGGTTGAGAGGCTGTAGTAGTCCTGCTCCCGGTCGATCTGGCCGTGGTCGAGGTTGAGCAGGGCGGCGATCGGCACGGTCACGAGGATCCGGTCGTCCGCGAACGACTCCAGCGCGCACGCGGCAGCCGTGACCGTCTTGCCCGAGCCGGTCGCTGACACGATCGTGCCCCGGGCACCCTGCAGGGGCACAGATGACTGCGATGTGCCGGGTTGGTGTCAGTGGGTTGGTGTCAGTGACGGTATGCCAGGTGGGTGTGTTTTCGTTGGTCGGTCTTTGAGTGAGGGCGTGGTCACTGACACGGGGCGGTACCGGGGGCGGGCGTGGCTGTCATGGGGCGGTACACCCCGCTCCGCTCCACTGTCTTGAGAACGGCACTTCTGATCCCAGCCCCCACCTGGCGCCGTATGCGGCAGCGCCTTATGTGACAGCCCTCCCCGGAGGCCGGCCCGCTCGGATCGAAGGCGCGTACCCCCTTTGAGGGCCTTGCTCCCCAAGATCGCGCCCCCTTGACCGCTCGCCGATCGAGGGGGCGCGTTCCAACCGCTCTTCGGCCCTTTCTGCCGCCTGTACGCCCCCTACCGCCGTGCCCCGCCCTTTGTCCGGGTGTGGCGCGCAAGGCGCTCAGAGTGCCGTGCAGCGCTTCCTGTTCTTGCTGACCTGAAGGGATCGGCCTAGCCGTGTTCGGGCCAGATTGGTCCTTGATCGCTCCAGACGACGCCCTTGTTGCGGCACAGGCAGAAGGGGTGTCCGACGGGGTCCGTGAAGACCTGCCAGCCGTAGCCGTTGGGGCCGATGAAGTCCTGCTTCAGTGTCGCGCCGAGGGCGACGACACGGCTTTGCTCGGAGTCGATGTCGTCCACTTCGAAGTCGAGGTGGAACTGTTTGGGGTGCTCGGTGTCGGGCCACTGCGGAGCGCGGTAGTCGTCCACCCGGATGAACGCCAGCTCGATCTCGCCG
The DNA here is from genome assembly GCF_053618675.1 of Streptomyces sp. NPDC055632. Taxonomy (NCBI): domain Bacteria; kingdom Bacillati; phylum Actinomycetota; class Actinomycetes; order Kitasatosporales; family Streptomycetaceae; genus Streptomyces; species Streptomyces sp. NPDC055632. The sequence goes on along the minus strand of NZ_JBSHHY010000040.1, from coordinate 16,834 downwards.
AACCGGATGCCTGCCCAGTCCGCCGAGCTGTCTTCCTTGACCGGACGGCCCGTCACCGCGGAGTAGAAGGCCGCCAGGTCCATCGTGTCCGGACAGTCGATGATGAAATCGGTGAGTCGCAGCATCCCGCGATGTTGGCACAAGCTCACTGGTTCACACCTCACGTGCCCGCGTCGTCTTCGTCCGGTAGGCGAGGCGATCCGGAGGAGGCGGCCCAGACGCCCGCCTGTCGCCCTCGTGCCACATCGGTACCCGTCTGGATGGCTTCTCGTCTGCTGAGAGAAGCGGGGGTGGCGTCACCTGCGACGCTATCCGGCCGCCTTCCGCCGGCCCTCCACCGAAGGACTTCCGGTGATCATCGACACCGCCCTGCACGGCGGGTTCGCGGACGCGTTCACCCGCCTCATCCCGAAGTCTGAGGCTGGAGAGCTGGGCATGAAATCATGTGATCATGCCTGGCCATTGGACCGGATCGGTCTTCCTGAGCGTCTTTGTCACTGCCGCGGTGTTCATGTCGGTCAGGGCTGCCCGGCGACGTGCTTGGCGCGAGGCGATCTGCTGGGCCACGGCCGCAGCCGGCATGGGCTGTCTCGTCGCCCAGAACGCGGGCGTGCTCGATCAGATCCTGCCAAGCGTGCTTCTGATGGCTGCGTTCATGCTGCAAAGGCTGCTGCTGTGGCGGACAGACCGCATGGCTGGCGCGTAGAAGGACCCATGCCGCCCTCTGCGAACGGAGGCCGGCCGGGGTGGTGGAGCGTGCCCTTCGGGTCGCCGAACAGGGCCGACCAGTAGATCGCGGGTGATGAACCGGCGGATCACGAATGAGATGACCGCCGTGATCTCCATGATGACGTCCGGATCAAGCAGGGTCAGGAGCCCTTCAAAAGTAGCTTGACTGTAAGTAGCTTAGCGCTAAGCTACTTACAGTCAAGCTGTCATGGGGGAGGAAGTGCTGTGAAAGAGCAGGATCGCGTACCAGGACAGTGGGCTCTCCCGGTCGCCGCCTCCGTCAACGGGATCGGCACCGGCTTGTACGTGCCGTTCACGCTGGTGTTCTTCCACGCCATCACCGGGCTGTCCTTCACCGTCGTCGGCGCCGTTCTCACCGTCACCGGCCTCGCGGGCCTGACCGCGCTGCCGCTTGCCGGTGCTGCCGTCGACCGGTGCGGGGCCAAACGTGTGCAGTACACGCTGTACGGCGTGCGGGTTATCGGGTTCGCGCTCTACCCCGTCGCCCACTCCCTGCCCGCGTTCGCCGCCGTGGCACTAGTCACCGCCGCAGCCGACCGCGCCTTCCCCGCAGTTCAGCAATCCCTGATCGGCGAGGTCGCCAGCGGCGCGGACCGCGACCGGCTCCAGGCGGCCACCCGCGCCCTGCAGAACGGCGGCAACGGCGCCGGCGCGCTTCTGGCCTCGCTGGTCATCGCCTTCACCGGCCCCACCGGCTACACCTATACCGCCTGGGGCAACGCCCTGGTCTTCGCACTGGCCGCGCTGCTGCTGCGCCCCCTGCGGCCGGTACGTTCCACCGCGGCCCGGCGCCGAGCCGGCTACCGGCTGGTCCTCACCGACCGACCCTTCCTGATCCTCACCGGCGCCAACTTCCTCAACGCGCTGAGCTACTCTGCCCTGTCCATCCTCTTCCCGCTGTTCCTGCTGGAATGGCTGCACGCACCCGCTGTCCTCACCGGCTCCGCGTTCACCGTCAACACCGTGCTGTGCGCACTGGCCGGCGTATACGTCGGCAGCCGGGTCCGGCGGACCGGTGCCCGCCGGACCCGGGCCGCAGTTCTCGGTGGCACCCTGTTCTCCGCCGCCTTCGCCGCGCAGATCGCGCTCGGTACCGTCCGCCCCACCTCCGGCCCGGTGCTCGGCACCGCTCTCGCCGCCGTGATCGTCGTCTACACACTCGGCGAACTGATCCACAGTCCCGCGGCCGACGTCCTCGCCATGTCGGCGGCTCCCGAGTACGTGCGCGGCCGCTACATGGCCGCCTACCAGATCTCCTGGTCCCTGGCGAAGGCCGTCGCGCCCTCGCTGTTCACGATCCTGTTCACGATGGACGGCCGGCTGCCCTGGGCAGCCCTGATCATCACCTCTACCATCGCCACCGCCCTCCTGATCCGCGTGGAACACCGCCTGCCCGCCGATGCTGTACGGCCCCACCCGGCCGGCACCGCCCAGGGAGCCGTCCCCACCGCCGCGCCGGCCACGGCGTAACCCCTCGCCAGGACATCGGCACCACGTTCGAGTTCGGCGTTGTCGGGACCCGTGAGATAGAGCAGGTTGGCAGTAGTCAGCCGCAGCGAACTCGTCCGCATGCTCGGCCGGGATCCCGGCGGCAGCCAGGGACCGGAATACCTCCAGACGGGCGTTCAGCGCGTCGTCCTGGTGCCGACCGACCCCGGGACCGGCACCGGCCTGTAGGCGCCTGCAGCGAAGCGCCCCGATCCGACTCCCGTTCTGGAAGGCTTCTGCCATGAGCGAGGACGCCGACGAGGACCGGGCAGTGAAACCGCACGCAGTCGCCCGGCGGCCCGGGGACCGGGTGTTCCAGTGCGATGCGACGGCGGTGTGCACGATGCCGGACGGCACCCGCGCCTACGCCCTCCTCGACGGCGTCGGCGACACCCGCACCGTCCGGGCCTGGACCCGCACCGCCGCGCGCCGTCTGGCCCGCGCGGCCGCCGGACACGGCGACGCGGAGGCCGGCCTGCGCGCCGAGTACGAGCGCTACGCCGCCGACCCCGCCCGCCACGACCCTGAGCACGACCTGCCCTCTGCGGCGGCCGTCGTCGCCGTCCACGTCCCCGGCGGCCTGTTCACGGTCGCCTAGGACTTGTCCGGCCGATCATGGTTGTGGGCAGTCGGGCATGATGCCCGGGTGAGCATCATCGTGAAGCTCTTCGTGGCGCCGGACGACACGTCAGCGGCTCTGACCCTCCAAACCGGGCCGGGACGGGCATTCGAGTCGCTCTCCTTCGGTAACTTCGATCCCGAAGAGGCCGTGGTCGAGTGGGAATGCCTTCTGGCCGGCGCCAGCTTCGAAGAACTCGTCGATGCCGGTGAGCCTCGCATCGTCGCGGGCCAGGACAACGACGGGTGCGTCGTCTTCGCGATCTCGCCTCGCCTGTCCACTGCACTCGCGAATGCTGGGCACTCCAGGTTGCGTGACGTCGCCGCCTCGTGGGCTCAGCTGCGCGCGGAAGATGGCGAGGCCATCGACACGGAGATCGCCGAGGCGATCGTGGGTGATCTGGCTGGCCTCGTCAGCAGCGCCCGGCGCCATGACCAGGGCGTCTACTGCTGGGTCGCGTAGGAGTTCATGTTCGGAGCCAGATAGCGACGGCCGCCGCGGTGGCGGTGCCGAGGAAGACGTAGCCGCGCTTGTCGTAACGCGTGGCGACCGCCCGGAACTGCTTCAGGCGGTTGATCGCCCGCTCGACGGTGTTGCGCTTCTTGTAGCGGTCCTCATCGAAGCCGGGCGGCCGTCCACCGCGTGCGCCCTTGCGCAGGCGGGCCGCCTGGCTGTCGGTCTTCTCCGGGATGGTGTGGCGGATTCCCCGCCGTCGTAGGTACTCGCGGATGGGACCGTTGCTGTAGGCCTTGTCGGCTGCGAGGCTGTCCGGCTTCTTGCGCGGCCGTCCCAGGCCAGGTCTCAGGACTCGGATCTTCTCAAGGACCGGCTCGAACTGGGTGCAGTCCGCCCGCTGACTTGGCGTGACGATCAAGGACAGCGGACGGCAACGGTCGTCCGCGCTCAGGTGGAGCTTGCTGGTGAACCCGCCCCGCGAGCGGCCCAGGCCCTCACCTCCCGCACCACCTCCGCCAGGCGGGCGACGAGACTCTGCCACGGCGTCTCGTCCTGGTGTTCCATCTCTTCGGCCCCCTTTGATCCCGGGGCCGGCGGCGGATCGGTACGGGCGCCGGCCGCATGCTGATGCGCGCGGACGATGGTGGAGTCGACCGAGACGTCCCAGTCGATCTCGCCTGCGGCGTCGGCCGCGGCCTAGACCTGCTGGAGCAGGCGTTCCCAGGTGCCGTCTGCCGACCACAGGCGGTGGCGTTCGTAGACGGTCTTCCACGGCCCGAACCGTTCGGGCAGATCACGCCACTGCACCCCGGTCCGCACCCGATGCAGAATCCCGTCGATGACCTGCCGGTGATCCCGCCACCTGCCACAACGACCGTTGCTCACCGGCAGGAACGGCCGCAGCCGTTCCCACTCGGCATCCGTCAGATCACCCCGCCCCATGCCCACGTGAACGATTCGGCGATGGAGGAGTCACATGATCAGCCGGACGGCGGCAACCTTGCCGGCCTCGCCGCCGGGGCCCGCGTGGTCATTGATCGGAACGGCTGGCGGTCTCCAGTGCGCGGCCCGCGAGCCAGGTAGCGATCCGCTTCTGCAACTCCTTGTCGGTGCGGGGGTAGTCCCAATTTGCGTACCATTCCAGGTCCTGCAGGACGTTCTGAGAGCGGGCCGGGTGGGCCACCGCCCTCACGTCGACACCGATCTCGCCCGTCGAGCAGCTGATGTACACGCTGCTGTCGAGCGCCATCATGCTGAAACCCGGGTGTCCTGCACGTATGCCGAGGAACGCCGATGCCGCACCCCGCCCCATGATGTCCCAGCGGTCGAGGAGCCGGACCCGGGTCCAGACCCACGATGGGGTATGGCGGCCATAATGCAAGTGCTCCTTCGGCAGGAGGGCATGGTGCGTGTGGGTGCCGTGAGGAAGCAGGACGAGGAACTCGCGCCGGTGGTCGAAAAGACCCGAGGAGACCGCCAGGTCGTACCAGTCCTCGTTGAGACGCTCGACGAGCCGTGGGGTTTCGTACCGGTGGGAGAAGCCGCCGACGATGTCCTCGCGGTCGTATCCCAAGACGAACGGCATCGTGCCGTCCGGCACGGCGTCCGGGATCACCTCGAGGCCGGCCCGCCGCAGCGGCCGGTACATCTTGCGTTCGCGCTCCTGGATACCCACGGGCAGTGTTCTACCAGGTGCGGCATGCCAAGAATCCGCGCCCCGGCGCGTCTCCCGTTTCCCGACCTCCCGGATCGGACCGGTGCTCGGATTAGAGGCGTGATCGGCCGGACAGGTCCTAGTCGCCGAGGCGCTCGCCGCCGGGAAGAAGCCGGCCGCCGCGGCCAGGGCCGGGAAACTGGGCCGCGCTGTGGAAGTCACGGGCATGGACCTCGTCTTCCGTCCGCAGCCGACCATCCAGCTGATGTGGGCGCTGGGGGACGAGGAGACGCGGCGGGTGATCGAGGCCGCGCACGAGCGGGCGATCGAGGCGACGCTCGTCTGGATCGAGGACCACGCGGCGACCATCCGCGTCGGCGCCCAGGGCCGTTACCCCACCCGGCCGGTGCACGGTCTGGCCTTCGCGCGCTTCCGTCACTACGAGTCGAGAGCCGGAACCCCGCTGCTCCACGACCACGTCCTGGCGTCGCTGCGGGGGCTGCGCCTGGACGGGAAGTGGGGTGCGGTGCACTCCACGACGCTGCTGGAGAACGTGGTCGCGGCCTCCTCCCTCTACAACGAGCTCGTCATGGCCGGGGTGTGCGAGGCGCTGGGCGTGGCGTCCGAGCCGCGTACGGTCAGCGCGGGGCGTCGGCCGGTGATGGAGGTGGCCGGGGTGCCGTACGAGCTGATCGGCTGGATGTCGAAGCGTGGCCAGGAGATCGACCTGTGCCGTCAGGAGCTGGAGCACGAGTACGTCACCGCCGTCGACGAGGATGGCAACCTCAAGTTCGGGCCTGTCGTCTCCGAGGAGGCCCGTACGAAGCTGAACCGGATCGCGGCCAGGAAGACGCGCCCGCCGAAGCCGAAGGCCCGCTCCCTCGCCCAGTTGCGCGCCGACTGGCGGGCGGGCGCGAAGGAGTTCCTCGGTGAGGCCGCGCATCTCGTCGACAGCCTGTTGGAGGGGGCCCGGGCCGCGGCCGTCGCGATCCGCGTCCGCGTCGCCGAGACCCTGGACGTCGCTCTGGCCGCCCTCGGCATCTCGGCGATGGTGTTCGTGATGAGCGGCAACGGCCTCTTCCACCGCCGCCACCTGCTCGCCGAGACCCGGCGCTTCCTCGCCCTGGTCCAGCGCGGCCGTCGCCGCGAACCGGGTCTCGACGAGGAGATCGTGACCGCGGCCATCGCTACGCACTGCCTGGATATCACCGAACCGAAGAGCACCCGCGGCCTGCTGGCGAACTATCGCCTCTACACCACCCACTGGGCCCACCCCGACCCGACCCGCAGCCACCGGCGCGCACCGGAGGCGGCCCCCGACACCGACCACCGGCCCCCGGCCGACCTCACCGCTCCGAACGTCCCGGCCCCGCCGGGGAAGCCGGGGGAGTGGGACATCCCCCGCGACGCTCCGGTCCTGCCAGTGGAGCTGGGGGAGTGGGACATCCCCCGCGTCCCGCTCCGCTACGACCGCGCGGTCATCGCCTCCACCGTCCTCACCCGCCAACTGCGCGCCGCGCGCGGCGCGGGACGCACCCGGTACTACGAGGGCGTCACCGCGCACCAGCAGGCCGCGATGCCCGAACAGCTCCTCCCCGTCTTCGACACCGCCTCTGACATTGAGGAGCCGGAAGACGGGGACGAGCCGGCGGACTGGATGGAGCGGCTGCGGGCACTGCAGAAGGCGCGCGCCGAGACGGGCGCGCAGGACCTGACCACCGAGCAGGTCAACAGCATTCAGGCCCGCATCGAGGAGATGAAGGCGCGCGGCAAGGCGCTCCGGGAGCGCTACGCGCCCCACCCGGGAGCTCCCGCTCCCCGGCCGGTCCTTGAGGACCAGCAGCGCCGGCAGCATCCCGGGCAACCCGGTACCGGACACGGTGGGGCGAGCCGCTGAGTGGACTCCACTGAGCCTCCGCCAACTTGAAGTCGCAGATCAAAGGGCTGGTGTGACCGATCCTCGGGGTACTCGTGCTGGTCGTGGGCGGAAGCCCACGGAGAAGATCATCCGTCAGCGGTTGATTTCGAGGTTCGTCAGGACGAGCAGGGCGCGCAGGAGGCGGGTGGCGCGGGCGGGATCGGTGCGGAGCTTGGTGAGGATCCGCCACTTCTTGAGGTGGGCGAAGCCGTGCTCAACCGGTGCCCGTCCGACGGCGAGGACACGGTTGGCCTCCTTCTCGCCTCGAGTGAGCTTGTGGGTACGAGTGGCGATGTAGCCGGTGACGACCACGGGGTCGAGGATGTCGTTGTCCAGGCCGCGGAACCCGAGGTCGGCCAACGCTCCGCGGCCGGCGGCGCGCAGGTGGGCCAGGATGTGGTCGTGGCGGGCGGCGGTGTTGTCGTGGGTGCGGCCGGGACGGGCGGCGGATATCCAGATCAGGCGCCCGTTCTCGTCGGTCAGGGCGAGGAAGTGCAGGCCATGGCTGCGGTGCTTGCCGGAGTAGTTCCGCCGGTCGGCCTTGCCGGTGCGGCGTCTGGCGCGAATGAGGGTGCCGTCGATCAGGACCACCTCCCCACCCTGCCTGGTGACCTTCCTCAGGACGCGGTCCAGGCGCGGCGCCTGGGCGGCGAGCAGCCCGATCAGCTCGTCGCGCCAGCGGCGGACGGTGGACTCGGACACATTGTTTCCGCCGGCCATGTCGGCCAGGCGCTGGTCGTGACGCAGCACGGCCAGGACGATCACCGCGATCCTCCCAGGCGGCAGGATGCGCCACCTGGAGCGAATCGCCTTCAGGTGGCGCCGTAGCAGATCGGCGAGGTGGTTGACGGTGCGCGTGGACAGCGGCAGACGGCACTGGTAGACAAACGGGCAGGTCTCCTCGGCGCGCTCTTCGGTATTCGTCACACAATTCCAACGGCCGCCGGGGGCACCCCGGTTACGCCCGTGCCGAGCCGCTCCGAGTGTCGGTGTTGCTGGTCACAGGCGGGTGGTGAACCGGCCGTCGGGCAGTTTCCGCAGCCAGCCGCGATCGACGAGCCTCACCAGCTTGCTGCGTAGCGGTTCCAGCTTGGCCTTCACGCTGACGTCCACCCCCACCACCTCGCCGACCTCACGGGCCATGACCGGTCCGGCGGCCTGCCGCACAGCGGCGACGATGCGCTGGTAGTCCCACGGCAGCGCGTCCTCCTCCACTCCCGACTCACGGTGCGGGATCAGCATCACCGCCCGTCCGGCCACTTGCCCCGGCATCGGTCGGGCCGAGGAACGTTCCTCGGCGAGCTGCCCGGCCATCCGTTCAAGGACGCGTTCGGCGACGGCGAGTTCGTCCCGCTCGGCCCGCACTTCCGCCAGCTGTTTGGCCAGCTGCTCTTCGAGTTCGTCCAGTTCCGCGCGCCGCGCGGTGATCCGTTCCAGCAGCTCGGGATCCAACATGCACCGGATCGTAGAAGGCTGCCGGACTACGGCGAGCAAGAACCGGACAGTTCAGCTACCTACTTCTGCTGACGACCGCTTGTTCAGGGCTCGATGGCTACGAATGTCGGTTCTGGTCGGGCCGACCATGCGCCAGACGCTGAGCTTCGGCCGTGACCTCGGCATCGAGCTGGGCCAACGTCCTGTCCCCGTACTCGACGATGTCGTACTCGTCATCAAGCTCAGCAAGACGCTCGGCCAGGGGCAGCTGGTGGCCGAACCGCTGGTGGATGCGCATAGCAAGCTCTCGCGGCGTCAGCCGGCCCGCCAGCATCTGGTGCGCGAGCGCCCGCACGGCAGCGTCCTGCCCGGCCTCGCTGTCGCGCGGGTAGAACACCAGGTCCAGCTCATCGAGTACGACGGGAAGCAGGTCGGGAACGTCGTACTCCGCCTCGGCACGTGTGTATCCGGCCAGAATGCGCAGTGCCGGGCTGTCCAGCCCGGCAACGAGTGCCGCGCAGGCAGCCTCGACGACATCGTGAGCATGGGCCTCGCCGATACTCCAGAGAACAGCGAGGTCTCGCAGGTCATCGGTTGCGGCTTCGATCGGCGACACCTACGCATGATCCCCTGCACGAGATGATCCCGTCGACCGCCTTTCGACTCAGGCGTCGACCGCGCTGACGGACGATCTACTACTCAGACAATCGCCCGTGACCAGCACGAGCAGCCCGAGAACCGGTCACACCAGCCCTTTGACCTGCGACTTCAAGTTGGCGGAGGCTCAGTGGACTCCACTTCGGTGCGCCGGGCGACGATGGACTCCATCGTGGTGCGCCGCGATGGTGCGCCACCGCCTCCAGCACCGCACCACTCCGACGCGCGCCGGTGCGCCGTACCCGATGCTCCGCACCGCGCCGGTGCACCCGCCGACGGCCTCTTGCCCGGGTGCGGCCGGACGCGCGCGACTCCCCTTGTCCGGCCCTGCTACACCCCCTTGTCGAGCTCTGCTACCGCGACGTTTCTCCTTGCCATCGCCGGTTTCGGTTCGCGATCAGGTCGCGGTCAAGGGGGCATGTGATAAAGGAGCCCGCCCGGCGGTGGCGCGCGACCGGTGCGGTGCGGCGAGGCCGCGAGACTGCACCGCCGGCGCTCGGTGGTGCGGCTCGATGACGCGGTGGTGCGGATGGAGCGCACCACGGTGGCGCGGTGGTGCGCCGGGGACGCGGACCGCCCACCGCACCACCACTGTCCCGGTGGTGCGGTTACGCGGTGGGGTGGTGCGCCGGGTGCGCTTCCATCGCCTGCTTCATTCCCGCGGCCTCCAACTGGCGCAGGGCCTCGTCGACGCCGCCGGGGTCTGCGGTGAGGATGTTCTCGGTGAAGCGGACGATGGTGTCGGCCATGCCCCCGTGCGTCGGCCAGGCACACGCCGTGGCACAGGAGCTGCAGCAGCAGGCGTCCGAGCGCGGCGGCCGGGAAGGAGTGCGCGCACGGCTCGCCGTCGTGGTCGTCCGCGGCGGTGACGGGAATGAAGACGCGGGCGGCGACGTCCAGGAGTGGCCGGTGCAACTGCGGGCCCGTGTCGTCGGCGACCTGGCAGGCGGTGTCGATGTCGGCGGCGTGGATCGCCCGGATGTAGGCGAAGGCGGCGGTGACGTCGGCCGGCTCCATCGGGGTGAGCGGAGCGGTGACGGTGTTCTCGGACATGGGTGGCTCCTCATCGTCGGGCCGCCCCGCTGATCGCAGCGGCCTCGAGGACACACTCGAACTGTGGCCCTGTGGACAGAGTCCAGTCGGCGGAGGGGAGAACTCTCTTCCTCCGGTGTTTTGTGTCATCGAACTTTGAGCGATTGCCACCGAAGTTTGAGTGGTCGGGAGGGCAGACCTGGCTCCGCCTTCCGAGCGGTGTCAGATGGTGTCCCGCCGAGTGGTGTAGCGGGTCGGGGGTCGAACGCGCGGGTGTCTGCCCGGGGCGTGCATCCGCTGTCGCCGCGTGCTTCGTCAATGACGACAAGGGGTGTCGGGTTTACGGCCCACGATGGACGCATGCGCGAAACCCCAGAAGAACTCAACGAGCTCCAGTCCCTCCTCGACTCCTCCCTCTCCGGCTCGACCGCACACCTCCGCTCGATCGTCGAGGGCCGCACCATCACGGCGGCGCAGCTCACCGGGATCCTCACCGGCATGTGCACGCTTGCCCTCTCCACGGTGACCGCAAAGGGCGAGCCGCGGATCAGCGGTGCCGACGGGCACTTCCTGCACGGCCGGTGGCACTTCGGCACGGCTCGCAATGCCGCCAAGGCCCGTCATCTCGCTGCCCGTCCGGCCGCCAGTGTCGCGCACATGCGCGGCGAGGACCTGGGCGTGTTCACCCACGGCATGGTGGAGGAGATGAACCCCGAGGACGCCGAGACCACGGCCGACTGGGAGGAACTCCTTGCCTACTTGAAGGACTTCTACGGCGACGACCCTTTCGACTGGAATCGCGAGGTCGTCTATTACCGGTTGAACCCGCACTGGATGACCGTCTACGCCCCCGACCTCGGCAAACTCACCGTCACGTGACGCCGGGCGCGTCGACGAGGGCCTGCACCTGCGCGTACGTGGGTGCGGGGCCGGTCGACGGCGCGCCGTCGCGTACCGCCGGCGCCGTGGCGACGGCCTCGCCCAGCGCTCGCCGGTGCAACAGCGACCCGGTGCTGCACCGCCCGATCAAAACCTGTCGCTCCTGACGCTCGGCCCCCGATCACTCAAACTTCGGTGGTAATCGCTCAAAGTTCGATGACACAGGACATCCGGGTTGATCACGATGCGGTTACGGTGGAGGGGTCTTCCGAGGCCGGTGTCACACCGGGCCCGGATTCCGCACCTGTAGAAGGTGACCGGCGGGATAGGCCCGCCCCACCTTCAGGAGCATCCTGTGGCGAGCACCGCAGACGAGCCCGAGCAGCCCCTTGACCCGGCCGGACAGGCCTCCTCCGTGGACCCCTCCATCACCCCCTCCGCGCCACGCCGTCAGAAGCCGGGCGTTTTTGCAGGTCAGGCCCGGCGGACAGAGGGCCGGCGCAGCGCCGACAACCCTCATACAGATGTGTCCAGGAAGCCAAAGCACCGGAGGACTTCGACCGGACCTCGACGCCGCGAGCTGCTGCAGGCACTGGGGATCTTCCAGAGGGCTACGCCCGACCAGCTCTGGAAGCTGACCCGTCCGGACAACCAGCACGACAGGCTGACGCGGGACAACCTTCTGGATCTTCAGGACCACCAGCTGGTGAGGATCGAGTTGGTACGGGAGGACCAGCGGCAGGTGTGGGTGTTGACGAAGCGGGGCCACGGCGAGGCGAAGCAGCTGCTGGAGCCGAAGGGCATACGCATCTCGGCACTGCGCGAGGAGAAGTACGACCCGGTCACCGGGGAGCTGCTCGGCACCAGTTACGACGACCACGCGGCGGCGGTCACCTCGACGGCCGCCGAACTCCACCGTGCCGGGATCGGCCACCGGCTCGGCTTTGCCACCGAGATTCCGCACCGGCTCGCAGGCGGGTATGTGCAGCGGGCGGACCTGGTGGTGCGGGCGCCTCAGGCCGGGGTGCCGGTGATGCTGCTGGAGATCGACCGCCGCACCGAGGACGCCCACGACTTGGTGGCCAAGCTGCGCCGGTACTGGCAGTGGGGCCGGCTGCTGGCACCGGACGCGGGCAGGATCGCTGTGGACCTGGTCCGCTCCCAGCCGGACGCGATCGAGGATGTCCGCCATGAGCTGCGGTTGTGGCGTCGGGTCTATCCGCCAACCGGCCGGGAGGGCCTGGTCCCCCTCGCGTTCGTGTTCGCGGACACCACCGAGGCGAAGATCGCCAACACAGTTGCCGTGCTGGAGGAGGCCGGCCGCCGCTACTGGGCGCCGCGCCGATACGGCACGCTCTACGAGAAGGCCATCACCGCGCGGGACTACCGCCAGGCGGTACCCGTCGTCGTCACCACCCTGGAGCAGCTTCAGGAGCACGGCGCTGGCGCGGCGGTGTGGCGGCGCCTGGGACGCAAGGACGAACAGAGCCTGACCGACGCGCTCGACAACCCCGACGGCCACGCCCTCTACCACCGCCAGTACGCCCGCGCTGAAGCGGAGGACGAGCGGCGCCGCGCCGCTCAGCGGGAGGCACGGCGCCCGGTGTGCAAGCAGTGCGGGCAGAAGTTCACCGACCAGCGCTGGGAGGAGACCACCGCCCACCGGACGGCCTGGAAGGCCGGGGACGTGTCCGTGTGCGGCACCTGCCACGCCGACGATGTCGCCCGCGAGGAAGCCGCCGCCGAAGTAGCCCGCCTCGCCGCCGCGCCACCAGAACCGGAGGACCGCCCTGAGCCGGAGAGGGGCCGCGGCTGGTTCCGCCTGCGGACCTGACCCCACAAACCCGTTGTGCGGTCGGCAACCACCAGGCCGCACAGCGGGACCGGTCCCGAAGTCACCGCGCCACCGGGCGGGACGGACGGGTCCATCCGACGGTTACAGCTCATCGCAGGATCTACACAGGGCCGTATGAGACGCAACCGAGAGACCGCACCCCAGGATCTGCCGGGCGAGTTGTGGCACGCCCTGGCCCGGCTCCACCACACCCATCCCGGTCCCGTGGGCCGTGTCGGACAGCTCGCCCGCCCGGCCGGGTTGCTGTCCTTCACCGCGGCCGCCGACACCATCCTCACCGCCCGGGTGCAGCTGACCGGCGCGGAAACGATGCGGGAGGTGAATGACACGCTCCGCGCGATGACCGGGAACCTGCCCCACGCGCACTTCACCGGCCCCGGCGTCGCCCTGGAGCTCACCCTCAGCAGACGCCAGGACCTCCCGCTCCACGCGGCACACCTCGCCGGACTTACCCGGCTCTTCCACCACGCCGCCGGCACCATCGGCGCCCGCAGCACCCCGGGAGGCGGCCGGTGCTTCCACTGCGACGGGACCGGGCGCGCCCGGCCTCTGTGGGAGCCGGCGGCCGGGCTCGCGTGAGCGGCACAGAGGAAGAACGCCCGTGCTCCGGGCCGTCTGGAAAGGCAGTCCGGAGCACGGGCGGGCGTAAGGACGCGCACTCGTGCGCGACCACGGACACGACCACGGAAAGCGAACTGCGCCCTTCACCATGCGGGCGCTACTGCCCGGCCGCCGGTACGAACGAAAGAGAAAGGGCCCGCCAGCGAACTGGCAGGCCCTCATCCGCCGAGCTGTCAGCGATCGCCCATCACGGGTGGCCGGGACCGCCGCCGCAGCAGGCGACCGTGTCGGTCTGGTCAGCGCCAGCGAGGGGCGCTACGGCGAGCACCGCTGCCAGTGCCACGAGCACGCCGAGTACGGCTTTGCGCATCACATCTCCTTGTCGAAGGGGAACGTCGTCCAGCACTTCAGCTGGCAGGTGCCGGTTACGGGAAACCGGGTCCGCCGCCGCAGCAGGCGACGGTGTCGGTCTGGTCAGCGCCGGCGAGGGGCGCTACGGCGAGCACCGCTGCCAGTGCCACGAGCACGCCGAGTACGGCTTTGCGCATTTTCTCCTCCTGATCGTCGGAATCCGGTACCGCTCGAAGCGGTCACTGAGCCTTTTTCATCCTGTGCTGGAGGGTGAAAGAGGCTGGTCAGCAGGGGTGGTGACGAGGCAGGGCCCTTGGTCGTTGGCGTGGTGATCTCACTCAACACACCGGCGACCGAAGGGGCCCTGGTGGTTCCGTATCCTGCCATGCTCGACGTCCCGCACGAGCTGGTTGAACACGTTTCCTGGCTGCTGCACGAGCGTCGCCGAGTTCGCAACACCCGCTGGCGCAGGCTCGGGTGCTTCAAGCAGGCGCTTCTCACGCTGGTGCACTTACGGAAGAACGAGACGTTCTCGCAGCTCGGGGCGGGTTTCGGGATATCGCAGGCCACCGCCTGGCGCTACGTCGACGAGACCCTGGACGTCCTGGCCGGCTGGGCGCCCGGCCTCCACGAAGCACTCACCGGCCTCGGTGAAGGCGACCACGTCATCGTTGACGGCACCCTGATCCCCATCGACCGCATCCGTGCGGACGAGCCGTACTACTCGATGAAACACCGCCGGCACGGCATGAACGTGCAGGTCATCACCCGTCCCGACGGCACACCCCTGTGGTTCTCGCGTGCGACACCCGGCCGCACTCACGATCTGACCGCGGCCCGGGGCCACAGCCGTCGTCCAGGCCTGCCTCACCAGACAGATCCTCGTTCTCGCCGACCGCGCCTACCAAGGCGCAGGCGCCACCTTCCGCACCCCCTGCTACCGCCACCGCGAACAACCCGAGCACTACCAGCAGTTCAACCGCGACCACGCCAGGCTGCGGGCACCGGGAGAGCGGGCCTTCGCGCAGCTGAAGTCCTGGCGCATCCTCCGCCGAGCCCAATGCTCCACCCGCCGCATCGGCACCATCGTCCAAGCCATCCACACCCTGCTGACCTGCAACTATTCAGGATGAAAGAGGCTCAGTGAGCCTTTTCCAATCTCACGCTGACGCGTGGTGAAGGACGAGGACGGCCTGGGCGATCGCTGTGATGCGGGTGGTGCTGCAGCGGAGCTTCCGTAGGAGACGCCAGCCCTTCAGGGTAGCCATGGCCTGCTTGCCGAGGCAGCGGATCTTGGCGTGTGTGCTGTTGTGGCGGCGCTGCCACCGCTTGAGGCGACGGCCGCGGAAGGGCACCCGGATGGAGCCGGCGGCGCCCTGGTATGCCTTGTCGGCCCAGCACTTGAGGTCGGCGTCGGTGAGTGCTTCGACGATCCCGTGAGTGCGGGCGGCGGTCAGGTCGTGGGTGGAGCCGGGCAACGCGGGCGAGGCCCACAACAGGCGGCCGAACGGGTCGGTGAGGACTTGGATGTTCATGCCGTGCCGCTTGTGTTTGCCTGAGTAGTACGGGGTGTCGGCGGCGATCCGGTCGATCGGCGGCAGGGTGCCATCCAGGATCACGAATGCCTTGGTCCGCGCGATGCGCATCGCCCCGGCCAGGGTGGGCGCGAGCGCGGCCAGCACGTCGACGGCCTCGCGTATGTAGCGGTATGCGGTCGCGATGCCGATACCGAACCCGGCGGCGAGCCGGGCGTAGGTGTCGCCGCATCGCAGATGGGCCAGGGCGAGCAGAGCCTGACGACCTGCGGTCAGACGCCGCCATCGGGTCCCGATCTCCCTTCGACGCACAGCGAGGTGTCCGGTCAAACACCGCAGGGTGCGACTGGACAGGTCGATCGATGACGGGTAGACAAGCACGCGAGGCTCTTGGTGGCTGCGGGCGATCTTGGTCGAGAACCCGTCTACCAGAAGCTTCGACGTTCGGTAGATCCGTCCAACACGCTGCCAAAACCGCCAGGTTGGAAACGGCTCCGTGGCCGCGCCGCTCAGCCGATCGTGAACGGGGTCAGGGCGAGGGCGATGCCGCCGACCAGTGGCGGCAGCGAACCGAGGATCCACATCCCGGCCCAGAACAGGTGCTTCTTTCCCGAGATCTCGACGGCGAGCTGGTCGGCAGGGTTCTCCGGGTCGTACGTGGCGCGGGCCACCGGTCCGACGTGCTTGCTCCGCGCGGTCCGCTCGGCGCCGTCGGCGTCGGCGAACTTGTACCAGGCCGCCCCGTCCGTCGTCTTGAAGTCCAGGGTGGCGGGCACGGTGACCCCGCGCCGCTTGAGTACGAAGTGGAGCAGCGTCCTCTGCCCCCCGACGAGCATCAGGCCGAGTCCGAAGAGGAGCGGGACGGTCGCGACGATGGGGGCGATGACCTCTGCTCCTTGGCCGACGCCGACCCAGATCACGTAGCCGAGGTAGCCGGCGGCGAGAGCGATCATGATGATGATCCGGCGCAGGTACTTCGGATCCTTCGCCGGCTTCTCCGCGTCCTCTGGCGACGCCAGCTGCGTGACCGTGATGCGGGCGCTTCCGGCGGGGTCCCGCTGTGCGGGGAGTGCGGCGGTCAGGGCGGCGACGAAGGTGGTGGCGGCCGTCGGGTTCCCGGCGTCCACGCGGTGCACGGCGCTGTCGCTGAGCACGATTTCGACGTGGTGTCCGCCGTCGGTACGGGCCTCCTGGACCACCGCGAGGGGGATCTCCGTGCGGGTGCGGCTGTCGACGATCCGGAGACCGCCGTCATCGAGCACGGTCTCGGCACCATCGCCGCCGATCAAGATCTGCGTAGAGACCATCGTCTTCCCCCCCTGCCAACCGGCCACGGCCCGACTGCCGTCACACCGGCGTCAACCTACCGCAGGGCGTCACACCCCTCAGCGCCGTACCGGCCCCACACATGCCAACACCCGGACGGGTGAGCCGCGGAGGGCCTGGAAACGACGAAGCCCCCTGCGCTGAGGCGCAGGGAGCGACGGGGTCGGCGAGCCGGGGCTTCGCCAAGTTTCCAGCACAACTGCCGGACACCAGGATCAGGTTGAAAAAGGCTCACTGAGCCTCTTTCATCCTGAATAGTTGCAGGTCAGCAGGGTGTGGACGGCTTGGACGATGGTGCCGATGCGGCGGGTGGAGCATC